>CAYXOX010000093.1:0-11953 GCA_964466745.1 uncultured Rhodobacterales bacterium
CGGTGCAGCGCGCCTTGCGTAAGCTACGTCACCGAAGCCGAGTATTCCCGTCTCGTCGCCGACGCCGAGCGTTTCCTGTCGGGCAAGTCAACGCGCGTGCAGGCGGCGCTCGCCGAGCAGATGGCGGTGGCTGCCGAGAACATGGAATTCGAGCGCGCGGCTGCCCTGCGCGACAGGATCCGGGCGCTCACGCAGGTGCAGACCTCCCAGGGCATCAACCCGCGCGGGGTGGACGAAGCCGATGTCGTCGCGCTCCACATGGAAGGCGGGCAGGCCTGCGTGCAGGTGTTCTTCATCCGGTCGGGCCAGAACTGGGGCAACCGCGATTACTATCCGCGCACCGGTGGCACCGAGAGCCATGCCGAGGTTCTCGAGGCCTTCCTTGGACAGTTCTACGACGGCAAGGAGCCGCCGCGGATGCTGCTCCTTTCCCACGACATCGAGAACCGCGACCTGATGGAAGAGCTCCTCGCCGAGCGCGCCGGGCGCAAGGTGCGGCTTCTCGTTCCCCAGCGCGGCGAGAAGGCCGAGCTGGTGGCCGGGGCGGCCCGCAACGCCCGCGAGAGCCTCGCGCGCAAGATGGCCGAGAGCGCGACGCAGGGGCGGCTCCTGCGCGACCTGGCGGAAGCCTTTGATCTGCCCGGCCCGCCGGCCCGCATCGAGATCTACGACAACTCGCATATCCAGGGTGCCCATGCAGTGGGGGCGATGGTGGTGGCCGGGCCGGAGGGCTTTCTCAAGAGCCAGTATCGCAAGTTCAACATCCGCGGCGAGGATCTCACCCCGGGCGACGATTTCGGGATGATGAAGGAAGTGCTCACCCGCCGCTTCACGCGGCTGCTCAAGGAGGATCCGGGCCGCGAGGGGGAAACCTGGCCCGACCTGCTGCTCATCGACGGCGGCGCCGGGCAGGTGAGCGCGGTGCGCGAGATCATGGCCGAACTCGGGGTGGAGGACATCGCGACCGTCGGTGTTGCAAAGGGGGTCGACCGCGACGCCGGGAAGGAGGAGTTCCATCGCCCCGGCAAGCGGCCCTTCGCGCTCCGGCACAACGACCCGGTGCTCTATTTCATCCAGCGCATGCGCGACGAGGCGCATCGCTTCGCCGTAGGCACCCACCGCGCCAAGCGGGCGAAGGCGGTGGGGGCCACGCCGCTCGACGAGATCGCCGGGGTAGGCGCCACGCGGAAGCGGGCCCTGCTCACGCATTTCGGCTCGGCCAAGGCGGTGGCAAGGGCGAATCTTTCCGATCTCAAGGCGGTCGACGGGATCTCCGAAACCCTCGCGGAGAAGATCTACCAGTTCTTCCACGACCGCGGCTGAGCGGCTACGGCTACGGCCGCGGCCGAAAGGCGGGCCGGGCGACGCCGCCCCGCTTTCGCCGGAGCGCGTTCCACACTAGAAGGCGGGCCATGGTGCTCACGCTGCCAAACCTGCTCACGCTCCTGCGCCTGTTCGCCGCGCCCGGCGTGCTGCTCGCCTTCGTCCTGCTGCCGCGGCCGGCGGCGGACTGGACGGCCCTGGGGCTTTTCGTCGTCGCCGCCGCGACCGACTGGGTGGACGGCCACCTCGCGCGGCGCTGGGGGCAGGTCACCAAGCTGGGCACGATGCTCGATCCCATCGCCGACAAGCTTCTGGTGGTGGTCGCGCTCCTCGCCGTCTGCGGCTACGCGGGGATGCCGCCCCTTCTCGTGATCCCGGCAACGGCGATCCTCTTCCGGGAGGTCTTCGTGAGCGGCCTGCGGGAATTCCTCGGCGCCACCGCGGGCACGCTCAGGGTCACGCGGCTCGCCAAGTGGAAGACGACGGTGCAGATGCTGGCGCTTGCGGTTCTGCTCGGGCGGGGCATTGCCGAGCATCACCTCGGCATGCTGGTGTTCGGGCTCGGCGAGGCTATGGCCGTGGACATTTTCGAGGGGCGCGTCGAAGATGTTGTCGGGCTGGGGCGCCTCGCTCATCTCGAAGCGGGTCTCGCCTGGGGCGGCACGGCGCTCATCTGGCTTGCCGCGGTGCTGACGCTGGCCACCGGGTGGGACTATTACTCCAAGGCGCGCCCCTTCCTGCGGGACTGATGCCGCGGGCGCGCAATCGAAGGGAGCAAGATGCCATGACAGTCGATCTGCTCTATTTCGCGTGGGTGCGGGAGCGCATCGGCCTGCCCGGGGAGCGGGTCGAAACCGATGCTGCCACCGTTGCCGAACTCGTGGAGGAATTGCGCGGCCGGGAAGAGCGCTACGCGCTGGCCTTCGCCGACACGGGCTCGCTGCGCGTGGCGGTGGACCAGGAGCTTGCCGATTTCGAGGCGCCCATAGACGGCGCGCGGGAGATCGCGTTCTTCCCGCCGATGACGGGAGGCTGACGGGTGGAGGTGCGGGTCGAGGCGCAGGCCTTCGATTTCGGGCGCGAGGCTGCGGCGTTCCATGCCGAACAGGCGCGCGCTGCGGGCGCGGGCGCGGTAGTGACCTTTTCCGGCATCGTGCGGGATCGCCCCGGCGGCGGGCTGGAGGCGATGGAGATCGAGCACTATCCGGGCATGACCGCGCGCGCCATCGAGGCGATCGTCGCCGAGGCACGGGAGCGCTGGTCGCTCACGGGAAGCCTCGTGATCCATCGCTACGGGCGCCTTCTGCCCGGCGATCCGATCATGATGGTGGCCACCGCGGCACGCCACCGGGCAGAGGCCTTCGAGGGCGCCGAATTCCTGATGGATTACCTGAAATCCCGCGCGCCGTTCTGGAAGAAGGAGATCACGGCCGAGGGGGCCGAGTGGGTCGCCGCACGGCAGGCCGATGAAGAGGCGCTTGCGCGCTGGAAGGCCTAGCGGGCGCTGATCGGACCGGCCTTCAGGACGCGCACCGCCCTGCTTGCGGCGCACTGATGGCGGCGCGTGCGGCCTGCGTTCCTGCAATGCCGGGTTCGGCGCTGCCTTACGGGCGTTGGTTCCGGCAGCTGCGCGCGCGGCCGGCGCCTGCCTAGTAGCTGTATTCCCCGTAGATCCGGCCGAGATCGCCCTGCCACGCGCCGTGGTAGCGGGCGAGCAGCTCGTCTGCCAGCGTCTGGCCGCTCTCCACGCTTTCGCGCAGCGCATCGAGGAAGTGGGTTTCGTCGGGGATCAGGCCACCCGCGCCCGGAATCGCCCGTGCGCGCAGCCCCGCCTCGGCGATGTCGAGCACCTCTCGTGCGAGTTCGATCATCTTCACGCCGTGGGTCTCCGCGGCGAGCCCGTCTACGGAGGCGGCCACGCGCAGCGCCTCGCGGGTTTCTGCATCCCAGCCCCGGGCAAGATCCCAGGCCGCGTCGAGGGCCGACTGATCGTAGAGCAGCCCGACCCAGAGCGCGGGGAGCGCGCAGAGCCGGCGCCACGGCCCTCCATCGGCCCCGCGCATCTCGATGAACTTCTTCATGCGCGCTTCGGGGAAAATCGTGGTGAGATGGTCCGCCCAGTCCGAGAGCGTTGGCTTCTCGCCGGGCAGCGCCGGCAGGCGGCCCTCGAGGAAATCCCGGAAGCTCTGCCCGCGCGCATCGAGATAGGTGCCGTCCCGGTAGACGAAGTACATCGGTACGTCGAGCGCGTAGTCAGCCCAGCGTTCGAAGCCGAATCCCTCCTCGAAGACGAAGGGGAGCATGCCCGTGCGCGCCGGATCGAGATCGCGCCAGATTCGCGAGCGCCAGGACTTGTGCCCGTTGGGCCTGCCCTCGAAGAAAGGCGAACTCGCGAACAGCGCCGTGGCCACGGGCTGCAGGGCCAGGGCCACCCGAAGCTTCTGCACCATGTCGGCTTCCGAGGAGAAATCGAGATTCACCTGGACGGTGCAGGTCCGGTACATCATCGCGAGCCCGTGCGTTCCCACGCGGGCCATGTAGTCCGTCATCAGCCGGTAACGGCCCTTCGGCATCATCGGCATCTGCTCGTGCCGCCATTCCGGCGCGGCCCCGAGCCCGATGAAGCCGGCGCCGATCTCGTCGGCCACGCTGCGCACGTCGCGCAGGTGCGCGTTCACCTCGTCGCAGGTTTCGTGGATGCTGCGCAGCGGCGCGCCCGAAAGCTCCAGTTGCCCGCCTGGCTCGAGCGACACGTTGGCGCCGTCCTTCTCGAGCCCGATGAGCTTTCCGGCCTCCTCCACGGGTGCCCAGCCGAAACGGTCGCGCAGCCCCTCGAGAATCGCGAGGATCGAACGCGGGCCCTCGTAGGGCAGGGGCAGGTGGGTGTGGCGGCAGTAGCCGAACTTCTCGTGCTCGGTGCCGATCCGCCACTCTTCGCGCGGCTTGCAGCCGGATTCGAGATATTCGGCGAGGGCTTCAGGCCGGTCGATGGGCCCGCCGCCGGACTGGGGAATGGACATGGGGTGCGTCTCCGGTCTCGGCCGTGCCGTGGCGCGCAGTGGTGGGGCGAAACGCGGGGAGTGTCAATCGCACGCCCGGCGGCGGCCGCGGCGTTACTCGAGGCGCCGGAGCGGCTTGCGCCAGATGGTCACCGGGGTATCGGGTGCGCGACGTAACTCGGCCAGCATGCGTTCGGTGTCGATGCCGGGCAGGCTGGCGAACACGTCGAACAGCGCATCGGCGCCCTCGGCATCGGTCGGGATACGCAACACGGGCTGGCCGGGCTGCCAGAGTGCCCAATGGGCCGGGTGGCCGGTGGGATCGAGCTCAAGCAGGGTGATCTCCGAAAGCGCCACCGCGCCGCCCGTGAGCGGGCCGTAGTAGGCGACGAGCCCCTCGCGCACGCGTACCACACCCGCGCCGCCACCGCCGCTGCGGAACCGCATGCGCTGCCAGGCCGCCCAGGCCGCCAGCGCGCCGGCCAGCACCGCCGCGCCGCCCACATAGCGGTAGATGCCGTAGCCGGCGAGGGCGAGATAGGCGCCGGCAAGAACGACGGCGACGGCCCCCGCAAGCCCGCCCCATCGCCGCAGGACCGCGCGCGCCCCGCTGCGCACGAAGCTCATGGACCGACCTCCGATTCCCGAGTGTTTCGCTTCCGCCGATAGCCCCGCCGGGGGGCGATGCCAAGACCGGTCGCAGGGTGCCAAAGCCGCCCCGTGGCGGGCGCGGCGGCCGGGCTCATCGCCAATCGCCCCGGGCCGCCTGCCAGAGGGTCAGCGCGGCGACAGCGGCGGTATCGGCACGCAGGATCCGCGGGCCGAGGCTCACCGGCTGGGCGCGCGGAACGGCCGCGATGCGGGCGCGCTCGCGCTCCGAGAAGCCGCCCTCCGGGCCGATCAGCAGCCCCGCGCGCGCGCTTCCGCCGGGAGGCAGGCCGGCGGGGGCGGCCGTGCGGGTCTCGTCGCAGAATACGAGGTCGCGGTCGGCCGGCCATTCCGCGAGGAGGCGCGCCAGCGGCGTGAGCTCGGCGACTTCGGGCACGAAGGTGCCCCCGCATTGCTCGGCGGCTTCCACCGCATGGGCCTGCAACCTGTCCCGGCGGATGCGCTCGGCGTTGGTGTGCTCGGTCAGCACGGGCATGATGCGCCGCGCCCCGAGCTCGGCCGCCTTCTCGACGATGAAATCGGTGCGGCTCTTCTTGATCGGGGCAAAAAGAAGCCAGAGGTCGGGCGGGTCGCGCTGCGGGGCGGTTTGCCGCAGGCAGGTCAGCAGACCGCGCCGCTTGGAGGCTTCGGTGATTTCGGCCTCCCACTCGCCTTCGCTGCCGTTGAAGAGCGCCACCCTGTCGCCGGGGCCGAGGCGCATCACCGCGAAGAGGTAGTGCGCCTGCCCGCCCTCGGCAGGAACCGATTGCCCCTGCCCGAGGGGCTGCTCTACATACAGCCTGATCTTCGCCCCAGCCATGGACCGCAGCGTATGCCCAGCACGCCCCAGACGCCAGCGCCCGACACCTCGGTCGCCGATGCCGTCGCGGGGAACTGGGTGGATCGGCTCGCACCGGGCTGGAGCCGCCCCTATCTGCGGCTTTCGCGGGCCGATCGGCCTATCGGCACCTGGCTGCTGCTGCTGCCGTGCTGGTGGGGCTTGCTGCTTGCCTCGGCCTCCACCGGCCGTTTCGGCTGGTACGATGCGTGGATCGCCCTGGGCTGCGCCATCGGGGCCTTTCTCATGCGGGGCGCCGGCTGCACCTGGAACGACATCACCGACCGCGAGGTCGACGGTGCCGTGGCCCGTACGCGCTCACGCCCGATTCCCTCGGGCCAGGTCTCGCCGAGGCAGGCGCTGGCCTGGGCGGTGGCGCAATCGCTTCTGGCCTTCGGGATTCTCGTCACGTTCCACCCCTTTGCCATCGCGCTCGGGGTTCTGGCGCTTCTGCCCGTCGCGATCTACCCGTTCGCCAAGCGCTTCACCTGGTGGCCGCAGCTCTTTCTCGGGGTTGCGTTCAACTGGGGCGCGCTGCTCGCCTGGGCGGCACACACCGGCTCGCTGTCCGCGGCGCCCGTGCTGCTCTACCTCGCCGGCATCGCCTGGACGCTGTTCTACGACACCATCTATGCCCACCAGGATGCGGAGGACGATGCGTTGATCGGCGTGAAATCCACGGCGCTCCTCTTCGGCGATGCGAGCCCGCGCTGGCTGCGGCGCTTTCTCGTGGCGGCGGTGGCGCTGATGGGAGGAGCGGTGGTGGCAGCGCTCGTCGGCGGCAATCCGCTTGCGCTGGCGCTTGCGCTGGGTGCGCCCTGGGCGATGGGATGGCATCTTGCATGGCAGCTTCGGCGCTTCGATCCCGATGATTCCGGGCGCCTGTTGAAGCTGTTTCGCTCCAACCGCGATGCCGGGCTCCTGCCGGTCGCATTCCTGATAGGCGCCGCCCTTGCGTAGACTCCACCTCTCGGAACCCACGCCGCAACCGGCAACAAGCCGTTCGCGCATAAGGTTCAGGTTGCGCCGCCCGAAGGGCACCGGGCTGACCGCGCGGGTTTCGGGCGCGCTGCTGATGCTGGGCGCCTTCGGGCTTGCCGGCGTGGGCGCCGTCGCCGCGGCCATCACGGCGGTGGACCTGATCGAGGATCGTTCCGAAATCGATACCCGAGCCGCCCTCGATGGTGCGGGCTACCACTGGGCGGAGGTCGAGGCCGACGGCCTCCAGATCCGCATGTCGGGAACCGCGCCCTCGGAGGTGATACGCACCCGTGCAATCTCCGCCGTGGGGCAGGTGATCGACGCCGCGCGGGTGATCGACGGGATGGATGTCGCCGCCAGCGATACCGCGCTCGTGCCGGACTTCTCCGTGGAAATCCTGCGCAACGACGCCGGCGTTTCGCTGATCGGGCTGGTGCCGCTCGAAAGTGATACCGACGCCTTCGTCGAAACCGTGGCGGCACTGGCCGGCGGGCGACCGGTTTCGAACTTTCTCGAGCCGGCCGACTATCCGGCGCCCGAGACATGGGCCCGTGCGCTGGGCCTTGCGCTGGAGGCACTCGAGCTGCTTCCTCGCTCCCAGATCTCGATCGGCGCGCAGGACGTGGAGATCACCGGAAGCGCGCCGAGCGAGGAAGAGAAGCTCCGCATCGAGAGCGTGCTGCGCCAGGCCACGCCCCGCGGGGTGAACCTGCGTCTCGATATCCGGGCCCCGCGGCCCGTGATCGCGCCGTTCACGCTGCGCCTGCAACTCACCGACGGCGAAGCGCGGTTGCTCGATTGCTCGGCCCATACCGAAAGCGGGCGCTCGCGGATTCTCGCCGCGGCCATTGCCGCCGGCCTGCCCGATCCCCGGCAGGCGAACTGCCCGCTCGGCCTGGGCGTGCCCTCGCCGAACTGGCCGGATGCCGCGGAACTGGCCATCGCCGCGCTCGCGGAGCTCGGCGGCGGCACCGTTCAGCTTTCGGACGTGGACGTCACGCTGACCGCGCTGCAGGGCACGGACGAGGCGCTCTTCGACCGTGTTGTCGGGCGGTTGGAAAACGATCTGCCCGAGGTCTTCACGCTCTACCCGGTGCTGCCCCGGCCGGATGCGAGCGACGAGGGGCCGCCATGGTTCCGTGCGCAGCGCTCCGAGACGGGCGAGGTCCTGCTGCTGGGCAGGCTGTCGGACGATCTGCAGCGGGCGGCCACCGAAAGCGTGGCCCGCGCCGAGTTCGGCGACGGCGCGGTGCAGAACCAGGCGCGGCTGGTGGACGGGCTGCCCGAAGGCTGGACGCTTCGGGTCATCGCCGGGATCGAGGCGCTCGGGCTGATCGACCATGGTACCGTCGAGGTCGACCCCGACCGGGTGCGCCTCGCGGGGGTCACGGGGGATGCGGGGGCGGCCTCCGCCGCATCGCGCCTGCTTGCGGAACGGCTTGGCGAGGGTGAAACCTTCGAGGTCAACGTGCGCTACGAGGAAGCGCTAGACCCCGAGGCGAGCCTGCCGACGCCCGAAGAGTGCATCGGGCAGATCTCGGCGGTGCTCGCCGAGCGAAAGATCACGTTCGAGCCCGGGTCCACAACGATCGATGCCGATGCGCGCGTTTCGGTGGAGCGCATCGCCGAGATCCTGCGCAACTGCCCGGAGATGGCGCTGGAAGTCGCAGGCCATACCGACAGCCAGGGGCGCGAAGAGATGAACCTTCAGCTCAGCCAGAGCCGCGCCGAGGCGGTGCTGGCAGAGTTGATGGCGGAACGCATTCCCACCTCGGGCATCACGGCGGTGGGTTACGGCGAGACCCGCCCCATCGCCGACAACGAGACCGAGGAGGGCCGCGAGCGCAACCGGCGCATCGAGTTCACCCTTGCGGTGCCGGGCGAGGCAGCCGACGGTGAAGCCGCCGCGGCGGAAGCCGGGGGCGACGGCGAAGGCGCCGCAGAGGAAGGTGCCGAGGAGGCCACGCAAGTCGGCGACAGCTCCGGTACCGAAGGGGAGGACGGCGAGTGACCCGTTTCGAATTCATCGTCGCCACGGCGGCGATCCTGTTCGTTGCCTTCTGCCTGGGCTGGTTCGCGAACTGGCTGGTTCACCGGTTCAGCCGTGTCAGCCAGTCGGACCTCAACGAACTGGACAGGATGGCCCGTTCGCTCCACGAGGCCGAGGAGGAGCGCGAACAGGCGGTCACCTACATGCAGCAGCGCGAGGCCGAACTCACCAACCAGCTTGCCCAGGCCGAGGCGGAGTTGCGCGCCGCCATGGAAGGGCTGCGCGATGCCCGGCGTGAAGCCGAGGAAATGCGCGCCTTCATCGAGCAGTCCCGCGCGTCCTAGCGGCCGCTGCCTGCCGCCTGCCCGAGAGATGGCTTGATTTGGCGCCCAAACGGCGCAAGTCTCCGGGAATGCCAGCGTTCGAGCCCATACCGCTGCACGGCCGCGCGGTTCCCGAGACGGTCGCCTTTCAGCGCGGCGAGCTTGGCGTCATTCTCTCGCTCTACGGGCGCATGGTGGCGGCAGGGGAGTGGCGCGACTACGGCATCTCCTGCCTGCGCGAGGTTGCCGTCTTTTCCATCTTCCGCCGTACCGCGGAACACCCGCTCTACCGGATCGAGAAGCGCCCGCGCCTGCGCAATCGGCAAGGTATGTATGCCGTGATCGGAATGGACGGGCAGGTACTCAAGCGGGGGCATGATCTGCCCACCGTGCTGCGCGTTCTGGAACGCAAGCTCATCCGCGCCGTCGACTAGCCGGCCGCCGCGACACCGGCCCGGCTTCAACCGCTCCCGGGAGCGGTGCGCTCGCGCCGCGGGAGCGCGTCCTCGCCGCGCTCGCCGGGTTCGGGAGCAAGCCCGTAGGGCTCGACCAGCCGCCAGACGTGTTCGGGCACCATCGTCTTCATCCGTGCCGGCGCGGCGTGGCGCAGGTGGAGAACCGTTTCGGCGGCCTTCATCTCGAGCCGCGTCCGCGCGAACTCGAGCCCGCGCGGGCCCGTGCGAGGTTGCAGCCAGGCCACGATCGGGCGCACCCAGTCGGGCATCCGGCGCAGGGGGAGCCCGCCCGCCGCGCGGCGCGTGTTCTCGACGAAACCCTTGACCGCCGCCGCGCGCCGGCCCTTCGAGCCGGGAGCCGAGAGGGCCAGTTCTCCGGCAAGCCTGTCCAGCATCTCCTCGCCGCGGGTATTGCGCACGATCAGCCACTGATCGCCCTCGCCGCCCATGTAGCCCACGGTGATGTCGGCCAGGACATTGGTGTAGTCCACGCAGGTCCGGCAGGTGAGCGGGAAGAAATCCCGCGGAAGATCCGAGATCGGCAGCTTGAGAAAGGGGATCAGCTTCACGGCCCCGTCGTCGAAGCGCATCTCCACCCGGTAGTCGGCGCGGAACTCGAGGTAGCATACCGCCTCGGGCCGGTCGGTCAGCCGTTCGAGGAACAGGTGGAAGTTCTCGGTGGTGGTGTTGTCGGAGCAGGGGGTGCCGATCACGTAGAGCCGCTCGAGCCCGAGCCGCGCCTCGAGGGCTCGAAGCGCGTACACCTGGCAGGGAATCCCGATGATCGCGAGCCGCTTGTGCCCGGCGGCGGCGGCCGGTTCGAGCAAGGCAAGAAGCGGCGCGTAGCCCATGCGCATGCCCCGCACCTCGGCCATCGCCGCCGGATCGGTCACGATCACCGGCCGGGGCTTCCAGCGGTCTTCCGGGTCGGGGCCCACGGTGAGCACGGCGTCGACGGCGCCGGTCTCCAGTAGCTTCTGGGCGAGGCGCGTCGTGATGCCCGTCCATTGCGCACCCTCGGCCGGCGCCTTGAGCCGGGCCCGCCAGAGCGCCCGGTAGGGCCCGAAGAAGGCCTCGTCGCCGCGCCCGGGATCGCGCGCGCGACCCTGCACCCGGGCCTCCATGGCCGGGTAGTCCGGACGGATGAACTGGCATGCCGCGCCGCAAGCCGACGCATCCTTCATGCGCGACACCCCGCAGTCGGTGCAGAGCTTGCGCGGCTCCGGTTCACGGAGCGACGGGGCCTCGAGGCCGGGAGGCGGACGTAGCGTGTCGGGCAAGGCGTGCGCTCGCGTTCGTGTTCGCCGCACTATGCCGGGCGGCGCGGCATGTGTCCACTTTGCCTGACACATCGCGACACCGTGCCCGCAGGCGAAACGCCTCTTTCCTCGTGGCGGGCCCTGCATTAAACGCAGACGTCCCGGATCGAGGAGAGAGACATGGGCTATCGCGTCGCAGTCGTCGGCGCCACGGGCAACGTGGGCCGCGAAATGCTCAACATCCTGGCCGAGCGCCGGTTCCCCGCCGACGAAGTGGCCGCCCTGGCGAGCCGCAAGTCGCTGGGAACCGAGGTGAGCTATGGCGACAAGACACTGACCACCCGCGACCTCGACGCCTTCGATTTCACGGGCTGGGACATCGCGCTCTTCGCCATCGGCTCGGACGCGACGAAAACCTACGCGCCCCGCGCCGCCAAGGCCGGCTGCGTGGTGATCGACAACTCTTCGCTCTACCGCTACGACGCCGACATTCCCCTGATCGTGCCGGAAGTGAACGCCCACGCGATCGAGCAGGTGCGCAACCGCAACATCATAGCCAATCCCAACTGTTCCACGGCCCAGATGGTGGTGGCACTCAAGCCGCTGCACGACCGGGCCCGCATCAAGCGCGTCGTCGTCTCCACCTACCAGTCGGTTTCCGGCGCCGGCAAGAACGGCATCGACGAGCTCTGGGACCAGACCAAGGCCGTCTACAACCCCACGGCCGACGTGCCGCCGAACGTGTTCCAGAAGCAGATCGCCTTCAACGTGATCCCGCAGATCGACTCGTTCATGGAGGATGGCTCCACCCGCGAGGAGTGGAAGATGGTGGCCGAGACCAAGAAGATCCTCGACCCGTCCATCAAGGTCACGGCGACCTGCGTGCGCGTGCCGGTCTTCGTCGGGCACTCCGAGGCCATAAACATCGAGTTCGAGGATTTTCTCGACGAGGACGAGGCACGCGACATCCTGCGCGAGGCCCCGGGGCTCATGGTGATCGACAAGCGCGAGCCGGGCGGCTACGTCACGCCGCTCGAATGCGTGGGCGATTTCGCCACGTTCGTCAGCCGTATCCGGCAGGATTCCACCATCGAGAACGGTCTCAACCTGTGGTGCGTGTCCGACAACCTGCGCAAG
>CAYXOX010000094.1:0-11904 GCA_964466745.1 uncultured Rhodobacterales bacterium
GCCCGACGTGCTCGACCCCGCGCTGCTGCGCCCCGGCCGGTTCGACCGGCAGGTGCAGGTGCCCAACCCCGACGTGAAGGGCCGCGAGAAGATCCTCGGCGTCCATGCCCGCAAGGTGCCGCTGGGCCCGGACGTTGATCTGAGGATCATCGCCCGCGGCACGCCCGGTTTCTCCGGCGCCGATCTGGCCAACCTTGTGAACGAGGCGGCACTGATGGCGGCCCGCGTGGGCCGGCGGTTCGTGACGATGGAGGATTTCGAGAACGCCAAGGACAAGGTGATGATGGGTGCCGAGCGGCGCTCCATGGTCATGACCGAGGACGAAAAGAAGCTCACTGCCTACCACGAGGCCGGGCACGCGATCGTGGGCCTCAACGTTCCGCAGCACGATCCGATCCACAAGGCGACGATCATTCCGCGCGGCCGCGCGCTCGGCCTCGTGCTGAGCCTGCCGGAGCGCGACCAGCTGAGCGTCACCTACACCAAGTACAAGTCGAAGATCGCCATGGCGATGGGCGGCAAGGTTGCCGAGGAGCTGGTGTTCGGCAAGGAGAACGTGACCTCGGGCGCGGCCTCGGACATCCAGCAGGTTTCCAAGATCGCCCGGGCGATGGTCACCCAGTTCGGCTTCTCCGAGCAGCTCGGCAACATCGATTATGCCAACGAGCAGCAGAGTTTCCTCGGAGCGTACCAGGGGCAGTCGAACGTGAGCCCCGACACGCAGGAGAAGATCGACGAGGAGGTTCGCAAGATCGTGGACGAAGGCTACGAGACGGCGAAGCGCATCCTCACGGAGAAACGCGACGATCTCGAACGGCTCGCCCAGGGCCTTCTGGAATACGAGACGCTCACCGGATCCGAGATCACCAAAGTGATCGCGGGCGAAGCTCTCAAGCGGGGCGACGACGATGCGGACACGCCCTCGCCGGGCGGGCCGGCCTCGATCACCGCGATCCCGAAAACCAAGAAGCCCAAGCCGCCGCGCGGCGGGGACATGGAACCCGAGCCCGAGCCCACCTGAGGCTCCGCCGGCCGAAAGAGGCAAGAAGGCCCTGCCATCGCGCAGGGCCTTCGCGTTTCGTGCCATCGGCAGCGTTGCACGGCTTGCTTCGCGCCGCACATGCGCGCCCAGCGCCGGGCGCCCCTTCGCGCTTGCGGTGCGCGTCCGCCGCGGGACATATGGGCCGAAACACCGAACGGACGCAGCCATGCCCGCCCTCGTGCCCACCGACCATACCGCCCGCGTCACCTTCATCGGCCGTGTGCCGAGCCGGGCTGCGAGCCTGCGCTCCGAGCCGCTCGAGGAGGTCGCGCTCACCTTCGCCGGGATCGCGGGAGAGGATCACGGCGGCCTGACCCGTGCCTCGTGCAGCCGTGTGAAATCCCAGCACCCCGTCGGCACCGCGATCCGCAACGTGCGCCAGCTTTCGGTCGTCTCCGCCGAGGAGATGGCCCAGATCGCACGCGAGATCGGGCTCGATGCGCTCGATCCGGCGTGGCTCGGGGCCTCGCTGGTGCTCGAGGGCCTGCCCGACTTCACCCATGTGCCGCCCTCGTCGCGGCTGCAGGCGCCCTCCGGCGCCACGCTGGTGGTGGACATGGAGAACCAGCCCTGCCACTGGCCGGGCAAGGAGATCGAGGCCGAGCACCCCGGCCACGGCGCCGCCTTCAAGCGCGCGGCCGAGGGGCGGCGCGGCGTGACCGCATGGGTCGAGCGCGAGGGGCCGTTGCGCCTTGGCGATACACTGCGCCTTAGCGTGCCGGGCCAGCGCGCCTGGGCGCCGGGCTGAGGCCGGCCACAGGCCGTCTCCGGGTTTCCGATACGACGCTTGCCGCGCCGCGCAGGAACACCGCGGATGCGTCGCGTCGGCGCGCTGTGGCGAAATGCGCGCCCTCGGCCCTGTTGCCTCGGCGCGCCGCAGTATACTCCAGCACACGAAGCGAATGAAGGGGAGTGCCGCGCGATGGCGTTCAAGTCCGATATCGAGATTGCCCGCGAGGCGCAAAAGCTGCCGATCGCCGAAATCGGCGCGCGCCTCGGCATCGGCGCGCAGGATCTTGCGCCCTACGGGCATGACAAGGCCAAGATCGCACAGGGCTTCATCGACGGGCTGTCAGACCGGGCCCACGGCAAGCTGATCCTCGTCACCGCGATCAACCCGACCCCCGCGGGCGAGGGGAAAACAACCACGACCGTCGGCCTTGGCGACGGCCTTGCCGCGCTCGGAAAGCGCGCCGCCATCTGCATCCGCGAGGCCTCGCTGGGCCCCTGTTTCGGGATGAAGGGCGGTGCGGCGGGCGGCGGCCGCGCCCAGGTGGTACCGATGGAGGACATGAACCTCCACTTCACGGGCGATTTCCACGCCATCACCAGCGCTCACAACCTGCTCGCGGCGCTGATCGACAACCACGTCTACTGGGGCAACGATCTCGACATCGATATCCGGCGGGTCGCCTGGCGGCGCGTGCTCGACATGAACGACCGAGCTCTGAGGCAGATCACCGCCTCGCTCGGCGGCGTCGCCAACGGCTTCCCGCGGGAAGCCGGCTTCGACATCACCGTGGCGTCCGAGGTGATGGCCTGCCTGTGCCTCGCCCGCGATCTCGACGATCTGCAGAGCCGGCTCGGCGACATCATCGTCGCCTATCGCCGCGACCGTTCGCCCGTGTTCGCGCGCGACCTGAAGGCCGACGGCGCGATGACGGTGCTCCTCAAGGATGCCATGCAGCCCAATCTCGTCCAGACGCTCGAGAACACGCCGGCCTTCGTCCATGGCGGGCCCTTCGCCAACATCGCCCATGGCTGCAACTCGGTGATCGCCACGCGCACGGCGCTCAAGCTCGCAGATTACGTGGTGACCGAGGCCGGCTTCGGAGCCGATCTGGGTGCCGAGAAGTTCTTCGACATCAAGTGCCGCCAGGCCGGGCTGGCGCCCGCCTGCGCGGTGATCGTGGCCACGGTGCGGGCGCTGAAGATGAACGGCGGCGTCGCCCGGGACGCGCTCGGCCGGGAAGACGTGGCCGCCGTTCGGGCCGGCAGCGCCAACCTCGCGCGCCACATCGAGAACGTGAAGGGCTTCGGCGTGCCGGTGGTGGTGGCCATCAACCACTTCGCGGGCGATTCGGAGGCCGAGGTCGCCGCGATCACCGAGGCGGCGGCCGCCGAAGGCGCCGAAGCGTTTCTCTGCAAGCACTGGGCCGAGGGTTCCGCCGGAATCGCTCCGCTCGCGCGCAGGGTGGCCGAGATCGCAGATGGCGATGCCGCGCAGTTCGCGCCGCTCTACCCCGACGCCATGACGCTGATGGACAAGATCGAGACGATCGCGAAGCGCATCTATCGTGCCGGTGAAGTGACAGCAGACCACAAGGTGCGCGCGCAGCTCGCCGATTGGGAGGCACAGGGCTACGGGCACCTTCCCGTCTGCATGGCCAAGACACAGTATTCGTTTTCCACCGATCCCGCGCTGCGCGGAGCGCCCACCGGCCATGTCGTGCCGATCCGCGAGGTCCGGCTCTCGGCCGGCGCCGGGTTCGTCGTTGCGATCTGCGGGGATATCATGACGATGCCCGGGCTGCCCCGGGTGCCCGCGGCGGAGACGATCAGGCTCGACGCCGACGGGCGGATCGACGGGCTGTTCTGAGGCGCGCCCGGTTGCTGGCAAGAACGAGGAGAGGACATGCCCATGCCGTCTGACCCGAAGGCAGATCCGGCAGCCTGCGCTTCCATGGAGGAGTTGCGCGGCCTGATCGATGCGATCGACGCCGAGCTGGTGGCCCTGCTTGCGCGCCGGCAGGCCTGCATCGATCGCGCGGTCGAGATCAAGCGCGGTGCCGGGCTCCCGGCAGCGATACCCGCGCGGGTCGAGGATGTCGTGTCCAAGGTGCGTGCCCATTCCGATGCGCAGGGGCTCGACGCCGATCTCGCCGAGGCGCTGTGGCGCGAGATGATCGCGCGGTTCATTCGCCGTGAGGCGGTCGCGCTGGGCGAGGACGAGGGCCGATGACGGCACGGATCATCGACGGGAAGGCGGCGGCGGGCGCTCTGCGGGCACGGGTGGCGGCGGGGGTTGAGGCCCTGCGCGAGGCCACCGGGGTGCAGCCCGGCCTCGCGGTGGTGCTTGTCGGCGAAGACCCGGCGAGCCAGGTCTACGTTCGCTCCAAGGCGCGGCAGACGGTGGAGGCCGGCATGGCCTCTTTCGAGCACCGCCTGCCCGAAACGGCCAGCGAGGCCGAGGTGCTGGCGCTGGTGGCGCAACTCAATGGTGATCCTGCGGTTCACGGGGTGCTCGTGCAGCTTCCGCTTCCGGCGCAGATCGATGCCGGCCGGGTGATCGAGGCGATCGACCCTGCGAAGGACGTGGACGGGTTCCACCCGGTCAACGTCGGCCGCCTCGCCGCGGGCCATCCCGCCCTCGTGCCCTGCACGCCCCTCGGCTGTGCGATGCTTCTGCGCGCCGAACTGGGCGACATGGCCGGTGCCGAGGCCGTGGTGCTCGGCCGTTCGGGCATCGTTGGCAAACCCATGGCGCAGCTCTTGCTCGCGGAGAGCTGCACCGTCACCATCGCGCATTCGCGCACCCGCGACGTGCCGGCGGTGTGCCGAAGGGCGGATATCCTCGTGGCCGCCGTTGGCCGGCCCGAGATGGTACGCGCCGACTGGGTCAAGCCCGGTGCCACCGTGATCGACGTCGGCATCAACCGGATCGGGGCCGAAGGCGGAAAGACGCGGCTGGTGGGCGATGTGGCCTTCACCGAGGTCTCCGAAGTGGCCGCTGCGCTCACCCCCGTGCCCGGCGGGGTCGGGCCCATGACGATTGCCTGCCTTTTGCGCAACACGCTCGCGGCGGCATCTGCGGCGCTCGGCCGCCGCCTTCCGGGGGCACTCACGGATTGACCGGGCATAACCTTCCGGTTACCTGAACCTCGCCAATATGGCTGCGAAAATAGGATTTGGTGTGCCGAAGAGAGTGGTCCGGCTGGCTATCGAAGATCTCGTCCGGTGGCGCACCGGCGGATTCTGGATCGCGGGGACTGCGGCGGGGAGCGTCATCGGCCCGTTCGGAACCTTCACCGCGATGAACGTTCTGGAACGCGTCTCGTTCTGGGGCACCGTCGTGGCCGCGTCGCTCGTGATCGCGAGCCTGGCACGGCCCATGGCGCGGCTCGTGCTGGGGCGGCGGGACGACTGGCAGGTGGATGTGGCCACGGCGTTTCTCGTGGCCACCGGTCTTACCCCGCTGGTGATCGTCGCGGTCGGCGAGGATCTTCCGGTCGCGCACACCGTTGCACGCTACCTTTACATCTTCGGGCTCGGGCTCTTCGTCTCCTCGATGGTCTCCGCCTTCCGTTGGGCCACCCGCCACAGGCGTCGGCCGGGGCCGGGGCAGGCGGCGGCCGGCGATCCGGCGGCCGATCAGGCCGAGGTACCAAGGCTCGGGCGGCGCCTGCCCGAAGCGCGCCCCATCACACGCCTCGCCGCGCGGGATCACTACGTGCATGTCTACTCACACGATACGGCGGTCAAGCTGCGCATGCGCCTGTGCGATGCCATCGACGAGATGGAAGGGGTGGAGGGCCTCGCTGTCCACCGTTCGCACTGGGTCGCGCGCGATGCGATCGATGCCGTCGAGCGCGAAGGTGCCCGCGTGTTCGTGCGCGTGGTTTGCGGTGCGCGGGTGCCGGTCAGCCGCAACGGCCAGGATACCCTCCGGGAGGCAGGGCTGCTCTGAACGCACGGGCCGGGGCCGGTTTCTCCGTGCCGCCCGCATCGTTCAGCCGCATGCGCCGGCATGAACTGGCCGGGATGCCCCCGCCAACTGCCACGCGCCGGATGAGCCGTGACGAGGACGCCAGCTAGCCTGTATGTCGCAACCGCGGCATCGGCACCGCGCAGGGGCGGGGCCCCAGCATCACCGCCTGCGCCTGCGCGCCCATCAACGAGGCCAACGGTTCGGCATCGCAGAACAACCCGCCGGTATAGGTGCCGTAGGCGGGCAGCACCGCACGCGCCCGGTCGAACAGCATGCAGCGCCGCGCTATCGTGCGGGCCCGCGTGCGCAGCCGCGCCTTCGGGTGGTAGTGCCCGGAGATTTCGCCGGCCGCGCCGGGCTCGGCGATGTGGCGGAACACGAGCGCCCCGATGGGAAGCTCGTGCATCGGCCCCTCGCCGATATCGAGGTGGGCCGCGGGGTCGTGGTTGCCAGCGATCCAGATCCAGTCGCGCTCCGCCGCCAGCGCGGCCAGCGCCGCGCGCGTTTCGCCGTCGATGCCGGTTGCAGCGTCGTCGTCGTCGAAGCTGTCCCCGAGGCAGATCACGCGGGTCGCCCCCGTGGCGGCGATGTCTGCGGCCAGCCGGGCAAGGGTATCGCGCCCCTCGTAGGGCGGCAGCATCGCACCGCCCCGGCGGGCCATGCGCTCGCTCTTGCCGAGGTGCAGATCGGCGACGCACATCAGCCCCTCCGCGGGCCAGTGGAGCGCGCCCGACGGCAGCAGGCGGAGCGGTGCGCCGGAAAGGCTGAAGGGGTAGAAGTTCATGCTCTGTTCATGGATCGGCGCGCGTGGCGTTGCAAGCCTCAGAACGGAACGCGCCAGCGCGGGGGGGCCGCCTCCGCGAGGCCCGCCGTCTCCATCAGGCGCTCGGCTTCCTCGGCGAGAAGGCGTTCGTCGGCCGCGCCATTTACCGGCACGCGGCCGGCTTCCAGGAAGAGCGGCGCGGCCAGCGGGCTGACGCGGGAAAGCGCGAGATGATCGATGCGCTCGCCGACGCGGGCAAGCATTTCCTCGATGCGGCCGAAATCCACCAGCCCGCGCAGTGCCTCCTCGCGGGTGATCTGGAGCATCAGGTGCCCGGGATCGTATTTCTGGAGCGTGTCGTAGAGGATGTCCGACGAGAAGGTTGCCTGTCGGCCGCTCTTGCGCCTGCCCTCGGTGGTGTTGCGCTCGATCAGCCCGGCGATCACCGCGCTGGCCTTGAAGGTGCGCTTCATCACGGCGTTCTCCTGCAGCCAGCCCTCGAGCCCGGCCCGCAGTGCCTCGGCGTCCAGCAGGGCGCGGGCATCGGTGAGCGGATCGAGCCCCCAGATCAGCGTCGCGTAGTCGGTGGACACGAAGCCGAGCGGCGCCATGCCCATGTCTTCCATGCGCCGCGCCAAAAGAAGGCCCAGCGTCTGCTGGGCGTTGCGCCCCGCGAAGCCGTAAAGGCAGACATGCTCCCGCCCGTCGTGGGGAAAGCTCTCGACGAGCAGCCGCCCGGGTTGGGGCAGGCGCGATACCTCGCGCTGCAATGCGAGCCAGCTCGCGGTGTGGGCCGGCAGTTCGGGCCAGTCCTCCTGCTGGAACATGCGCAGGATGCGGTGCGAGAGCTGGGTGGAGGTGGCGAATTTCGTGCCCATGAACGTGGCGATCTTCGGCCTGTCGCCCGTGCGCGACAGCCGTTCTGTCAGGGCAACGGCCGTGCGGCGGGTGACCTCCACGGTCATCTCCCGCAACCCCTCGTAGCGCACCACCTGTCCGCCGATCAGGAAGGTGTCGCCGGGCACCAGTGTGGCGGCGAAGCCCTCTTCCACCTCGCCGAGGGGCTTGCCACCGCCGCGGTTCCGAAGGCGCACCTTCAGCGTGTCGGTGTCCTGGATCGTGCCGATGTTCATGCGGATCCGCTGAGCGGCACGCGGATCGCGCAGCTCCCACAGCCCGTCGCGTCGCTGCCTGAGGCGTTGCCAGCGATCGTAAGCGCGCAGCGCGTAGCCCCCGGTCGCGCAGAACTCGAGGCAGTCATCGAACGCTTCCCTTGTGAGATCGGCGTAGGCGCCGGCGGTGCGGACCTCGGCGAAGAGCGTATCGGCCGCGAACGGCCCGGCGGCGGCGGCGATGAGGATGTGCTGGCAGAGCACGTCCCGCGGGCCCGGCCCGCGGGGCTCGCCGTCGAGCTCATGGGCCCGGGCGGCCTCGAGCGCCGCGATGCACTCCACCACCTCGAAGCGGTTGGCGGGGACGAGCAGCGCCTTGGAGGGCGCGTTGTAGCGATGGTTGGCCCGCCCGATTCGCTGGATCAGGCGCTTGACGTTCTTCGGTGCGCCGACCTGGATCACGAGGTCCACGTCGCCCCAATCGATGCCGAGATCGAGGCTGCCCGTGCAGACGATGGCCCGCAGCTCGCCGGCCACCATGGCGGCCTCCACCCGGGCGCGCTGTTCGCGCGCGAGCGAGCCGTGGTGGATGCCGATGGGCAGGCCCTCCTCGTTGGCGAGCCAGAGGTGGTGGAAGAACAGCTCGGCCTGCGCGCGGGTGTTGTGAAAGATCAGCGTCGTCCGGTGGCGGCGCACCTCTTCGAGCACTGCCGGGATGGCGTGACGCGCACCGCCGCCCGACCACGGCGGCGGCGCCTCGGTGGCGAGCATCGCGATATCGGGGTCGGGGCCGGGATCGGCCAGGAGGACCGGGCAGGGATCGGGGTGCCGGGCCAGCAGCCGGGCGATGGCGGCGGGATCCTCCACCGTCGCCGAGAGCCCGACCCGGCGCAGCCGCGGCGCCAGCGCCTGGACCCGTGAGAGCGCCAGCATCAGCTGGTCGCCGCGCTTGGAGTCGGCCAGCGCATGGATCTCGTCGATCACGATGCGCTGGAGCCCGGCGAAGATGCGCGGTGCGTCCTCGTAGGAGGCGAGCAGCGCGAGGCTTTCGGGCGTCGTGAGCAGGATGTGCGGCGGGTCGGCACGCTGGCGCCTGCGGGCGGAGGCGGGCGTGTCCCCTGTGCGGTCTTCCACCCGTATCGGCAGCCCCATCCCGGCGATGGGCCCCGACAGGTTCCGCCGGATATCGGCGGCCAGCGCCTTGAGCGGCGAGACGTAGAGCGTGTGCAGCCCCGCGTGCCCGCCCCCTGCGAGCTCGGCCAGCGTGGGCAGGAAGCCCGCCAGGGTCTTGCCGCCGCCGGTGGGCGCGATCAGCAGAAGCGCGGGTGCGGCGGCGCGCTCCAGCATCTCCAGCTGGTGCGGGTGGGGGGACCAGCCGCGCGCGGCGAACCAGTCGGCGATCCGGGCCGGAAGCTCCATGGGCGGGATATAGCGGCGCGCGGGCCCGCGGGCCATGGTGCCTAGGGTGTGCGCGGCGTCGCCGCGGCGCACCGTGGGGCGAGGGGCCAGCCCCTCGCGCTCCCCGGAGTATTTAGGCCAAGATGAAGGAAGCGCCGCGGCGCCGGGCCGGCGTCTGGCCGTGCGCCCCCGTGCGCTGCCGCCGCCCGTGCCGGGCGCTCGCGGGCGCGCTGGCGCTTTTCCCCCGCGGGCGCGCGGTGTATGGGGCGGCGGGGCGCGCCGGAATGCGGCCGAGCCCGCCTGCAAGGAGCCTTCGGACGATGACTGCCCATGGTGCGCCACGCCCCCTGACCGCCCATCCCGGCCGGCCCCTTTCCGGGGTCGCGGAGGTGCCCGGCGACAAGTCGATTTCCCACCGCGCGCTCATCCTCGGGGCGCTGACGCTGGGCGAAACCCGCGTCACCGGCCTCCTCGAGGGGCAGGACGTGCTCGACACGGCCGCGGCCATGCGGGCCTTCGGCGCCGAAGTCGAGCGCGACGACGGCGGGGTGTGGCGCATCCACGGCGTGGGCGTTGGCGGGTTCGCCGAGCCCGACCGGGTGATCGATTGCGGCAACTCCGGCACCGGGGTCCGGCTGGTGATGGGGGCGATGGCGACCTCGCCCATCACGGCGACCTTCACCGGCGACGCGAGCCTCGTGTCGCGCCCCATGGCGCGCGTGACCGATCCGCTGGCGCTTTTCGGCGCCCGCGCGGTGGGCCGCGAGGGCGGACGCCTGCCGATGACGGTGGTCGGCGCGCGGGCCCCGGTGCCCGTGGACTACGAGGTGCCGGTGCCCTCGGCGCAGGTGAAATCGGCGGTGCTGCTTGCGGGCCTGAACGCGCCCGGGCGGACGGTGGTGCGCGAGCGCGAGGCCACCCGGGACCACACCGAACGCATGCTGGCCGGGTTCGGCGCCCGGATCGAGGTGGAGGAGGGCCCGGGCGGGCGCGTGATCACCCTGACGGGCCGGCCGGAGTTGCGGGCCCAGGCGATCGCCGTGCCGCGCGACCCCTCGTCGGCGGCCTTCCCGGTCTGTGCCGGCCTGATCGTGGAGGGATCGGAGGTTCTGGTGCCCGGCATCGGGCTCAACCCGACGCGCGCCGGTCTCTTCACCACGCTGCGCGAGATGGGTGCGGATCTTGTCTACGAGAACCTGCGCGAGGAGGGGGGCGAGCCGGTAGCCGATCTGCGGGCCCGGTTCTCGCCCGACATGCGGGGGATAGAGGTTCCGCCCGAGCGCGCGGCCAGCATGATCGACGAGTACCCGATCCTTTCGGTGGTCGCCGCCTTCGCCGAGGGCGAGACCGTGATGCGCGGCGTGGCCGAACTGCGGGTGAAGGAGAGTGACAGGATCGCGGCCATGGCCGCAGGGCTGCGGGCCTGCGGCGTCGCCGTGGAGGAAGGGCCGGACTGGTGGACCGTCACCGGCCGGGGGGCCGGCGGCGTGGCCGGTGGCGCGACCTGCGCCAGCCATCTCGACCATCGCATCGCCATGAGCCTTCTTTGCCTCGGCCTGGCGGCGCGCGCGCCCGTGGGCGTGGACGACGGCGGGCCCATCGCCACTTCCTTTCCGGTGTTCGAGGCGCTCATGGCTGGCCTCGGCGCCCGCATCGAGGGACAGGCGCCTTGAGCTTCACCGTGGCGATCGACGGGCCGGCGGCCAGCGGGAAGGGCACCATCGCCCGTGGCCTCGCCGGGAGGTTCGGCCTTGCCCATCTCGACACCGGGCTGCTCTACCGCGCCGTCGGCGCGCGTACCCTGCGGGGCGAGGTCCCCGAGTCTGCCGCCGCCGCGCTGGGTGCCGCGGATCTCGAGGGCGCGCATCTGCGCGGCGCCGAGGTGGCCCAAGCCGCCAGCCGCGTGGCGGCGCTGCCCGGCGTGCGCGCCGCCCTCGTGGATTTCCAGCGAGCCTTCGCCGCCCGGGCGGGCGGCGCCGTGCTCGACGGGCGCGATATCGGCACCGTGATCTGCCCCGAGGCGCCGGTGAAGCTCTACGTGACGGCGGCGCCGCGGGTGCGCGCCGAGCGCAGGTGGAAGGAGCTGCGCGCGCGTGGCGAGGAGGTGAGCCTCGCCGAGGTGCTCGCCGATGTCGAGAGCCGCGACGCGCGCGACATGGGGCGCGCCGACGCGCCGCTCCGCCCCGCCGAAGACGCGGTGATGCTCGATACCTCGCAGTTGTCGATCGCCGAGGCGCTGGAGGCGGCCGCGGCTGCGGTGGAGGCCGCGCGGGCTGCCAGGGGCGGGGGGGAGACGGATGGCTGAGGCGTCGGCGCCGCAGGTGATGCCCCCCGGCGCCGGCTGAAACGGCACCGTGCGGCGGTGCGCGACGGCTTCGGGGCCGCGATCACGCTCCGCGTCGGAACGCCCGATGCCCGTGCGGATCCGGGCCAGTGCCCGGGGCATGGGCCCGGCGGCGGGCATTCCGCGAGACGCCCGGCCGGCACCGTGGCGGGCGCGGTGGGCGCAGATGGCTTGCCAGCGGCGCCGTCACACCCTATAGACCCGCCTGTCGAACCGGCGGAACAGCCGGGAAACGATGAGGCAGGGTCGGTTCACCGCCGGCCCTTTGTCGTTTTCCGCCCCCGTGACGGACCAACCCACAGACCGGCGGAGACAACCGCACGGCCAGCAACACCCAGAGCCGAAGGAACGCATCGCTACATGGCGCAAGCATCCATGGAGGAATTCGAAGCCCTCCTCAACGAAAGCTTCGAGATCGACACGCCGCAGGAAGGCAGTGTCGTCAAAGGCAAGGTCATCGCGGTCGAAGCGGGCCAGGCCATCGTCGATGTCGGCTACAAGATGGAAGGCCGCGTCGATCTGAAAGAATTCGCAAAT
>CAYXOX010000095.1:0-7437 GCA_964466745.1 uncultured Rhodobacterales bacterium
GAACCCGCATCCGGCCGCTCCCTTCGGGCGGCGTTCCGCTCGCGGCGGCGCCGCGGCAGAACCGGGCGGCGTGGCCGCATCAGTAGTCGCGCTGGAAGAAGAGGCCGAGGCTCGACTCGCCGGAGTTGTCGAAGCTGCCCTTGGCTCTGAGCGTCTCGGTCAGATCGAGATTCAGGTTGATCTCCGAGCGGCCCGCCCCATCCACGGTGACATCGGTGTAGATGTTCTCCGTCAGGTATTTTCCCGCACGCACGGCGGCGTTGCCGTCTTCGTCGGTGACGACGTCGAGATCGTCCAGCCCCGATCCTTCGCGCAGGCGCGCCACGAGCCCGCCGCCGCCCCGACCGGCAAGCTCGGCCACCGCCGAGGCCAGCTGCAGCGCCTGGAACGCCGAGAGGCTGGAGAGATCCCGCCCGAAGATCAGCTGCGCGAGGATCTCGTCCTCGGGAAGCTCCGGCTGGGACAGGAAGGTCACCTGTGGTTCGGAAGCCGGCCCGGAAACCACCACTTGCAAGGCGAGTTCATCGGTCTCGGTTTCCGCGACGAGGCGCAGCACCGGGTCGAAATCGCCGGCCAGCTGCGCCCAGCCCTCGGTCAGCTCGAAACGCTGCTGTAGGAGGTTGAGCCGTCCGCGGATCAGCTCGAAACGCCCCTCGGGCAGGATGTCGGCCGTGGTGCCCGAGAGGCGGATGGACCCGCCAAGCTCGGCGTCGAGCCCCCGCCCCCGGATGAAGACGCGCTGGGTGGCATCGATGCGGACATCCAGCGGATAGACCGGGCCCGACCCGTTCCCCCCGGCATCGGGCGTGCCCGAGGCGGAAAGGCCCGCACGCTCCAGCGTGCGACGCGCGGCCGGGCGCGGGCTGACATGCACGATGTCGGGCAGTTCACCGAGCGCGCTGACGCCGCTCGACGGCACGCGGATCTCCGTTCGCCCGAGGCCCAGCCGGCCCGTGATCGAGGCGCCGCCGGCCAGCGGGCCCTGCACGCCGATCTGCCCCGATATCGTGGTTTCATAGAGCCGGGGGTCGGTGACCCCCACGCTTTGCAGAGCGACGGTGATGTCTGCCGGGAAGGGCTGCGCGAGGCCGACCGGGCCGTCGATCCGCAGCGTACCCCCGGCGGCGGGCGCACCGCTCATGGCGATCACGGCGCGCGTGCCCTCGAGGCGGATCGTGGCATCGATCTCCTCCAGCGCCTGGCGCAAGACCGGCGCCGAGAAACGTGCCCCGGCAACCGAGAGCGTGCCCGTCAGGTTCCCGAGCGCGGGTGCCCCGCGCAGCGCGAGATCGTAGCGAAGCTGCCCCGCGATGGACCGTGGCGCGATGAAGCTGTTGGCGAGCCCGAGCGGCGCCGCCCCCTGAAAAGCGAGGTCCGGAGGGCCATCCTCCGGCACGCGGCCCGAAAGCGCGAGCGTGGTGCCGCCCGGGCCGGTGGCGTCGGCAGTCACCTGCCAGCCGGCCCCGGCCCGGCGCGCCGCGGCCTCCAGCGAGAGCGGCCCGGAAAACTCCGGCGCGATCAGCCCGACATCGCGCAGGCGGGCGGTGAGGCTGGCCGCGCCGGTGCCCGGGCCGTCCTGCGCGCTGGCGCGGGCGGTGAGGTTCGCGCCGTCGAGCGTGAGCGCATCGAGGCTGAGCGTCTGCCAGGTGCGCGAGATCCGCGCGTCGAGCGCGTATGTGCCGGCCAGCAGCCGGTCCACCTCGGCCTGCCCGATGGAAAGATCGCGCGTCTGGCCTTCGACGCCGAGATCGAAGCCCGCGTCCGAAAGGTTGGCCATGCCCTCGACCCGCAGGCTCGCGGCACCGCCAAGCGGCAGGCCGGCGAGGCGGGAGAACCGCGCCAGCTCCCCGATCTCCGTTTCCAGCGTGAGATCGAGCGTTCCGCTTTCTGCGAGCCGGCCATCGAATGCAGCGGAGACCCCGCCCGGCGCGGCGGCATCGACGCCGATCGTCCAGTCGGTTCCGTCGCGCTCGGCATCGGCGTCGAGGGTGACGGGCCCCGAGAGCCCCGGCACCGCAAGGCCGATATCGGCGAGCCGCGCCTCGAAGATCGCACGGCCGGTTTCCGGGGCGATGATCGCCTCGCCGGCGGCGCGGATCTGGGTTCCCTCGATGGAGAACCGCTCGACCCGCGTTGCCTCGAGATCGCGCGCCACGGCGGCCGAGAGCGAAGTTTGGCCGGCAAGGAACGGATCGAGGCTCGGCTGCGCGACCGCGAGGTCGCGCGCGGTGCCGTCGATCACGAGGTCGAAGGCGCCCGAGAGCGGCGCCACCTGCCCCGCGACGGAAAGCGATGCCGCGCCCGAAAGCGGCTGGCCCGCCAGGCCGGCGAAGCGTTCCAGCGTTTCGATGCGCGCGTCGAGAGCGAGATCGGTGGGCAGGCCATCCTCGATCGAACCGATGCTTGCACTGCCTTCGGCCGAGTATCCCGTGCCGGCAAGGCGCAGCGCCTCGATCTCGATGGGCGCGTCTCCACCGGCCAGCACCATCTCCACGCGCCCGGTGAGCGCCTCGCCCAGCGCTTCGGCGAGCGCGGGATCGGCGGGCACGACGCCGCCGGCCACGATATCGAGCCCGATATCGGCACGCCCGATCCGGCCCTCGCCCGCGCCGAGAATCCGGCCTCCCCCCGCGATCGAGGCGGTGCGCACGGCGATGTCGGGGCGCGCGAAATCCTCCAGCTCGAAACCGCCCGTCCAGCGTTCGCCGCGGGCCGCGTCGAACGCGACATCGAGCGTGAGCGCGCCCACCGTCGTCGGGGCGCCGCCGAGGGGCAGGCGCACGGGCGCGCCGTCCGCCGCCGCGATCCGCCCGGTGAGCGCCAGCCGTTCGGGCCAGCCCTGCGCGGAAAGAGCGAGGGAGCCGTCGAGCGCCAGCGCCTCCGCGCCGAGCGAAAGCTCCTGCAGTTCCAGCGCACCGTCGGGGCTGCGGATGCCCGCCACTTCAAGCGCCACGTCGTCGCCGAAGAAGGCCCGGTACTGCGGCAGGACAAGCGCGGTGACATCACCCGCGATGTCGGCCTCGAAGGCGGTCGCGCCCGGCGTCTCTGGCGGCTCGAGAAGTGTCACGGTGCCCGCGATGCGCGGCGTGCCGTCGGTGGCGAGCGAAAGATCCGTGCGGAAATCGGAGAGCGGCCCGGCACCTTCGGCAACGAGAGCCACGGAGGGCGCGCCCGGCACGCCGAGCAGCCGCGCCGCGATGCCGCCCGGCGCTTCCTCGAGACGCAGCTCGAGCGCCAGCGTCTCGCTCTCGTTCTCGAAGCTCGCGTCGATGCGGAAGAGCCCCTCGGGCCCGTCATCGATTCTCCGCGCCTCCAGCTCGGCGCTGCCATCGCCACCAGCGAGCGAGAACGCGCCTTCCAGCGTCAGGCGGACGGGTTCGCCCAGCACGGGCGCGCCCAGTGCGATCTCCTCGGCCACGAGGCTGTCGATCCGGATAGAGACCGGCAACTCGGGCAGGCTGAACTCGCGGGCCGTGGCGGCCGGCAGCTCGGGGCCCATCTCGGCCGGCGCCGGAAGACGCTCCAGCACGATCCGGCGCGCGGCAAGGGTCCGCACCTCGACACGGCGCTGAAACAGGGCCGAACGGTCCCAGTCGAGCACCACGCCTTCGAGCGTGAGCCAGGGCCCCGCGTCATCGGCGACCGTCAGCCTGTCGAGCTCCGCCTGCGCGCTTAGGGCGCCGCGGAAGCCCTCGATCGTCACGGTGCGCCCCGCGTCCGACAGCGAGTCCTGCAGCAGACGCTGCAGGAAGCCGGCATCGTCGTCCTGCGCGATGGCGGCGAGGGGAAGGAGCGCCAGAAGGAGGGCTGCGAGAAGTCGTCTCAAAATGCCTGTCCGATCCCGATGTAGAGTTCGAGGCTTTCGCCCGCCCCGTCCTCGCCCACGGGCGTGGCGAGATCGAGCCTTATGGGGCCGATGCCCGTGTCGTATCGCAGGCCGACGCCTGCACCGGCATGCCATTCGCCCGAGCTTCCGTCGGGGAATTCCTCGGCACCGATGTAGCCGCCATCGAGAAAGCCCACCGCGCCGATGCTTCCGGTTATGCCCACGCGCAGCTCGCCCTGCACCCCGAGAAAGCTGCGCCCACCGATGCTGCCCGCGGCATCGGCCACGCCGAGCGACTGGTAGGGTTGACCACGCACCGTGCCGCCGCCGCCCGAGTAGAAGAGGTAGTCGGCCGGCGCATCCTCGGCCTCCGGTCCGATCACCGAGCCGAGCTGCCCACGGAGCGCGAACACCACGCGGTCTTCCTCGCCGAAGCCTAAATAGCTGCGCGCGTCGAGCGTGACGCGGGCGCCGGATTCGATACCGTCGAGCCCGACGAAGGGCGCCACTTCGCCGGAAAGATAGTAGCCCGAGCTCGCGTCGAGCGGATCGTTGCGCCGCTCCAGCTCGGCGGAGAGCGGAAAGCTCAGGAGCTGGTAGTCGCGCGTGCCGCGCGCGCCCGTCTGTTCGGCCCGTTCGTAGGCGACCGCGCCCTCGACGGTGAGATCGGGGGCCACGTACCAGGTGAGCCCGGAGCCAACGCCGAAGGACAGAAGCTCGAAATCGGGCTCTTCGAGGGACTCCAGGTCGAAAAAGGTGAACCCGTCGATGTCCGGCCCGAGAGTGGCCGGGCGGCTGAGCCGCGCCCCAAGCCGGTAGTCGATGCCCCCGGTCTCCCCGCCGATCCCGGCAACCCCGGCCTCGACGCGGAACCTCTCCGCGCCGCCGAAGAGGTTCCTGTGGAGCCAGAACGCGCTCACCGAAAGCCCCTCCACCGAGGAGGACTCGATGCCCGCGCCGAGACGTCTGCGCTTCTCCTCGCTGACCTGCGCGGCGATATCGAGGGTGCCGTCGGCATTGGCGAGTTCGGCCTCGCGCAAGGCAACCGACCGGAACGCGCCGGTGCGCCGCAGCCGCTCGGTGACCCTGTCGAGCGTGTCGGGGTCATAGGTTTCGCCTTGCGGCAGCCCGGCGATGCGCAGAATGGCACCCTCGCGCACGCGGTTGGCGCCGCTCACCGAAAGATCGCCGAAGCTGAGCACGGGGCCCGGCTCGATCCGGAGCACCGCATCGAGCTCGCGGCTGGCGTGGTTGGCCGTGATGCGCTGATCGGCGATGCGGGCCTTGGCACGCCCGGTCTGGCGGTGCGCCTCGAGCGCTGCCGCCGAGGCAGCGCGGATGACAGCGACCTCGGCCGTCTCGCCGCGCGAGAACGCAAGCGGCAGCTCCGTGCCCGGGGCCAGCGGCCCGATCTCGGTGCGCCCGAAGGCGAACCTCGGGCCCGGATCGATCCGGACGGTGATCTGGCGGATTTCTCCGGGGGCACGCAGCGGCGGGATGGAGGCGGCCTCGCGGCCATCGATCTCGATGCTCACCGCCCCGCTGTAGTAGCCTTGCGCATAGAGCGCCGTCACGAGCCTGCGATAATCCGCCTGCGCAGCGGCGAGAAGGTCCTGGGGAGTCGTGGCCTCGTCTTCGCGTGCCCGCCGGGTGAGCGAAGCGCCCTTCAGGCTGTTCTCCAGCACCTCGCTGGCGCCCTCGATCTGGAAGGTGAGTTGCTCCAGCGCACCCAAGCCGGGCGGCGCGAGCGCGAGGCCCGCGGCGAGAAGAAGGGTCGGTGTGCGCACGCGGATTTTTCCTGTCGTGGCTTGCTGCTCGCGGTCACTATAGTGCAATCGTGCCGCCCTCGCCATCCCCAGGCGAACGCGCCGCCTTGCAACGCCCGCGCTTGACGCATGCCGCACAGGTTGCGCACTATCCGAACCACAACGAAACATCGCCACGGGGTTGCCGCACGGCGACCGCGCGCGACTGACGCCTCCGCGGCTTGCCGACAGGCGGGCCACCCAAGGTATTCATGCGGACGGCTCGCGCGTGCGTCGGACGACCGGCACCATCCCCAGGGCGGGATCAACCGGGAGGACCGCAACCGATGAAACCCACCTTCAAGCCCGCGGGCGCGCCGATGATCGGCGCCGTGCTTGCCCTTGCACTCGGCGCGGCAGGTGCCAGCGCCGACACCATCCGCTTCTGGACGACGGAAGAGCAGCCGGAGCGGCTTGCCAAGCAGGAGGAGATGGCGGCCCAGTTCGAAGCGCAGACCGGCACAGCGGTGGAGGTGATCCCCGTCACCGAAAGCGATCTCGGAACGCGGGCGACCGCAGCATTTGCCGCGGGTGACCTGCCCGACGTCATCTACCACACCCTGCAATACGCGCTGCCCTGGGCCGAGGCGGGCATCCTCGATACCGGCGCGGCCACCGACGTGGTCGAAGACCTCGGCGTGGGAACGTTCGCGCCCGGCACGCTGGCCATGGCCGATTTCGAAGGCGAATACGCCTCGGTTCCGGTGGACGGCTGGACGCAGATGATCATCTATCGTTCCGATCTCTTCGCCGAGGCGGGGCTCGAGCCTCCGACGACCTATGCCAACGTGCTGACGGCCATCGAGACGCTGCACAACCCGCCGGAGCTCTATGGCTTCGTCGCGGCCACGAAGGTGGACGAGAACTTCATGTCCCAGGTGCTGGAGCATGTCTTCCTCGCCAACGGCGTAAGCCCGGTGGACGCGAACGGCGCGGCACCGCTCGATGCCGCCGCGACGACCGAGGTGCTGGAGTTCTACAAGGCCATCGCCGAGGCCTCCCCGCCGGGAGAGCTGTACTGGCAACAGTCGCGCGAGCTCTACTTCGCCGGCCGGGCCGCCATGATCATCTGGTCCCCGTTCATCCTCGACGAACTCGCCGGGTTGCGCGACAGCGCGCCGCCCACCATCAACGACGATCCCACCTCGACGGAGCTGGCCTCCAAGACCGGGATCGTGACCAACTTCGCGGGCCCCTCGAACCCCGAGGGCGCGGCCTGGGCCGACATCCGCTACTTCGGCATCACCACCGACGCCGATACCGACGCGGCGATGGAGTTCGTGAAGTTCTCGATGGACGACGGCTACACCCAGACCCTCTCGATCGCACCGGAAGGCAAGTTCCCGGTCCGCCGGGGCACGGCGGAGGGCGACACGAGCTTCGTCGAGGCCTGGGCCGCGCTGCCGGTGGGCGTGGACCGCAAGGCCCCGCTCGGCGATCTCTACGCCCAGGAAATGATCGACGAGATCGTGGGCGGCCTCAACGTGGCCCAGCGCTGGGGCGTGGCCGAGGGCCAGCTCGCCCTCGCATCGAAGATGATCAACTCCCAGGTCATCAACCGGCTGGTGCGCGAGTACATCGACGGCGTGCGCGGCGCCGGCGAGACCGTGGAGATGATGAACGCGGAACTCGCGAGCATCGAGTGACCGCGTGAGCCTGCGCGACGCGGCCCCGGGCGGAGACGCCCGGGGCACTCCAGACATCATCGCCGCAACCGGACGCCCGCAGGAGGCCGCCGTTCCCCCCGCCGGAACCGGCGCGCTGCAACGGCGCGAGGCCAGGCTGGCCTGGAGCCTGCTCTTCCCG
>CAYXOX010000095.1:7447-11792 GCA_964466745.1 uncultured Rhodobacterales bacterium
AACCCGGACGGCACATCGACCCACAGCCTCGCGGTGCTGGAAGTGCAGCAGTTCGGCGGGCTCTTTGCCGCCGGTGGGCCAGCCCAGCGCTCTCCAAACCGCGCGTCCCGGCGACCAAGTGGCGGTCGACCTGACGTGGTCGCAGCTCCCGGCGACGCCCCTGACCGCGACCATCGCCATCGTCTCGCTTGTGGTCGTGCTTCCCCTTCTGGCGATCTTCTGGATCAGCGTGAAGCCGGTGAGCCTGGCCGATCTGCGCCCGCCGGAGGCGGTGGTGCGCGAAAGCCTGCGCGGGGGCGATGCGCCAAGGATCGAGTATCGCATCCGCAATACCAGCCAGGACACCGAGATCACCCGGGTCGAGATGACCGACACGCTGCCACCGGGCATCTCCGTGGCCGGCGATCTGCCCGCGCCCTGCACCCTTTCCGGCACCACCATCACCTGCCGCTTCGAGGTTCTCGAAGGCGGCTTCAACGAACGCTTCCGCGTTCCCGTGGCGCTCGACGGCGACGAGGACGCGCTGGAGGACGCCGCCGAGGGCAGCCCGCCCGCCATCAGCGGCACCTCGACGAACGTGCTCACGAGCGGCGAGTTCACGCTGGCGAACTTCGCGCGGATCTTCGACGGCGGCGAATTCTGGTCCGTGCTGGGCGTGACGATCTTCTATACCCTCTTCGGAACGCTCGGCGCGATCGTGCTGGGCCTCTTCGCGGCGATGCTGCTCAACCGCGAGTTCCGCGGCCAGGGGCTGCTGCGCGGATTGTTCCTGTTTCCCTACGTCGCGCCGATCATCGCGGTGGCGTTCACCTGGGTCATCCTTTTCGACCCCTTCTCGGGTTCCGCGAACGCGTTGCTGGTGCAGATGGGTGTCGTCGACGAGGCGATCAATTTTTTCGGCGCGCGGCCCTGGGCGCTAATCATGGTGACGGTCTTCGCCATGTGGGGCTACTTCCCGCTTTGTTTCCTCTTCATCCTGGCACGGATGCAATCGATCGACACCGACATGTACGAGGCAGCCGACATGGACGGCGCAAGCCCGTTCCAGAAATTCCGCTACCTGTCGCTGCCGCAGCTGATGGGGATTCTCAGCGTCCTGTTCCTGCTGCGCTTCATCTGGACCTTCAACAAGTTCGACGACATCTTCCTGCTGACGGGCGGCAATGCGGGCACCCGCACGCTCACGGTGAACGTCTACGAACAGGCCTTCGCGATCTCGAACATCGGCGCGGGTGCGGCGGTGGCGGTCGTGATCTTCGGCTGTCTGCTCGTCTTCTCGTTTCTCTTCTTCCGCTTCATCAGCCGGGAGGAGGGGCTGTGAGCGGCCTCAGCATTCCGGTCCGGCCCTTTTGGCCGCGCCTCCGGCGGGAGTATTTGTGCCAAGATGAAGGGGGCGCGGCGTGAGAGTGCTGCAGTTCGGCCTCGTCACCGCGCCCATCCTGGGCGCGCTCTGGATCCCCGTCGCCGCGACGACCGTCGCGGTGACCATGAGCTTCGCAACGGGCGATGCCTACCGTCCGGGCATGGCCGGCGGCCTGATCTTCGGCGCGCTTCTCGGCCTCTTCGTTCTGCTGCGCCCGGGAAGCAGGCTCGCCGTCTTCGTGGCCACCCTGGCCGGGGCCGGCGCGCTGGCCCTCGGGGCGGGCCCGCTGCTCGCCGAGGGCGCCGCGCCCGCGCCGCGCGCGCTCGCCGCCGTGCTCTTCGGCATCGGCGCCGGCTGGCCGCTGGCCCATTTCCTCGACGGGCTGCCCCGGGGCGCGCTGACCCGCCACGAGTTCGAGGAGGCCGTGATCCGGTTCCTTCTCGGTGCGGGCTACGTCTTCTTCGTCGCCATCGTGATCATTCCCTTCTACGTGATGGTGATGACCTCGCTGAAATCGCAGGGCGAGCTCATGGCCAATCCGCTGGACTTCTCGCTCGACCTCGCGAGGGGCTGGGAACTCTTCCGCAGCTATCGCGAGCTGATCACCGATTTCGATTTCGGCCGCTACCTGTGGACCTCCTTCTACGTTTCGGTCCTGACGGTGGTGATCACGCTGCTGTTCTCGATCCCGGGCGCCTATGCCGTGGCGCGGCTCAGATTCCGCGGGCGGGCGGCCTTCTCCCGTTCGATCCTGCTGATCTACATGGTGCCCATGATCGTCCTGGCGCTGCCCATCTACATCGCCTTCTCGGTGACGGGTCTGCGCAACACCATCGCCGGGATCGTGATGATCTACCCTGTCACCACCATCCCGGTGGCGCTCTACATGCTGCAGGGCTATTTCCGCGGCCTGCCGTCGGAGGTGGAGGAGGCAGGGCTGATGGACGGGCTGACGCGGCTGCAGGTGATCTGGAAGATCACGCTGCCGCTCAGCCTGCCGGCGCTGGCCAGCGTCTCGCTCTACGTCTTCATGATCGCCTGGAACGAGTTCCTGCTGGCGTTCATGCTGCTCGACGATCCCTCCAAGTTCACGCTGACGCGGGGCATCGCCTCGCTCAACTCCTCCGAGATCCCCCGGCAACACCTCATGGCGGGCGCGGTGATCGCCACGCTCCCGGTCATGGTGATGTTCCTCGGGCTCGAAAAGTTCATGACCCGCGGCCTCACGGCGGGCTCGGTGAAAGGCTGAGATGACGATCCACACCAGCCTCGACGTGGAGGCGCGCAACATCCTGATGGCCAACGACCGGGGCGGCTACACCGTGCCGACCCACGGCCTCTACCCCTACCAGTGGAACTGGGACAGCGCCTTCGCCGCCATGGGCTTCGCCGCCTTCGACCCGGACCGTGCCTGGACCGAGCTGGAAACCCTCATGACCGGGCAATGGCCCAACGGGATGGTGCCGCACATCCTCTTTCACCAGCCGGACCCGGGCTACTTTCCCGGCCCCGACATCTGGGCAGGCGTCGGCCCGGTGCCCTCCTCGGGCATCAGCCAGCCGCCCATCGCCGCCACCATGGCGCGCCTGATCTGGGAGCGGGACCGCGCGGCGGGCACACCGCGGCTCGCCGCGCTCTGGCCGGGGCTCGCGCGCTGGCACGAGTGGTTCATGGAGTGGCGGCTCGATCGCGGGGCCGTCTGCGTCACGCACCCCTGGGAGTCGGGACGCGACAACGCGCCGGACTGGGACGCGGCGCTGGCGCGGATCGAACCGGTGGGCGTGGCCGCCTACACCCGCCGCGACACCGGCCATGTGGACCCTTCCATGCGGCCGCTCAAATCGGACTACGACCGATACCTCTGGCTCGTGAAGCAGGGCCGGGAGGCGGGGTGGGACGAAGCCGCGCGCCAGGCCGGCAACCCCTTCCGCATCGCCGATCCGACGATGACCTTCACGCTGCTGCGCGCCACGCGAGACCTGCGGGACATGGGCGACGCGCTCGGCGAGGAAACGGGCCGCCTCGAGGGCTGGATCGCCACGCTTGAAGCGGGCGCCGAGACGCTCTGGAACGAGGCGATCGGTGCCTACGATTGCCGGGACGCCATCACGGGAGAGTTCACCGGCGCGCTCTCGAACGCCGCGTTCCTGAGCTGTTACGCCGGCGTGGGCGGAGACAGGATGCTCGCACCCTACCGCCGGGTGCGGGGGCTGGTGCGCTACGCCGTGCCTTCGGCAGACCCCGCGCATCCCGGCTTCGAGCCGCGGCGGTACTGGCGCGGCCCGACCTGGGCGATGATGAACATGCTGATCGGCATGGGGTTGGAGGAAGCGGGCCACGCCGAGGGCGCCGAGTTGCGCGCGAATACCGCCGATCTCATCGCCGGGCACGGTTTTGCGGAGTATTTCGACCCGATGGACGGCACGCCGGCGGGCGGAAAGACATTCACCTGGACGGCGGCGATCTGGCTCGGCTGGGCCTCGCCCTCGGCACGGAGGAGCTGAGCATGGGCGCGATCACCCTTCGGGCGGTGGAGAAATGGTTCGGCGACGTCCAGGTGATCAAGGGCGTCGATCTCGAGATCGAGGCCGGCGAGTTCGTGGTGTTCGTCGGCCCCTCGGGCTGCGGCAAGTCCACGCTCCTGCGCATGATCGGCGGGCTCGAGGACACCTCCCGAGGCGCGATCCTGATCGACGGCGGCGACGTGACCGACCAGCCCCCGGCCAAGCGCGGGCTCACCATGGTCTTCCAGTCCTACGCGCTCTACCCCCACATGAGCGTGCGCGACAACATGGGCTTCTCGCTCAAGACCGCCGGGGCGCCGCGCGCGGAGATCGCGGCAAAGGTCGAGGCCGCCGCGGAGGTGCTCAAGCTCGGCCCCTATCTCGACCGCCGGCCGCGCGATCTGTCGGGCGGGCAGCGCCAGCGGGTGGCCATCGGGCGCTCCATCGTGCGGGATCCCACGGCGTTCCTCTTCGACGA
>CAYXOX010000096.1:0-11743 GCA_964466745.1 uncultured Rhodobacterales bacterium
CGCGTCGGCTACAAGGTGACCGAGGGCACCCGTACCCGCGTTCAGAACTACGAGGGTGTGTGCATCGCCCGCAAGAACGGCGAAGGCATCGCCGGCTCCTTCACGGTGCGCAAGATTTCCTTCGGCGAGGGTGTGGAGCGTGTCTTCCCCCTCTACTCGACCAACATCGAGAGCATCGAGGTGGTGCGCCGCGGCCGCGTGCGCCGCGCGAAGCTCTACTACCTTCGCTCGCGCCGGGGCAAATCCGCCCGGATCGCCGAAGACACGACCTACAAGCCCAAGTCCGGCGCCTGAGGAGAGACGCGATGAAGAAGGATACCCATCCCGAGTACCACATCATCGACGTCAAGCTCGTCGACGGAACCGTGGTGCAGATGAAATCCACGTGGGGTTCGGAAGGCGACACGCTCTCGCTCGACATCGACCCCTCCGTTCACCCGGCCTGGACGGGCGGCTCGACCCGCCTGATGGACACCGGCGGCCGCGTGTCGAAGTTCAAGAAGAAATACGAGGGCCTCGGCTTCTAACCGCAGCCCGATCGTGCAGACATCGAAGCGCCGCCCCTTTCACGGGGCGGCGTTTTGCTTTCGGCGTGACGGCAGGCCCACACCGCGCCGCCAACCGTGCCGTGGGCCGGCATCGCGCTTCAAATGCGGGCCGGGCGGGCCTAGGCTCGCGCCTGCTGGGAACCTGGGGAAACGCTAGTGGCGCACATCATCGTCGTGGGTAACGAGAAGGGCGGGGCGGGCAAATCCACCGTCACCATGCACATCGCGACCGCTCTGGCCCGCATGGGCCACAAGGTGGGCGCGCTCGATCTCGATCTCCGCCAGAAGACCTTTGCGCGCTACGTGGAAAACCGGCGCGCGTTCTGCGCTGCGGAGGGCCACGAGCTGCCATCCCCGGAATACCGTGACCTGCCGGAGATCGACAAGGCCAGCCTCGATCCCGGCGAGAACGTCTACGATCACCGCCTGTCCGCTGCCGTTGCCGAGCTCGAGGGGGCGAGCGATTTCATCCTGATCGATTGCCCGGGTTCGCACACCCGGCTGAGCCAGGTGGCCCATTCGCTGGCCGATACACTGGTGACGCCGCTCAACGACAGCTTCGTGGATTTCGACCTGCTGGCCCGCATCGAATCCGACGGCAAGACGATCAAGGGGCCCTCCGTCTACTCCGAGATGGTCTGGGGCGCGCGCCAGCTGCGCGCGGAGGCCGGTTTGCCGCCGATCGACTGGGTGGTGTTGCGCAACCGCCTCGGCGCGCAGGCGATGGTGAACAAGCGCAAGATGGAGGCGGCCATCGAGCGCCTTTCTCGCCGGATCGGCTTTCGGGTCGCGCCGGGCTTCAACGAGAGGGTGATCTTCCGCGAACTCTTCCCACGCGGCCTCACGCTGCTCGATCTGCGCGACATCGGCGTTTCGCAGCTGAACATCTCGAACGTCGCTGCCCGGCAGGAGTTGCGGGAACTGGTGAAGGCGCTGGCGCTCCCGGGTGTCGACGTGAGCTTCTGAGCGGTCCGGTATGGGACCGGCAAGTAACGGAGAGGGCCCGGAGTCTTCACCTGGTCGCGGATCGCCTCTCTGGGCGATTGCCGCGTATTTCAATCCCCTGGGTTCTGTTCGTCGTCGCGCGAACTATGCTGCCTTCAGGCGCAATCTCGCCGCTCCTTTGCTGACGGTGGAGCTCGCCGCCCCTGGGCGGCACGAGCTGGGCGAGGGCGCAGCGGAAACGATCATCAGGCTCGAAGGCGATGGCCTGCTTTGGCAGAAGGAACGTCTTCTGAACATCGCCATCGCTGCGCTGCCTGCTTCGGCCAGGTACGTTGCCTGGCTTGACTGCGACGTGCTGTTTTCCGATGACGGCTGGCTGCGCGAGGCCTGCACCGTGCTCGAAGCAAGGGATTGCGCACTGACACTCTACGACACCGTGCACCATCTTCCGCCCGGGTTTGCGCCCGCCGCGGCAACAAGGACAAACGCCGCCGCCACGCCGCCCCGGATCGTGCAGGATGCCCGGATCGCACGGCACGTAGCGGGGGACGTCCCGTGGGATCAGGTGCTGTCCAGCTCGGATTGGAATAAGGGCGCCACGGCGCGTCACACGCCGGGGCAAACCCCTGCTTGCGGCCTCGCCATCGCCGCGCGCCGGCAAAGCATCGCCGCCTGCGGGCTCTACGAAGCCATGGTGGTCGGTGGCGGCGATCTTGCCTTCCACAGCGGGATACAAGGTGCTGCCGAAGCCTACGTCTCCGCGCGGCGCATCGGCGCCGGCCATGGACGCCATTACATGGACTGGGCGGAACGGGCGGCGCCTTGTTTTGCCGACGGACAAGCCGTGCTTCGCCGCACCCTCCACCATCTCTGGCACGGGAATCTCGATACTCGGAAATACGGTGCAGCGCGCCAGGAGATCCTCCTGGCGCACGGTTTCGAGCCCGAGCGCGATCTCCTTGCGATGCCGGGCCGCCCGCTGGCGTGGCGCAGGCCCGGCACCCCGCTCGCGAGAGACGTCGCCGAGTATTTCAAAGCGCGGCGCGCTGCGGAGGAGGATGTCGATGAGGGCACTTGAGACACGCGAGGCGCGGGCCGGGAATTGCGAACCGCCACGGCCTTTTATAGCCGCGCTGACATGAGCTCGCGACACGGGCGGACCTGGGCCGTCACAAGCTACTTCAACCCGATGGGGTTCCGCCGGCGGCGCAAGAATTTCGCGGCATTCCGCGATGCGCTGGGCGTGCCGCTCCTCGCGGTCGAGCTTGCCCGGCCCGGTCGCCACCGGCTTGCGCGCTCGGATGCCGACATCGTCTTGCACATCGCCGGAAACGATCTGATCTGGCAGAAGGAGCGCCTGCTCAACATCGCCATCGCGGTGCTGCCGCCCGAGGCGGAGACGGTGGCCTGGCTCGATTGCGATGTGCTCTTCGAGCAGCCGGACTGGGCCGAGGCGGCGAGCGATGCGCTTGGCCGCGGGGCGCGGTACGTTCAGCCCTTCTCGGAGGTGGAACACCTCGGGCCCCGGGGCGACCGCGAGGTGCTCTTTGCCGAGCGCGGCATCGCTGCGGCCTATCTCACCCATGGCCGCCGGGCGCTGGACGGCGACTTGCGCGAGCTGGATCAGCTGCGCGGCGAGGCGCCTGCCCGCACGATCTCGGTGATCCAGGGCCTCGGCTGGGTGGCACGGCGGGAAATCATCGGCGCCGTCGGGCTCTACGACGGCCATATCATCGGTGGCGGCGATACGCCGGCGGCCTATGCCTTTCTCGGCCTGGCGCTCCCGCGCGCGCGCCGGCCGATCTCCCCGGCTCACTACCAGCATGTGAGCGCCTGGTCAGAGAGGCTTCGCGCGAACTACGGCGGCAGGGTCGATCATGTTCCCGGCACACTGCGCCACCTGTGGCACGGCGACATGAAGGATCGTCGCTACGACGCACGCCACCGACGGCTCGCCGAGCTCGGCTACGATCCGCGGCGCGATCTCCGCCCCGGGCCCGAAGGGGCCTGGGAGCTGGCCGACCCCGAGGGGCCCATCGCCCGGCTGCTGGCGCGGTACTTCGCGCTGCGCAACGAGGACGGCGCGCTGTCCGACGTCAGCCTCGAGTCCCTTTGATCGGCGTCTTGCCGGCGCGCCGCACCATCGTGAAGCCGTCTGCGAACGGGAAGTCGAAGAGTTGCCAGGCCGCGTCGGCCTCGAGCGTGTCGAGGTAGCGGCGCACGGAGTAGTGGTAGGGGTTCCCTTCCCCGTAGATGGTGCTCGACCTCTCGGTGAGGCTGTCGTGGAAGAGTGCAAGCGCCTCGGGCCCCATCTTCGGCAGGAAGGTTTCGTGATCGAAGCGGGCCTGTTCCTCGGTGTGCATTCCGTCGACGAAGAGCATGTCGACCGTGCCGAGCGCGTCGAACGCATCGCTTTGCGCGAACTCCTGCGTTGTCGCGCGATGGTGGCGGATGTTGTGCAGATCGAAGCCGGCGAACCACGCCTTCACCTGGGCCGGGTCCTTCCAGTGGTCGTCCACGAAGGAGGGATCGATGAAGTGGAGTTCGCCCCCCTCGCTGTTGTCGGCCATGCCGCGCGCGATCGTCATGGGCACGAAGCCGCGGTAGGAGCCGATGCAGACCGCGCAGCGTGGCCGGTAGAGGCGTGCCAGCGCGTAGTAGACCCATCCGAGCCCGAGGTTGCGATCCTCGGCGCGCTGCACGTGCCCCATGCGCAGCAGATCCTTGTCGGCGAAAATCCGGTCCAGCCAGTCGGACGTCATTTGGGAGTTCCTTGTGTTGCAGTACCTGCGGTACCCTCCGGGCCCGCGCAGTTCGTTCCGATCAGCGCCAGCAAGGCATCGCGGTCTGCCTCGGGCACCGGGCCGTCGAAGGCAAGCGAAGCGTGGCGCCCCAGCGGCGCTCCCCGGGCCAGCAGCTCGGCGACGGAGACGAGGGAAAGCACACCATCGGCCGCCTCGTTGCGAAACGGGGCGAGCGCCGCAAGAGACCAGCTGCCCCCCTCGATCTCGCCCGTGAGCCGGTACCCGTCTTCCGCGCGCCAGAGGCCCGTTCCGGCCGAAACGAGGCTGCAGCCGAGATCGCGCGCCCTACCCAGGTGCTGTTCCGTGGGTGCATCCGGGGCATCGGGCCAGCATGCCACCAGATGCGCCGGAACCGAATGCCCGCCGGGAAACAGGCGATCGAAGAGAAGGTTCGCGGCCCTGAGTCCCACCTGCGGCTGGGTGTTGATCTCGCAGATCAGCGCGCCGGCTTCGAGCCAGGAGCGCGAGATGTCGGGGGTAAGCAGGTCGACCCCGGCGAAATCGAGGTTGAACTCGGCCGCGGCCTGGAGCGCCAGCGCGAGATTGTCGGGGTGGACGTCTTCCGGCTCGAGCCCGTAGGTGATTCCGCCGCTGACGGCATTGTTTCGGCGCCGGATGTTCACGCGCTGGCCCCGGGCAGGCACGCTCTCCGGAGTGAGGCCGGCTTCCGCGAGCATGTCCATCGCCTCGTCGTCCAGCGTCAGCGGCGGGCGCGCGGGCTCGCCGGACGACCGGCTCGCGGCTTTCGCCGCGGCTGCCTCGGACACCAGCGTGCGAATGGTCTTGCCGCCGTCGCCCACCACGCCCCCGGGGTATTTGACCGTTACCAGAAGCGGCGCGCCGTCGAAGAGCGTGAACCGGTGGCCGTTGCCCTCGAAGTGCCGCTCCACCAGCACGTTCGGAGAGACCTTCCGCACCAGCGGATAATACTTGCGCACCGAGTCCGGGCCGCGCAGCCCCGCGAACACGCCCTGACCGCCCTCCTTGTCGGAGGGCTTGAGCACAACCGGATAGCCAAGCGCCTCGGCAGCCTGCAGCGCAGCCTCGAGGCTTCCGACGAGGCGGTGGACGGCACCCGGCAATCCCGCCGCATGCAGCGCCTGCGCCGTCTGCATCTTGTTCGATGTGATGCTGGCCCCAAGGCCCGAGGTGCGCTCGGTGATGCTCGAATGCAGCCGGCGCCTGAAGCGCCCGGTGCCGAAATCGTAGACGCCCTTCACGACGGGACGCGTGGGGATACCGCGGTCTGCCGCGATCATCTGGAAGAACGAGCGGTTCTGACCCGTCTCCGCCGCGGGGCGCAGCTGCTTCTCGAGTTCGGGCAGCCCGGCCTTTATCTGTGCGCGAAGCTGGGCGGCGGTTGCAGCTTCATCGAGGAGGCCGTCGAAGAGGCGCAAGGTGAACGCAAGCGTACGCCCGAGCGAGTCTCCCGACGAGTAGGGCAGTGCCAGCCGGAAGCGCCGGGGGGTGCCGGCCGCGGGCGCCGTGGCGCCATCGAGCGGGTCCACATGGACCCTTCGCGACACCCCGATCTTGCAGTAGCGGCGGAATTCGCTCACCACCCAGCCGAAATGTGCCAGGGCCTCGGCTTCCCGCCCTCCCGGGGCCTTCACGATCTCGGCGGGAGCCTCGCAGCGAAGCGTCGCCTCCACCGCGTTGCGCAGGATCTGTACGCGGTACTTTCGGGGCAGCGCGACCTGCGCATCGCCGAAGGCGGTGCGGCGGTCGAGCCCGTAGGCGCAGCCGTCGAACACGCGCCAGTTCTTGTCGAGCAGGATGCCGCGCACGGCGGCCTGGGCGCCCTCCTCAGCCATTCGGGCGCCCTCGGCGGCGTGCGCGGCGGGGCAGGGCACTGTTTCCGGGAACATTCATCGCCATGGCAGGGACGCCAGACCAGAGCACCCGGGCTGCGTCAAGACCCCTCCTGCGAAGGGCCGCCGCTAGCCGGCAAGGCTGGCGATCGCCGCGCGCAGCGTGGCGATCCCCTCGCCCGTTTCCGACGAGGTCAACACCAGCTCGGGATAGGCTGCCGGATGCCGGGCGAGGGCGCTTGCCACGGCGCCTGCAACGGCCGCGCGTTCTGGCGCCTTCAGCTTGTCCGCCTTCGTCAGCACGCACTGGAACGTCACCGCGGCGCCGTCGAGAAGCGCCATGATCTCGTGGTCGACATCCTTCACGCCGTGGCGCGAATCCACCAGCACGAAGGCCCGGCGCAGGGTGGGGCGCCCCGAGAGATACGCCTTCAGAAGCGCCTGCCAGCGCGCCACCACCGCAACAGGGGCCTTGGCGAAGCCATAGCCGGGCAGATCCACGAGGTAGAGCCGCGGGCCGGCGGTGAAATAGTTGATCTCCTGGGTGCGGCCGGGGGTGTTGGAGGTCCGCGCGATCGACTTGCGGCCCGTAAGCGCGTTCACGAGGCTCGATTTTCCGACATTGGAGCGCCCGGCGAAGCACACCTCCGCCCGGTCGGCCTGAGGCAGGCCGTCGAGCGCGACCACGCCCTTGAGAAAGTCCACAGGGCCGGCGAAGAGCTTGCGCCCGGCCTCGGTCGAATGGGCGTCCGGCTCGGGCGCGAGCGGGAAGGCGGGCGTCATGGCAGGGCCCTCCGGCGCAGGTGGCGCGCCTACTTGTTGTCGGCCTTGCGCTGGCGCTGGAAGGACGAACGGATGTTGCCGAACACGTCGGGCGTGTAGCCGTGGCTGCGCATGATCGCGTATTGCTGCATGAAGGTCAGCACGTTGTTCGTGATCCAGTAGAGGATCAGCCCGCTTGCGAAACCGCCGAGCATGAACATGAAGACCCAGGGCATCCAGGCGAAGATCATCTGCTGGGTCGGGTCGGTCGGCGCGGGGTTGAGCTTCTGCTGCAGCCACATGGAGATGCCGAGCACCAGCGGCAGTATCCCGATGAAGATCAGCGCGACAATCGAGGTCGGGTCGGGCGCGGCGAAGGGCAGGAGCCCGAAGAGGTTGAGGATCGATGTCGGATCCGGGGCGGAGAGATCCTGGAACGGGCCGAGCCACGGGGCGTGGCGCAGCTCGATGGTCACGAAGATCACCTTGTAGAGCGAGAAGAAGATCGGGATCTGAAGCAGGATGGGCAGGCAGCCCGCGGCGGGGTTCACTTTGTTCTTCTTGTAGAGCTCCATCATCCCCTGCTGAAGCTTCTGCCGATCGTCGCCGGCCTTCTCCTTGAGCTTCTCCATCTCCGGCTGAAGCTCTTTCATCCGGGCCATGGAGACGTAGGATTTGTAGGCCAGCGGCAGCAGAACCATCTTGATGAGCACCGTGAGCGCGATGATCGACCAGCCCATGTTGCCGATCAGGATGTTGAGCTCGTGCAGCACCCAGAAGATCGGCTTGGTCAGGAAGAAGAACCAGCCCCAGTCGATGCTGTCGATGAACCTGTCGATGCCGCCGCGCTGGTAGTCGCGGATCGCCTCCCATTCCTTCGCGCCGGCGAAGAGCATTGTCTCGGCAGCGGTCGACTCGCCCGGGGCGATGGTGCGCGTGGGAAGCACTGCATCGATCTGGTAGATGTCCCGGCGCTCGTCGAACTTGGCGATCGAGCGGAAGGACGTGCCCGGTTCGGGCACCAGGGTCGTCATCCAGTTCTTGTCGGTGAAGCCAATCCAGCCGTTCTCGGCAACCTGGACCGTTTCCGCCCGGGCGCCCTCGCGGGGATCGAAATCCAGGTCGCGCAGGTTGCCGTAGTCGATCTCCTGCAGTTCGCCGTCGGAGACACGGACGACGCCCTCGTGCAGGATGAAGAAGCCGATGGTGTCGGGTTCGCCATGGCGCGCGACGATCCCGTAAGGCGCGAGAGTGGCCGGGGCGGCCCCGGTGTTGGACACGCTCTGGGTGACGCGGAACATGAACTGGTCGTCCACCGCGATCTCGCGGCGGAAGACGAGCCCGGCGCCGTTGTCCCAGCTGAGCACGATGGGGTTGGCGGGTGTGAGCTTGGTGCCGCTTTCCAGCTGCCACAGGGTGTTGGGCCCGGGCACGTTCTCGGGCGAAACGCCTTCCCCGGCGGCCCAGCCGTAGAGCGCGTAGTATGCCTGCGGGTTGCCCACCGGCGACAGCAGCGTGACGTTGGGACTGCTCTCGTCGAGGGTCTCGCGATAGCTCTTGAGCGCGAGGTCGTCGATCCGCCCGCCCAGGAGCGAGACGGAGCCGCGCAGCTCGGGCGTCTCGATCTCGATGCGCTCGATATCCGCCACCGCCTCGGCCGCGCCGGGCGCCGCCTGCGTGGCCGCTCCGCCTTCGGTGGGCGCCGCGGCCGGCGGGGCCGCCGTGGTCAGGTCGGACGCCTGCGTCTGCGGTGCGCCGGGCGGCAGGGTCGGGTCGACCGTGGGCTCGGGGGGCGGGAAGAGCACGAACCAGACCAGGATGACGAGGAAGCTCAGAGCCGTCGCCAGCAGGAGATTGCGGTTCTGCTCGTTCATCTGGGGCCGCCGTATCCGAGGGGAGGGTCACCGGGTGTTCAACAGTCCGCTGCCCGCGAGGTCAAGGGGAAAGCGGGCTGCTGGCGGGGGGCGCGGGGCCGCGGGCGGGCATCTGCGCGGGCTGCGCGAAGGGCCGGACGGCGCCCGCCTCCTTTTCGATACGCGCGATCCCGGTGCCCGGGGCCGGAGCCGTGGGCGGAAGCGAGGGGCTCTGCCCCTCGCGCTCCCCGAGGTACTTCAAGGCCAAAGTGCAGAGGTGCGGGCCGTTACCGGCGGACGGCTGCCGCTCGGGTGCCCGGCGCCGCGCCCCGAAGGCGGACCGCCGCCGGGCGCGGCGGGACCGGGCTTCGCTTTCGTGGCCTCTCCCGGCGAAGCTGACGGAAGGGCGCGAGGCACCGGGCGGATGCATGCCATCGTGACCCGCGCGGTGCGGCGGGGAGGCGCCGCCGGGGTGTGCCCCGGCGCGGTTCCGCGCGCATGCGCCCCCCGGCCCGGGAATGGGGCCCGGAAGTTCCGCGCCGGGCGCGCGCGGTGCCGCGCGGCGCTGGTGACCGCGAGCGGCGGTGCAGGGGCGACGTCAGCCGGTGCGACGCGGGATCTGAGGGGCAACGGCGAGTTTGCCCGCGTGCCTCGCGGCCCATTCGGGGCAGGCTTCGGCGGGCATCGGGCGCGCGAGGCCGAAGCCCTGGACATGGCCGCAGCCGAGCTGGGCCAGCAGGGCGTGTTCGCCGGCCGTCTCCACGCCCTCGGCCAGCGTTTCGACGCCGAGGTGATCGGCCATGGTCAGGATCGCCGAAACGAGGCGGCGCTGCTCCTCGTCCTCGTCGATGCGGGCCACGAAGCGGCGGTCCACCTTGATGCGGGTGATGCTGTAGCGGCGGATGCTGGCGATGCCGCTGTGCCCGGTGCCGAAATCGTCCAGATCGATGCCGCAGCCGAGCGCCGAGAGGGCAGCGAGATTGCGGCAGATCAGGTCGTCATCCGAGGCGACCACGGTTTCGAGCACCTCGATGGCGAGGCGCTCGGGCGCGAGATCGTGGCGGTCGAGCTCCCAGGCGACCCTGTCGGGCAGCGCCGGATCGCGGAGGTCCTCGGCGGCGAAATTCACCGCGACGCGTGGCACGCTGAAGCCCGCACTCTCCCAGCCGCGCAGGGTGCGGCAGGCGGCGGCCAGCATGAGCTCCCCGAGGCGACTGGTGAGCCCGGCCTGTGCCAGCGCGGGAAGAAACTCCGCCGGCAGCAGGATGCCGCGTTCCGGGTGGCGCCATCGCGCGAGCGCCTCGAAGCCGCTGATCTGGCCGGTGTCGGTGGAAATCTGGGGCTGGAACCATGGCTCCACCTGCTCGGCCTCGAGGGCGAGCGCGGCTTCCTCCACAAGCGCCGCGGCGGCGGCGGCCGGCCTCGTGCGCCCCTGGGCGAAGGCTCGCACGGTGCCCGGGCCCTGCACCACGGCCTCGGCGAGCGCATCCTCGGCGGCCTCGATCAGCATCGCTCCCGACGCGGCCTCGGGCGCGATCCTCGAGGAGAGGCACAGCCCGACGCACAGCGAGGGGTAGATCCGGCGCGGCCCAAGCAGCACCGGCTCCTCCAGCGCCGCGCAAAGGCGGCCGGCGACCGCCAGCGCCGATTCGAGATCGGCGCGGCTGCCGGGGGCGAGGGCTGCTGCGAAGCGGCCGCCGCCGAGATGGGCGAGCACGTCCTCCCGGCGCAGCGCCCCGGCGAGGCGGGTGGCGACGGCATGCAGGAGCGCGTCCCAATCGGCCTGGCCGAGCTGGGCGGCATGGCGCCGCGCCTCGGAGAGCTCGGCCGCGAACACGACCGTGCGCCCGGGCGGCGTGGTGAGTGCCCGGTCGATGGCGGCCTCGGCCTCGTCCCGCAGGGCGGCGCCGGTCACCGGATCACCGCGGGGCCCGTCCTGGCCGGCAGGCCTTGCCAGAGGGGTGAGCAGCGCGAAGAGCGCCGGCAGGCCCAGCGCGGCACCGAGAAGTGCGAGCTCGCCCCCCAGCCAGTGCGCCACGAGGGTGATCGCCGGCAGGAAGGCGAGCACCGCCGGCGTGCCCAGTGCCGCCGCCAGAACGCCGCGAAGCGCCTTCGGCGCCGCCCGTGCCATCTGCTGCATCGATCAGGTTCCTCGCCGTTCGCGCCGCGCCCCGCGGGCCTTGCCCGCGTGCGGGAAGGCTAGGAGGAACCGGTCACGACCGGGTTAACGCGCCCGGGTTTTCCGGTGCGTGCCCGGGCGCGTGGCGCGGGCGTCCGCGTGCGCGCCCCGCGCGGTGGCGCGCGCCCTCAGGGCCCGCGCCGCGCCAGCCCGGCGAAATCGAAGAGCCCCGGGTCCAGCAGGTGGGAGGGGCGCGCGTTCATCAGCGCCCGGAACAACACCTGCCGGCGGCCCGGGCTGTTCTTCTCCCACCCGTCGAGGATCGCCTTCACCTGCTGGCGTTGCAGCCCGTCCTGGCTGCCGCAGAGATCGCAGGGAATGATAGGGTAGTTCATCGCCCGCGCGAAGCGCTCGCAATCCGCCTCGGCGACATGGGCCAGCGGGCGGTAGACGAAGAGATCGCCCTCCTCGTTGACCAGCTTTGGCGGCATCGTGGCCAGCCTGCCGCCGTGGAAGAGGTTCATGAAGAAGGTCTCGAGGATGTCGTCGCGGTGGTGGCCGAGCACCACGGCCGTGCACCCCTCCTCCCGCGCGATGCGGTAGAGATGGCCTCGCCGGAGCCGGGAGCAGAGCGCGCAGTAGGTGCGCCCCGCCGGCACCTTGTCGGTGACGATCGCGTAGGTATTCTGGTATTCCACCCGGTGCGGCACACCCATCCGCTGAAGGAACTCCGGCAGCACGGTGGCGGGGAAGCCCGGCTGCCCCTGGTCGAGGTTGCACGCCAGGACCTCGACCGGCAGGAGCCCGCGCCACTGCAACTCGTGCAGAACGGCGAGCAGCGTGTAGCTGTCCTTGCCGCCCGAAAGGCACACCAGCCAGCGCGCTCCGGGCTCGACCATGG
>CAYXOX010000097.1:0-11716 GCA_964466745.1 uncultured Rhodobacterales bacterium
AGCGCGGTGAGCTGGTCCTCCGTGATCGCCGTTCCGAGCGGCGCGACCGTGGCGGGAAAGCCCGCTTCCACGAGGGCGATCACGTCCATGTAGCCCTCGGCCACGATCAGGGGCGCTCCCTTGCCGGCTGCTTCCCGCGCGGGGCCGTGGTTGTAGAGCGAGCGGCCCTTGTCGAAGAGCGGTGTCTCGGGCGAGTTCAGGTATTTCGCGCGCGCGCCTGCCGCCATCGCGCGCCCGCCAAGGCCAATTGCCCGGCCCCGCGCATCGCGGATGGGGAAGATTATGCGGCCGCGGAAACGGTCGTAGGCGGCGCCGCCATCGTCGGGCCGGGCCGCCAGCCCGGCCTCGACGGCGAGCGCCTCGTCGACGCCCTTTTCCCCGAGATGGGTGAGAAGGCCCCGGCGGGCGTCCGGGGCGAAGCCGATCTCCCAGCGCTCGAGAGCGTCGCGCCCCAGCCCCCGGCCCTCGAGATAGGCCCGCGCCTCGGCCGCCGCGGCAGTGGAGAGCAGCAGCCGGTAATGCTGCACGGCCATCTCGTTCACCTCGCCGAGCGTGGCGCGCCGGCTTTCGCGCGCCGCGGCCTGCGGATCGCGCTCGGGCATCGCCATGCCCGCCTCGCCTGCCAGCAGCGAAACCGCCTCCATGAACCCCATGTTCTCGGTCTCGCGCACGAAGGTTATGGCGTCGCCCTTCGCATGGCAGCCGAAACAGTAGTAGAAGCCCTTGCGGTCATCGACGTGAAAGCTCGCCGTCTTTTCCTGGTGGAAAGGGCACGGAGCCCACATGTCGCCCTTGCCGGGGTTGGATTTGCGCGTGTCCCAGGCGAGCTTGCGCCCCGCTACCTGCGCGAGGCTGAGGCGTGAGCGCAGTTCTTCGAGGAATCCGGGGGGCAGGCTCATGAACCGAATATCGGCCGCGCCGGGCGGCCTGTCGAGAGCCGTGCGGGCCGCGGAAGCATCGGCTGCAGCTTCCGAGGCGCCTGCGCCCGAAGCGGGGCACAGGCGCCACCGGAGAGCGCCTAGCCGATGAGCAGGGCGTGGATGCCGGCCGCCGTCGTGCCCGTGGCGAGCACGCGGCGCACGCCGAGCGGCAGAATCGAGTGATCCGCGACATTGAGCGTGCGGGTCGCGCCCGTCACGGTGATCACCGAGAGGGCCCCGCCCGTCTCGACGTAGAGCGCCACCGCCGTCTGCGCGAGGTCTGCACCGTCATCGGGGGTGACGGGAGCGGCATCGCGGGCCGGCCCGTTGAGCGAGGATACGCGGGATTCGAAGGGGTTGGTCATCGGTCACTCCATGCGGTTTGGATCGCGCCGGGTTATCGGGCCGCACGCTGAACCGTTTCGTGCCGATGCGCGCGGGGAGTGTTGCGCGGCCTTTCCCCCGGCACCGAGCGAGCCCGTGGGCGGAACCTGCGGCAATCCGGCCCAGCAACGGGCATCGGTGCGCTGCCCACGGTGGCCGCGGGATGCTGAGGCGGACGAAAAACCGTGGCGTCCACTGGCGAATTTGTCCGGTTCCCGCAGGCGAACACCGCGGGCTCGCCCACGGCATTGAGGCTCTTCCCTGCCCCACCGCGGCAGGCCGCCGTTGCCTTGATCCTTCGCCGGGTTAAGTGCCCGCGGCGGCAAGGAGGCGCGAGGGCGCGATTTCACCGGTCCGCGAAGTGCCCGGCGCGCGGGAACGATTCGAAAGGCAGACGAGTGCAGGAATTCGAAGCAACGCGCACCGCAGGCGAAGCCCGGCTCGCGGCCTTCGTGCCCCGGATGGGCCGGCGCTATGCGAACGGGCGCAACCACGACCGGGGTCCCGGCAATCACCGCGATGTCTCCGGCCTGTCGCCCTACCTGCGCCGCCGCCTCGTGCTGGAGAGCGAAACGGTGGGAGCCGCGCTGCGCGCCCATGGCCCGGAGGCTTCGGAAAAATTCGTTCAGGAAGTCATCTGGCGTGGCTACTTCAAGGGCTGGCTGGAGCGCCGCCCGTCGGTTTGGGCCAGCTACCGCGCAGGGCTCGATGCCGATCTCGCCACGATCGACGGCGACCGCCGCCTGCGACGCGACGTCGAACGCGCCGAGGCGGGGGATACCGGCCTCGACTGTTTCGACGCCTGGGCGCGGGAACTTGCCGAGACAGGCTACCTGCACAACCACGCGCGGATGTGGTTCGCCTCCATCTGGATCTTCACCCTGCGCCTGCCCTGGCGGCTGGGCGCGGATTTCTTCTTTCGGCACCTGCTCGACGGCGATCCTGCATCCAATACGCTCGGATGGCGCTGGGTGGCCGGGCTGCACACCCGCGGAAAGCCATACGCGGCGCAGGCGTGGAACATCGCGAAGTTCACCGGCGGCCGCTTCACGCCGCGCGAGGCCGATCTCGCGGGCGATGTCCGGCCGCTCGATCACCTCGAGCCCGAAGGGTTGCCGCCCGTGGCGCCGCTGCGCGCCCCCGTGCCGCCCGCCCCAAGCCTGCCCACCGCGATGCTCATCACCGAGGAAGACTGCAGGGCAGAGGATTTCCGGCCGTTCCCGGCCGAACTGCGCGCCACGGCCACCCTCGCTGCAAGCCACCTGCGCTCGCCGCGCGCGGTGTCCGGCGCCGTTTCGGCCTTCGAGGCCCGCGCACTTGCAGATGCGGCCTCGCGCGCGGGCCCCTCCGCCGGCGAAACGGCGGCCCTCCGCGCCGGCGTCCCGGCGGATCTCGCGTCGTGGGCGGCGCGCAGCGGGGCGCGGCAGATCGTTACCGGTTTCGTCCCTTGCGGACCGCTGCGCGACTGGCTCGATGCCGCCGCGCCCGCGCTGGCGGCGGAGGGGATCGTGCTCGCCGAGTGGCAGCGCGAATGGGACAGGCTGATCTGGCCGCACGCCACCGCCGGCTTCTTCAAGGTGAAGAGCAGAATTCCCGTGATCCTGAGCCAGGCGGGCCTCGCATGACGCGGATCGCCGTCATCGGCGCCGGGATGGCCGGCATCGCCTGCGCACGGCTTCTGGCCGACGCGGGCCACGAGGTGATCGTGCTCGACAAGGGGCGCGGCATCGGCGGGCGCATGGCCACGCGGCGCGTCGCGCTCGACGGGGGCGAGGCCGCCTTCGACCACGGCGCGCAATACGTCACCGCGCGCGAGCCGGGCTTCGCCGCGGCGCTTGCAGCTCTGGGCGATGCCGCGGCCCGGTGGGACGTCGGCACCGCGAATCCGCGTTTCGTGGGCCTGCCGGGCATGTCGGGCATCGTGCGCGCCATGGCTGCCGGGATCGAGGTGCGCCAGCGCACCGAGGTCTCGCGCCTGAGGCCAGAGCCGGGCGGCTGGCGGATCGAAGCGGGCAGCGCGCACATCGCCGCAGAACGGGTGGTGCTGACCGTTCCCGCGCCCCAGGTCGGCGCGCTGCTCGAAGAAGGTCACCCTCTGGGAGAGGTGATTTCGGCGGTGCGGATGGCACCCTGCCTCACGCTGATGGCAGCCTTCGCACATGGCTCGCCCACGCCATTTCGGACGTGGCAGGGGGAGGACGGCCCCATGGCCTGGATCGCGCAGGACAGCTCGAAGCCCGGCCGCAGCCGCGCGGCAACCGCCTGGGTGGCGCAGGCGGGCCCGTCCTGGAGCGCCCGGCATCTCGAGGAGCCCCCGCAAGCGACGGTCGCGCGTCTCCTTCCGGAGCTTTGTGACGCCATCGGGGCCGACCCGTCTTCCGTGATCCATGCCGGCGCGCACCGGTGGCGCCATGCGCGGGTCACGGCGCCGCTGGGCATTCCGTTTCTCGCCGATGCGAGCGGCACGCTGCACCTTGCCGGCGACTGGTGCCTCGGGGCGCGGGTCGAGGCGGCCTGGCTCAGCGGCAGCGCCGCGGCGCAAGACATCCTCGCCCGAGCATGACGCCAGAGGATCCACGGATCGCGGGGTTCTGGCGCCTGGCGCGTGAGGCTTCTAGCCCCCCGCCGGGGGCGCGCCGGATCGCGCTCGCACTCGCCATGGGCCTTCTGTGCCATGCGCTCTTCGCGGCAGCCGTGCTCGCCATGATCGCGGCGATGTTCTTCGGGATGAGCGCGAGCCTCGGGGCCGTGCCGTGGCCCTGGGCCATCCTCGCCAATGCGGCGCTGCTCGTGCAATTCCCGCTTGCCCACTCGCTTCTTCTCACGCCGCGGGGCGGACGGCTTCTTGGCCGGCTGTTCCCGGGCGGCGATGGCGCCACGCTTGCCACCACCACCTACGCGCTGATCGCCTCGGCGCAGCTACTTGCGCTCTTTGCGCTCTGGACGCCCTCCGGCATCGTCTGGTGGCGGGCGGAAGGCGGGGCCTTCTGGGCGATCTGCTCAGCCTACGCCGCGTCATGGCTGCTGCTGGCGAAGGCCAGCTTCGACGCCGGCGCCGAGGTCCAGTCGGGCGCTCTCGGCTGGATGTCGCTGCTTGCCGCGCGGCGGCCCCTGTTTCCCGACATGCCCACGCTCGGGCTCTTCCGCGTGATCCGCCAGCCGATCTACGTTGCCTTCGCGCTCACGCTCTGGACGGTGCCCGTATGGACACCCGACCAGCTTGCGCTCGCAACGGCCTACACGGCCTATTGCCTGCTCGCGCCCCGCCTGAAGGAACGGCGCTTCGCGGCGCGCTACGGTGCGCGCTTCTCCCGCTACCGCGAGACCACGCCCTATGCCCTGCCCGCCCTGCGGAGCCGAACGAGGAGCCGGACCGGTGCGCAATGATCTGACAATTTACGACGCCGCGGCCGAACAGTGGTGGTCCGACGAGATCCGCTGGGTGCGGACGCTCAAGAATCTCGTGCCCGGGCGGCTCGGCTGGTTCGACCGGCACATCGACTGGCAGGGCAAGCGCGTGCTCGATCTCGGCTGCGCGGGAGGCTTCATGGCCGAAGCGCTCGACGCGCGCGGTGCGCGGGTCACCGGCATCGATCCCGCCGAACGTGCGATCGAGGCCGCGCGCGCCCACGCGGCCGCACGCGGCCGCAGCATCGCCTACGACACCGGCGTCGGCGAGGATCTGCCCTACCCCGATGCCCGCTTCGATGCCGTGGTCTGCGTCGATGTGCTGGAACACGTCACCGATCTGGGGCGGGTTCTGGCCGAGGTCGCCCGCGTGCTCGCCCCCGGCGGGCTATTTCTCTACGACACCATCAATCGCAATCCGCTCGCACGGCTGGCAACGGTGACGCTCGCCGAGGATGTGCTGCGCCTCCTGCCCCGCGGCACCCACGACCCCGCTCTCTTCATCCGGCCCTCCGAGCTGCGCCGCGCCCTTGCCGGCGCCGGCCTCGTGCCCGGCCCTGAAACCGGCCTCGGGCCCCGGGGGATCAATCGGCGCGGCGACCTGACATTCGGCCGGCTGCCGATCCGGGCCGTGCTCTACATGGGCGTGGCGCGCAAGCCCGACATCATGGGCGCCGTGGCTCCCGTGGACGGGCCCGGGAACTGACATGGCGGAGATCGCGGCACTGCTCTTCACGGCGCTCCTTTTCGGCGGCATGTGCCTCTATTCCTTCGGATTCGCGGCCTTTCTCTTCTCGGCGCTTCCGCCCGAGCTTGCCGGGGCCACGCTGCGCCGCGCCTTTCCGCATTTCTACAGCCTCGTCATCGCCACCGCCGGCGCCGGAGCCCTGCTCCTCTGGCCGTCCGACGGATTCGGCGCGGCGCTTCTCGCGCTTGTCGCGGCCAGCACGGTACCTGCGCGCCAGGCGCTGATGCCCGCGATCAACCGCGCCACGGATACCGGGGCGGACGCACGATTCAGATGGCTGCACGGCGCCTCTGTCGCCCTCACGCTCGCCCATATCGTGCTTGCCGCCGTGGTGCTGGGGCGGTTCGCCTAGCCGCCGCGCCGGCCGTTTCGCCGCCGGTGGGCGAGGCGAGCCGGCGCGGCTCGCACCGCACCCTGGCCCGCGCGCCCGGGCCGTTCGCCCGCTGCGGCGGCTCAAGGCCGCGCGGCGACGTCCTTCATCGCGGTTTCGAGATCGTGCACCAGCGTCTTTGCCATGGAGCGGAACGCGATGATCTCGAACCTGTCCGGCCCTGTGCGGGCGAGCCCCACGTTGATGTGCTTGAGCAGCGTGCGCGCGCAGGCGCCCTCGGCAAAGGCACGGGAGCGCAGGTCGAGCGGAACGAGCCGCGCGAGCACATCCTCCGCCGCTCTGCCTTCCAGCGCGAGCCAGGCCCAGGCATCGCTCTGGTCGGTCAGCGCGGCGGCCTCCGCAAGCGAGCCGTCGGGCACCACGCCGGCGAGCAGAACCTGCTCCTTGCCGAACCAGAGGCAGCGCACGGCATCCCCCGCGGTGCTTCGCCACGGCGCAGGCAGCGCCAGCCCGTGGGCCGCTTCGAGCGCCGTGCCGAGCGCCTCTCCGCGGCCGCGGTAAGGCAGCACCGCCGTCACCGGCCCGGGCTCCACCTCGCTCAGCCGTGCGGAGCCATGCTGCAACGGCAGCAAACCCTGGGCGGGCGTGCGAGCAACAAGACTAACCATGGGCCACTCCTGAACTGACGGTCGCGCGATCAGCCACGCATCCGCTCCCCCTCGGGATCGAAGAACACCGGGTTGCACACTTCGCACAGGACCCTCGTGCCGCGCAGGTGGTCGACGGCCATCACCCGCTCTCCCAGCCTCTCGGGGCCGGATTTCAGGAAGCCCAGCGCCAGCGATGTCTCCAGGGTCGGCGACCAGCAGACCGAGGTCAGATAGCCTTCGTCGTTCTCGCGTACGGGCCTCTTCCCCTCGGCGAAGAGATGCGCGCCCGCCGTCAGCTCCTCCGCATGGTCAACCGGCCTGAGCCCCACGAGGCGCTCGCGATCCGGCGCCACCAGGCCGGGGCGTTGCGAGGCGGTCTTGCCGACGCACTCCTTCTTGGCCGAAACCATGCGCCCCAGACCGAGATCGAAGGCGGTGGTGCGGCCGTGCAACTCGGCATGGGTGGGAAAGCCCTTCTCGATCCGGAGCACGTTTAGTGCCTCCATCCCGTAGGCCCCGCCCCCGAAGGCTTCCGCCTGGGCGACGAGCAGGCGGAAGAGGCTGTCGCCGTAGCGCGCCGGCACGGCGACCTCATAGCCCTCCTCACCAGAAAAGGAGATGCGGAAGAGCCGCCCCGCGACTCCCGAAACGCCCACCGCCCCGCAGGACATGAAGGGCCACTCTGCCGGGTCGATGGGCGCATCGAGCACGGCATCGAGCACCGCGCGGGCCTTGGGGCCCGCGACGGCGAACTGTGCCCACTGCTCGGTCGCCGAAACGAAGCGCACGTCGAGTTCGGGCCGGAGCCCCTGCTGGACGAAATCGAGATGCCGCATCACCGGGCCGGCTGCCGCGGTGGTGGTCGTCATCACGAAATGCGTTTCTCCCAGCCGCGCGGTGGTGCCGTCGTCCATCACATGGCCGTCCTCGCGCAGCATCAGCCCGTAACGCACGCGCCCCACCTTCAGGGTCGAGAACATGTTGGCATAGACGAAATCGAGAAAGGCCGCGGCATCGGGGCCCTGCACGTCGACCTTGCCGAGGGTGGAGACGTCGGCCACGCCGACCGCCTCGCGCACCATGCGCACTTCGCGGTCGCAGGCCTCGCGCCAGGTCTTCTCGCCGTGTCGCGGAAAGTAGGAGGGCCGGTACCACAGACCCGCTTCCACCATCGGCGCGCCGCGGTCGACGCTGGCGGTGTGGGAGGTCGTGAAGCGCTCCGGCGCGAACCCCTTGCCCTCGCCCCCGGCACCCAGCGCGTTCAGGGGCACCGGCACGTAAGGCGGGCGGAAGGTGGTCGTGCCCGTCTCGGGAATCCCCCGCCCGGTGGCATCGGCGAGCAGCGCCAGTGCCGAGATGTTGGAGGTCTTTCCCTGGTCGGGCGCCATGCCCTGGGTGGTGTAGCGCTTCATGTGCTCCACCGAGGCCATGTTCTCCCGCGCGGCGAGCCGCACGTCCTTGGCGGTCACGTCGTTCTGCAGGTCGAGCCAGGCGCGGCCCTTGCCCGGCACCTGCCACAGCGGCGCCAGCGCGGGGGGCTCGTCTTCCGCCTCGGGCAGAGGCGGCGCGTCGCCGAGCCCCATCGCCCGCGCCGCGGCTGCCGCTCCCTCGCGGAGCGCGGCAGCGGTGGTCAGGTTTCCCGTGACGGCCCCGGCAGGCTCGAGGCCCGGCACCGCGCCCTCGGCCGGCACGAAGGCCGCGATCTCCTCGCGCCAGACGGGCCGGGCGCCGAGATGGCAGGTGAGGTGCACGGCGGGGTTCCAGCCGCCGGAGACGGCGAGGCAGTCGGCCCGTATCGCGCGGCTGCCGCCCGCGTGGTCGACGAGCACCTCCTCGAGCGCGAGACGGCCCTTGGTGCCGGTCACGCGACCCTCGGCATAGACCGGCCAGTCACCGCTCTCGGGCAGTTCGGCTTCCGGGCGGGGGTCAATCACCGCGGCGATGTCCACGCCGGCCTCGGAAAGATCCCAGGCCGTGCGGTGCCCGTCGTCGTTGTTGGTGAAGACCGCCACCCGCCGCCCCGGCGCCACCCCGTAGCGATTGAGATAGGTGCGTACCGCGCCCGCGAGCATGACACCGGGGCGGTCGTTGTCGGGGAACGCGATAGGTCTTTCGTGGGCGCCGGAGGCCAGCACCGCGTGGCGGGCGACGATCCGCCAGAAGCAATGCTCGGGGGCATCGCCGGGCGGCAGATGAAGCGAAACCCGTTCCAGCGCGCCGTAGGTGCCGTGGTCGTAGGCGCCGGTGACGGTGGTGCGCGGCATCAGCCGAACGTTCGGCAGCGCGTCGAGTTCGGCCACGGCGGCGGCGGCCCATGCCGCGCCGGCCATGCCGCCGACCTCGGCGGTTTCGGCGAGCAGCCTGCCTCCCATGAGCGGCTCTTCCTCCGCGAGAATCACGTCGGCCCCCGCACGCCCCGCAGTCAGGGCCGCCATCAGCCCGGCGGGCCCAGATCCGATCACCAGAAGATCGCAGAACGCGAAGGCCTTCTCCGCGTGCCCGGGCGAAGCCTTGCCGGTGAGTGCGCCGAGGCCGGCGGCGCGACGTATCGCCGGCTCGTAGACCCGCTCCCAGAACCTGGGAGGCCACATGAAGGTCTTGTAGTAGAACCCCGCGCCGAGAAAGGGAGCAAAAAGATCGTTCACCGCCAGCACGTCGCGCCGGAGGGAGGGCCAGCAGTTCTGCGGCCGCGCGGCAAGACCCTCGTAGAGTTCCTGCACCGTGGCACGCAGGTTGGGCACCCGGCGCCGCCCCTTGCCCACGGTAACCAGCGCGTTCGGCTCCTCCGACCCGGCCGCGAAGATGCCGCGAGGGCGATGGTACTTGAAGGACCGCCCCACCAGCTTCACCCCGTTCGCCAACAGCGCCGAGGCCAGCGTATCGCCCGCGAATCCGCGATAGCCCTGGCCTTCGAAAGTGAAGCGGAGGGGCGTGGCGCGGTCCACCAGCCCCTTGCCCGCGACCCTCATGTCCCGCCCCCCCGGCGCGCCGCGTCCTCGGCGAGGGCCACGCCCGTCACCGCGTGGGTCACGGTGTCCCGGCTCACCACCAGCCATGCGGTGCAGCCGCCGGCATGGTACCAGAGCTCGCGTGACGGGCCGGCCGGGTTTTCCCGGTTGTGCAGGTAGTCGTCCCAGGCGGCCTCGCCGGCGTCGGGCGCGGGACGGTCGAGCGCCAGAGCGGCGCCCTGAATGGCGAACTCGCGCAGGTCGCGCGGCCCGCAAAGGGGGCAATCGATCCGCATCAGGCCCGCACCCCCATGCCCGGGGCGCGCAAGGCCCCCGTTTCACCTGGCCCAAATACTCTCGCCGAAGGCGTCCCCGACATCGTCATTCCTCAGTGCAGGTTGTGTTGAGAGCCCGTGCCCTCTTCGTCCATCAGTCCCGCTCCCGTGCGGAACCGGTCGAGCCGGTAACGCGCGGCGGGCTCGTGGTGGCGGCCGGTGGCGACGAGATGGGCCATGGAGAAGCCCGAGCCCGGCACGGCCTTGAAGCCGCCGTAGCACCAGCCGCAGTTGAGGTAGAGACCCTCGATCCCCGGCGCATGGTCGATGATCGGCGAGCCGTCGGGCGACATGTCCATGATCCCGCCCCAGGACCGCAGCAGGCGTGCCTGCCCGATCATTGGCATCAGCGTCATTCCGGCCTCGATCACGTGCTCGGCCATGGGAAGGTTCCCGCGCGCCGCGTAGGACGGGTAGAAGTCGAGATCGCCGCCGAACACCAGCCCGCCCTTGTCGGACTGGCTGATGTAGAAATGGCCCATCCCATAGGTCACCACATGGTCGATCACGGGTTTCAGACCCTCGGTGACGAAGGCCTGCAGCACATGGCTCTCGATGGGCAGGCGCAGGCCGGCCATGGCCGCCACCTGGCTCGACCGGCCCGCCACGATGATGGCGACGCGGCGGGCCCGGATTGGCCCGCGGCTGGTCTGCACGCCGGTCACGCGCCCGCCCTCGATGTCGATGCCGGTGACCGCGCAGTTCTGCACCAGATCCACGCCCAGCCGGTCGGCGCCGCGGGCATAGCCCCAGGCGACGGCATCGTGGCGCGCGGTGCCGCCGCGCGCGTGGTAGAGCCCGCCGTAGATCGGAAAGCGCGTCTGCTCGAAATCGAGGTAGGGCAGCATGCGCCGCACGCCCTCGGTATCCAGCAGCTCTGCATCGTCGCCCTGATTGCGCATCGCGTTGCCGCGCCGGGCATAGGCGTCGCGCTGGCCGTCGGAGTGGAAGAGGTTGATGATCCCGCGCTGGGAATGCATCACGTTGTAATTCAGTTCCTGTTCGAGTCCCTCCCAGAGCTTGAGCGAGTGGGAGTAGAACTCGGAGTTTCCGGGCAGTCCGTAGTTGGCCCTCACGATCGTGGTGTTTCGGCCGATGCTGCCGCCGCCCAGGTACCCCTTTTCGAGCACCGCGACATCGCGCACCCCGTGTTCCTTCGCGAGGTAGTAGGCCGTCGCCAGCCCGTGACCGCCGCCGCCGATGATCACGGTGTCGTAGGCGGCCTTGGGCGCGGGGTCGCGCCACATGGGCCGCCAGCCCGTGTTCCCTCTAAGCCCCTCGCGGAAAACCGCCCAGGCATTGTAGCGCATGACGTCCTCCGCGCGCGTTCCGCGGGCAAAGAAGCAGCAACGGGAGCCGGGTGCAATGGTCTGCGAACGGCGAGCCGCGCCAGCTGCGTCCGCCGCGCACACCCGCCGCATCCCGCGCCGTCCCGGCCAACCGCGCCGCCCCAGCCGCGACGGCGCGCCGGGCCTGCGCTTCGAGCCCCGGGTGCGCGCGGGGAGTCCGACGGCCTGGCTCCGCCACCGGGACCCCGTGCCTCGATTGCGGCCAGCGGTCGCGCGGTTCCGGCGGGGGTGCTTGGCGCTTGGCTCCCCTCCGCGATACGGCCCGTCGAGGCGCGGCTGCCGCAGCATCGACACTCGGCAGGGCGCCGCCGGGGCCACCGGCGACGCCGCCCCGCCTCAGAGGCCCTTCTCGCGATAGCTGCGCGCCACGCGCTCGATCGCCACGATGTAGCCCGCGGTGCGCAGGTCGCTCACGTCGTCCCGCATGTGCCAGACCTCGCGCATCGCCTGGTAGGCGCCGCGCATCGTGTCGTCGAGCCCCGAGCGCACCAGTTCCAGTTCGCCCGCGCCGCGCAGGTAGCGTTCCTTGAACCCGGGCGAGAGCTGCCAGCCGACCCCGGTGTCGTGGGAGAGCCGCTCGAGTTCGTCCACCAGCAGCTGGTGGCGCGATTCCTCCTGGCGGCGCTGCATGCGGCCGAAGCGG
>CAYXOX010000098.1:0-11544 GCA_964466745.1 uncultured Rhodobacterales bacterium
ATGCTTTACAACCGCTCGGGCGAGCTCGATACCGCCGCCGGCCCCGTGGAGATCGCGCGGGCGGCCGTGCGCCGCGAAGGCACCGACGTCAGCCTCATCACCTACGGCGGATCGCTCTACAAGACGCTCGAAGCCGCCGAGGCGCTCGCCGGCGAAGGGATCTCTGCCGAGGTGGTGGACCTGCGCAGCCTGCGCCCGCTCGACGACGCCACGATCATGGCCAGCGTCGCCAAGACCCGCCGCGCGGTGATCGTGGACGAGGGCTGGCGTTCCGGCTCGCTCGCCGCCGAGATCACGGCTCGGATCGTCGAACAGGCGTTCTGGTCGCTCGACGGGCCGGTGGGCCGCGTGTGCTCGGCGGAGGTGCCGATCCCCTACCCCAAGCATCTCGAGGATGCCGCGATCCCGCAGGTGCCGCAGATCGTTGCCGCCGCCCGGGCACAGATGGGGCGCTGAGATGGGGGTATTCGCCATGCCCTCGCTCGGGTCCGACATGGAGTCGGGCAAACTCGTGGAGTGGCTCGTCAAGCCGGGCGAACGGGTGGCGCGCGGCGATGTCGTAGCGGTGGTCGAAACCCAGAAGGGCGCGATCGAGATCGAGACCTTCGAGGAAGGCACGGTGAGCGAGCTGACCGCCGAACTCGGCCAGACCTTGCCCGTCGGCGCGCCGCTCGCAATCATCCTCGGGGAAGGCGAGCCCGCGCCCGGCGCGGAAGACCTGCCCGCGACGCAGCCCGCGGCCGAGCCGGCCCCGGAGCCGAAAGCGGCCCGCGAGGAAGCCCCCGCCCCGGAGCCGCGCCCGGCGACGCCCCCCGCCCGGTTGGAGGGCGCTCCCGGATCGCCGGGAGGCGACCGGCGCGCCATCTCGCCGGCTGCCCGCGCCTTCGCACGGGAGAAGGGGATCGACCCGGCGAGTGTCGCGGGAAGCGGGTCGGGCGGCGCGATCCTGCTCGCCGACGTCGAGGCCGCGGCGGCAGGCGCCGGAGCGGGCGAAGGCGCGACGACCGCGCGCAAGGGCCCGGACATGGCCGAAATGCGCAAGGCCATCGCCGCCGCGATGAGCCGCTCGAAGCGAACGATCCCGCATTTCTACCTGTCCCACACGATCGACATCGAAGAGCTTGCGAGCTTCCTCGAAGCGCGGAACGCCGAGGTATCGCCCGCCGAGCGCATCCTGCTCGGCGCAGCCGTCGTGCGCGCCACGGTGGTCGCCGCCACCCGCGCACCGGAGCTCAACGGGCACTACGACGACGAAACGGGCTTCACCCCGGCGAGTTCCGTCAATGCAGGCGTCGCCGTGGCGCTCAGGGGCGGCGGGCTCGTCGCCCCCGCGCTGATGAAGGCCGAGAGCCTCGATCTCGCCGCGACCATGCGCGGGATGCGCGATCTGGTGACACGCGCCAGGGCCGGGCGGCTGCGCAACGCGGAGATGACGCAGGGCACCATCACCGTCTCCGCGCTGGGCGAGAGCGGGGCGGAGGCGATGTCGGGCGTCATCTTCCCGCCGCAGGTGGCGCTCGTCGGCATCGGCGCACCGCAGCTTCGGCCCTGGGTCGTGGGCGAGGATATCGTGCCGCGCAGAACCCTCACGCTCACCGTTTCCGTGGATCACCGCGTGGTCGACGGGCGCGGTGCCAACCGCTTCGTGTCCACGTTCGAAGAGGCTATCCAATCACCGGAGGAGCTATGACACCCGAGGATCTCCGCGCCGCGTTCCTTCAGGAAATCGCCCGCGTCGCACCGGATATCGACCCGGAGACGGTGGGCGACGACGACCATATCCAGGAAGATCTCGAGCTCGACTCGATGGATGTGCTCAACCTCGTCTCCGCACTTCACGAGCGGCTGGGCGTCGACATCCCCGAATCCGACTACCCACGGATCGCCACGCCGGCATCGGCGGTGGCCTATCTCTCCGGCGCTCTCGCCGGCTGACGTCGCCCGCATCGCGGCGCGCGGCAACGGCTGGCGGCAGGGAATGCCGCCGCCGCGCGGATGCTCACCCGGCACCGCCGCGCAGGTAGACGAGCGACATGGCGTCCTTCAGCACGATCGGCCCGCCGAGATAGTCCGCGCCAATCGAGGGCGTTCGCAGTGCGAGGCGCCAGCCGGTGCCGCCGATCCCTTCCACGGGCAGGGTCAGCGGGTCGAGTTCCGCAGTGGGCGCGCCCTCCATGTGGGTCACGGCGAAAACCTGCTCGCCATCAGGCCCGTGGCGCAACGAGGTGAACAGCGTGCGCCCGTCGATGGGCTGGACGTAGTCGAACCGGTCGCGCGGGCCATAGTTGCCCCGCAGCCAAGGCCGCGCCCGGCGGAACCTGCGCAGATCGAGGCAGAAGGCAGCCTGCCCCGCATCGAGCGAGGGGATGGAGTTCGACACGTTGCAGTATTCGTGCATGTCGTCCATCCAGGCGCGGGCGATCTCCTTGAGGGATACCTCCGAGAAGTCGGGCCCGGCAAGCGTGGGCTCGGACGCGTTCAGAAGCCGCGCGATCTCGGCGAGATTGTACTCGGTGACCTCCACCAGCGCCGGCAGGAACTCGAAGAACCGTGCCAGCTCTTCGCGGGTCTCGAAACCCAGCGCCTTGAGGCGCCGGAAGTTGCCGGGCACCGAGTAGCTGTACTCGTCTACCTGCCATTTCAGGCTGATCGCCTCCTCCGCCACGACCTTCACCCCGTAGCGGTCGTCCTGGTTGCGGATGAAACCCCAGCTCGCCCGCGCCATGGCGTTCAGAAAATCCATCGGCACGCCCGGCATGGCGACGTAGGTGAGCACGTGCACGGCCGGGTTGTCGTAGGCCATGTCGAGGATTTCCATCCGCGTCCGGCCCAGCCGCGTGTTCACGTTCAGCTTGGGGCTCACCTGCGTGCCCCGCCGCAGCGTGTCGTGGTTCGAGGTGCCAGAGATCCAGTTCGCGCCCGACGAGACCATCTCACGGATGCGCCAGAACTTGGAAAGCCAGAACGTGTAGAGGAACGGCGTGTTGTGGGCGAAGGTCAGCGGGCCCCACTGGAACACGTCGTCGTCCCGCTGGGTGTCGATCACCGAGCGGTAGGTGGAGGAAAGCTCCCAGTCTTCCTCCGGCCAGGGCCGGCCATCCTCGAAGACGAACCAGGGCCGGAAGCGCGCGCCGCCAACCTCCTGCACGATGTCCGCCATGGATTGCAGGTAGTCGTCGTCGTGGCGCAGCTCCTGGGTGGCGGCATCCCACCACTTGAAATCCTGCGCGCCGTCCACCCTTACGCCGTCGGCGCCGAAGTTCACCTTGCGGCGCTGCATCTCGAGAAGGATCGCCCGCACCGCGGGGTTCTGGTAGTCGAGATTCTGGCCGTACATGTTGGGCCCGGCAAAGAAGTGGCCGTTCAGCGCCCGCAGCCCCTGGTTGTCGGCATGACCGAACACCACGTCGAGGATCAGCTTCTTGGGCGTTCCCGGGAAGTTGTGCAGCACTCCCGCAAGATCGACCAGTTCATCCGGGCGCCCGCTCTCGAGAAGGACGGGGTTCACAGTGGCCATTCCCGAGATCACCACGTCATAGCCCCAGTTGGTCGTGTCCGGCCGCAGAAGCGAAACCTTCACACTGTCGCCGGTGCCCGCGTCCTCCTGCCAGAAATCGGGGCCGGCCTCGTGGACGGTGGTGGGCTCCACCGGCAGAAGCTGAACCGCATCGTAACCGAGAAAGAGCTGGTCGGCGGGTTCGATCGGCAGATCGCGCGCCACCCGCTCGGCCAGCCGCTGGTAGTGGCGCGTCAGGCTGGCGAGGGTGCCGCCGGCCGTGGCCGTGGGGACGTGGATCTGAAGGATGTTCGTCGGCGGCCCCAGTTTCACCGGCGCCTCTCCGCCGAGGGCCGCGTAGTAATCGAGATCCGCCCGCGCCGCTTGCATGCCGGACGTGTCGTAGAGTTCCGCCGGGGCCATCGCGCCGAACGGCAGCGACATGGCGAGCGGATCTAGAATCCTGTGCCACCTGTCCTCCGCATCGCGCCAGGCCAGGGCGTAGAAATCGCCGATCTCGTCGCGGTTGCCGGCCTTCAGCCCGGCGACCGCGCTGAAGCAGTGCGACTCGTCGCGGATGACGGGCACCCAGGCGCGCTCGAACCGGACAGACTGGTGCGCGCGGGTAAGGTCAAGCGGCTCGGCCGGCCTCAGGATCTCGAGGAAGATGTCGCCCGAAGGAACGCGCGCATCGAGCAGATCGGGTGTCCAGAAGCCGAAGAGCGCGATGTCGCCTTCGAGACGCGCGCCGAGCCGGCGGGCCACCTCGCGCTCGCCGTCGAAGCTGGTTTCCGCCGTCGTCAGCGCCTCGCGCGCGGCCGCGGCCTCGGCGCGTGCCGCGTCCTCGACGAAGACGGCGGTTTCCTTCAGGGGCATCGGGTCGCTCCTCTCGATCCGCTTTGCCGGCCTGCCTCGGGCGGCCGCCGTTGACGGCCGAGGGTAGACCAGCGAGCCCGGACGAGAAACCCGACCGGCGGCGCGCTGCCCACAGCGCCGCCACCGCGGAACATCCGCACCGGGCTGGCTTCGCCGCGCGCCACCGCGCGAAGGCCGGGTTTCAAGTGGCGGTTCGTCTCGCGCTCCGGCCGGCAGGGCGGGTGAGGCGGCGAACCGTCTCCACCTCGGCCGCATCGTAGGGGCTGCCGTCCTCGTGCAGCAGATCGTGGAACCAGACGTCGCGGTCGGGCGTGCCGCCGTGGGCGCGCACGAGGTCGTCGGGCCAGGGCAGCCAGGTTTGCGTGCGGCCCTTCACGAGGCCCCACTGGAAGCATCCCACCCCGCGGTCGTGGAAGAGCCCGAGCTGGTCGGAGATCCGGCTGTCCACCGCCCGGGCCATCCATTCGCTGCAGATGATCGGGCGGTCGAGCACCTCCAGATAGTTGATGAACCGTTCGACGCGGTCCCGGTTCCAGTAGGCGTGGAAGGTGACGAGATCCGAGAGCCGTAGCGAGGCCCGGTCTATGGCTGTCTGGTATGGGTGCGCATCCTGGCCGGGCAACGGCGTCGTCCAGGCGGCGACGGCGACGGGCTGGTCCGGCGCCGCGTCGCGCGCCCAGGTGAAACAGGATTCCATCAGTGAAAGTGCCTGGTCTTCGAGCGCGGCATCGAATTGCGCATAGGCGGTGCGGTCGAAGTCCATCCGGTTGCCGGGCTCGTTGTAGAGATCCCAGTAGAGGACGCGACCGTCGGCGCGAAACTGCCCCACCACGTCGCGCACATAGGCCTCGAGAGCCGGGCGCAGAGCGTGGTCGAGCACGGCCTCGCGGCCCGGCGAGGCGACGGCCCGGCTGTTGTGGATGCCCGGAACCGCGGCGGGCTGCGGCCCCCACACCGGCTCCTCGCCGCCGAACCCGCAATCGTCGAAAAGCACCGGAACTGTGTCGATCCCGCGCGCGGCGGCAGCGCCCATGAACCTGTCGAGCCTGCCGATGAGGCCGTCGCGGTCGTGGCGCCAGCCGAGAAACGGCAGGTTCACGCGCACGGCGTTGAAACCGATCTCGGCCGCCCAGCCGAGTTCGCGTTCGATGGTGGGCATGTCGAAGCTCTCGCCATGCCACATCTCGATGAAGTTCACGGCGGAGGAGGGCAGATAGTTGAAACCGCAGACCCACGGACGCGCGTTCCACCACTCCCTCGCCTCGGATTCGGTCCAGCGGTCCATGTCTTTCCCCGGCTGCCGGCAGTGCGGCGTTGCCCCCGCCGGGGCTGAACCCGGCGGGGGCGTGGCGTGCGCTCAGCGGTCAAGCAGGTCCTGCACTTCGAGCTCGGCATCGGCCAGCGCGTCGGCCACCGGCTTCCCGGTGAGCCAGATCGCCTGGAGCTCGCGGTTCAGCACGTCCTGGATCGCGCCGTAGCGTTCCGAGGGCGGGGTATCGCGCGCGATGGCCGCGGTGCCGGCGTATTGGTCGCGGTGCGGCAGCGCGTTGTATGCCGCGCTTTCGACGACGGAATTGCGCACCGCCATGTGCCCGGTGCGGGCCCAGTCGATGTTGTGGTCGTTGATGAAGGCCAGCACCTTGAGCGCGGCCGCCTTCTCCTCGCCGCCAAGGGTCGAGGGGATGGCCCACATGTGGCTGTCGGCCCAGGTGGCCCCCGTTTCGAACAGCGTCGGGAAATCGGCAACGTAGTAGCTGTCGAGCGCGACTTCCTCCTTCGCGGCCTCCGCGGCGTAGAAATCCACCACCCAGGTCCCGTTCACGAGCACGGCAGCCTCGCCGTTGAGGAATGCCTGCTGGCTGTCGGCGTAGTTGAGCTGCGGGTCGGCGAGGCCTGCGTCGAAGAGCTGAGTGATCGCCTCGACGGCGTTCTGCGCCTCGGGCGTGTTGATTGTCGCGGTGCCGTCCTCGGTGAAGATGTTGGCGTTCTGCTGCCACATCAGTGCCAGCACCAGCCGCACGCCGATGGGGAATTGCGCGAAGTCGGCGGCGAGATAGTCCTTTCCGGTGGCGTCCTTCACCTGCTGGGCGTGCGCGAGAAGCTCTTCTGGCGAGGAAGGCAGCACTGGTGCGCCGTTCTCGACGAGCCCGGCCTCGGCCATGATGTCCATGTTGACGTGCCAGAGATTGGCGTGGAAATCCATCGGCACCCCGTAGATGCCGCCGTTGAAGCTCACCGCGGCCAGCGCGTTCTCGCTCCAGTCCGAGGGGTCGATGCCCGCGGCCTCGAGATCGGCGGAGATCTCGGCGATGGCGCCGAGCCCCGCGAACTCCGGGACCCTGTGACGGTGCATCACGTGCACGTCGGGCGGCGTGCCGCCGGCGTAGGCCGCCTTGATCTGGTCGTAGTAGTTGCCCCAGTCGGTGGGCAGGGTGTTGATCGTGATGCCGTCGAGCTCTGCATCCGCGGCATTGATGATCGACTGGATGATGCAGGCCTCCCCGACGCTTGTCGTGGTGTCGGTGCCCGCATCCTCGCATGCGCCGAAGAAGCGACCGAGGGTCACCTCCTGCGCAACCGAGCCGGTGGCGAACGTGGCGACGGCGGCTGCCGTCAGGAGCACATGTTTCATTGGTTTCCTCCCATGGATGTGCTTTTCAGCCCTTCGATCCGCCGGCAGTCATGGCCTGCACCACGTACCGCTGGAAGACGAGGAACAGGATGACGACCGGAAGCGAGGCGATGACGCCCGAGGCCATGACGCGGCCGAGCCCTTCCGATTGCGCGAAGTTCGACTGGATGCTCGCGAGCCCCAGCGTGATGGTGAAGTATTCCCGCTGCTGCGCCGAGACCAGCGGCCAGAGGTAGTCGTTCCAGGCATAGAGGAAGGTCAGGATCGCGAGCGTCATCATCGCCGGCCGCGCCAGCGGCAGCATGACGAACCAGAAGATTTTGAGCCATCCCACCCCGTCGAGCCGGGCGGCCTCCTCGATGTCCTTCGGGATGCCCTTGAAGAACTGCATCATCAGGAACACGCCGATCGGCACCGCCATGCGTGGAAGGATCAGCGCGTGGTAGCTGTTGTGCCAGCCGAAGTCGGCGAACATCGTGTAGAGCGGAATGAACACCGCCTGTTCGGGCACCATCAGCCCGATCAGGCAGATCAGCGTGATCCCCGTCTTGAACGGGAAGTCGAGCCGCGCGAGCGCGTAGCCCGCCGTTGTCGAGACGGCCAGCACGCCCAGCGTCATGCCGAGCGCGACGATCACCGAGTTGAGAAACCACCACGGCGTCTGCCCGAAGGCGAAGAGGGCGGCGTAGTTCTCGAAGGTGAACGGGATCGGCACGAGCCCGAAAAATGTGGTGGACGTCGTCCGCGCCAGCACCTCGTTGGGCTGGAGCGAGAGGGAGAGCATCCAGATCGTCGGCACCAGCCAGACGAAGGCCGGCACCGAGAGCGCGAGCACGAGCCATCCGTAGCCGCGGTTCATCCGTCCTTCTCCCGACCGACGATGAACTGGATGGCCGAGAAGGTACCCATGATGACGAAGAGGAACACGGCCATCGCCGAGGCGCGCCCAAGCTCGCTGTCGCGGAAGCCCGTCTGGTAGATGTATCGCACCAGCACCTGGGTGGTATCGTTCGGGCCGCCCTGGGTCATCAGGTGCGCCTGCCCGAAGACCTGGAAGTGCAGGATGATCTGCAGCACGACCACGAGGGTGATCGTGCGCTTGAGGTTGGGCAGCGTGACGAACCAGAACGCGCGCACGCCCCGCGCGTTGTCGAGCGCGGCGGCCTCGTAGATGTCTTGCGAGATGTCCTGCAGGCCCGCGAGGAACAGGATCATCGCGATCCCGAGCGACCACCAGATCGTGGCGATGACGATGGCCGCCATGGCGAACTGCTGGTCGGTCAGCCAGTTGATCGGCGTGCCGCCGAGGACCTCGGTCACGTTGGCGATCAGGCCCTGCCGCGGCGAAAACATGATCTGCCAGATCAGCGTGACCACCGTCACCGAAAGCACCTGGCTGAGAAAGAACAGCGTGCGCAGAATGCCCATCGCCCTGGTCTCGCGGTTCGTGGCGGCCGCGAGCACCAGCGCCGAGATGGTCACGCCCGGCACCGCCCAGGCGACGAAGAGGATCGTGTTGCCCACCGTGGGCCAGAAGCGCCGATCGTACCACCGGCCGCCCTCGCCGGGGTGGAAGCCGGGCAGCAGGACGAGCAGCGCCGAGCCCACCCCGAGCGCCACGGCATTGAACCGGCTCAGGCGGCCCCACCGGTGGAGAAGCACCGAAAGCGCGAGCCCGGCGAGCCCGAGGCCCTGCCAGAGCGGCGCGGCGAGAAGCCCCCACTCGATGTTGCGGCCCCACATCACGCGCTCGTAGTTGCGAAGGCCGACGAATTGCTTGGCGTCGGGGTTGAAGGCGACGGCGAGCAGGTTCCAGTCGTGCAGGCTTATCCAGAAGCCGCGGAAGAACGGGTAGACGAGAAACAGCCCGTAGGTGACGAGAAACGGCGCCAGCAGCAGCCAGGCGGCCTGCGACTCTCGCAATTGCCAGCGTTTCGCGTCGCGCACCGCGTCCTCCCCGACGAATGGCGAATCCTCTTGTGCTAAAATTATTAGCAATATTAATTAGCGGATGGCAAGAGGCATGGCGCAGGCATGGCAGACTCCCCCGAGGCGAATTCCAGCCGCGTGACGATGAAGGATGTCGCGGTGCATGCGGGGGTCTCGCAGTCCACCGTTTCCTTCGTGCTCAACGGGCTGGAAGGCATGCGCATCAGCGCGGAAACGCGCAAGCGGGTGCTCGATGCAGTGGCCACGCTCGGCTACCGCCCCCGCGCCGCCGGCAGGCCGCCGAAATCGGTCGGGCTCGGCGTGCTCGGCGTGATGCTGGACGAGATCGCAACGAGCCCCTTCGCGGCGATCTCGATAGAGGGCATCCAGGAAGAGGCCTGGAAGAACGACGTGATCGCCGAGATCGTGATGACGGGCGGCAACCGCGACTACGAGGCGGAAGTTCTCAAGAAATGGTCGCGCGACAGGGTGCGCGGCGTCATCTACGGCTCGATCCTGACGCGGCAGGTGACCCCGCCCGAGGCGCTCTCGCGGCATCGCGCCTCGCTGCTCAACTGCTACGAGGCCGAACCCCGCTTTCCCTCTGTGGTGCCGGCCGAGCGGCGCGGCGGGCAGGCGGCGACCGAGGCTCTTCTCGCGGCAGGCTACCGGCGGATCGCCTTCATTTCCGGCGAGCCCTGGATGGAAGCGTCCGACCAGCGCATGGAGGGGTACGAGCGGGCCCTTCGCGCCGCCGCCCTGCCGGTGGACCCGTCGCTGATCGTGGAGGGCAACTTCCTGCCGAGCGGGGGCTACCGCGCGACGCTCAGGCTGCTTGCGGAAGGCCCCTGCCCCGAGGCGATCTTCTGCGCGAACGACCTGATGGCGATCGGCTGCTACGAGGCGCTCAAGGAACGCGGGCTGCGCATTCCCCAGGACGTCGCGGTGATGGGGTACGACGATCAGGAGGTGGCGCAGCATCTCTCGCCGGCGTTGTCGACGGTGCTGCTCCCCCACCGCGAGATGGGCCAGTGGTGTGCCCGCAGCCTGCTCGGATCGGGTGACACGGAGGAGGCGCAGGTGCGCATGGACTGCCCTCTGGTGCTCCGCCGCTCCCACGTCGCGCGCGACTGAAACCGGAGCGCGCGGAGGCGGGCCGGCGTTCAGTCTGCAGCGGGCGCATCCTCCGCCGTGGGCGCATCCAGCGGGAAGTGGCAGGCGGCCGCATGGGCGGGCGCCGCGGACGACCCGGAGGAAAGGCGCGGCACCTCCTCTGCGCATCGCGCGGCGGCACGCGGGCAGCGGGCGCGGAAGGCGCACCCCGTGGGCGGATTCAGCGGATCGGGGAGTTCGGTTTCCCTCGCCTCGGGAGCGGTCAGCGGGCGGCCGACGACCGGCGCACTTTCGGCGAGCAGCCTCGTGTAGGGATGGCGCGGCGCGCGGAACACGTCCTCGGCGCGGCCCAGCTCCACCACCGAGCCGAAGTAGAGCACGGCGATGCGGTCGGAGACCGCCTCCACAACGGCAAGATCGTGGCTGATGAAGAGATAGGTGAGCCCCAGCCTTTCCTTGAGGTCGGCCAGCAGGTTGAGCACCTGGGCCTGGACGGAGACGTCGAGCGCCGAGACCGGCTCGTCGAGGATCAGGATCCGCGCTTCGGCGGCGAGCGCCCGGGCGATGCCGATGCGCTGCGCCTGCCCCCCCGAGAACTCGTGCGGGTAGCGGTCGAGAAACTCCTCCCGCAGGCTGACCGTCTCGAAGATCTCCGAGATGCGCCGCGCCCGGGCGGCCCTGTCCATCCCGTGCAGCAGCTTCAGCGGCCCCTCGATGATCTGGCGGATGGTCTTTCGTGGGTTGAGGCTGCTGATCGGATCCTGGAAGACGTACTGGATGCGCTTGCCGAAAACCGCCGGGTCGGCGTTGTCGAGCGCGGCGCCCTCGATCTCGATACTGCCCGAGCTGGGTTCGAGCAGCCCCACCAGCATCCGCGCCAGCGTCGATTTTCCGCAGCCCGACTCGCCCACGATGCCCAGTGTCTCGCCCTTTGCCACCTCGAGCGAAACGGGATGCACCGCGCGCACGCCTTCCCGCTGCGGGCCGAAGAGGCTGCGGCCGAGCGGGAACGTCTTGGAGAGGTTCTCGAGACGCAGCGCTGGCGGGGTCATTCGGCGGCCTCCTTGAGGTTCACGGGAAAGAGACAGCGCACCGCCCGATCGCTTCCCGCGGGCTCCAGCGCGATCTCGCCCGCGCTGCACTCGGGCTGCGCCCGGTCGCAGCGCGGTGCGAAGGCGCAGCCCGGCGGCAGCGCGTTCACCGCCGGTGGCAGGCCTGGAATGGCCTCGAGCCGGCGGCGGCCGCCGCCGAGTTCGGGCACGCAGGCCATGAGCCGCGCGGTGTAGGGGTGGCGCGGCGCATCGAGGATCGCGCGGGTCGGCCCCTCCTCCACGATGCGCCCGGCGTACATCACGGCCACACGGTCGCACAGCTGGCCCACGACGCCGAAATCATGGGTGATGAAGATGATCGCGAGGCCCCGCTCGCGCCGCAGATCGTCGAGCAGCGAAAGGATCTGGGCCTGCACCGTCACGTCGAGCGCGGTGGTCGGCTCATC
>CAYXOX010000099.1:0-7314 GCA_964466745.1 uncultured Rhodobacterales bacterium
GGCCCGGGGTCCCGCCCGGAGCTGTTCGAGAAGATGTCGACGAGCGCCGCCGACGTCATCAACCTCGATCTCGAGGATTCCGTGGCTCCCGACGACAAGGAGAAGGCCCGCGCCAACGTGGTTGCCGCCACCCACGAGATCGATTGGGGCAACAAGTATCTCAGCGTGCGCATCAACGGGCTCGATTCGCCCTACTGGTACCGCGATGTCGTCGACCTGCTGGAGAAGGGCTCCGACCGGCTCAACCAGATCATGATTCCCAAGGCCGGCCGCGCCGCCGATGTCTATGCCGTCGACGCGCTGGTGACGTCCATCGAGGCGGCCACCGGGCGCAAGACCCCGCTGACCTTCGAGGTGATCATCGAAACCGCTGCCGGCATCTCCCATGTCGAGGAAATCGCGGCCAGCTCGCCGCGCATGCAGGCCATGAGCCTCGGCGCCGCCGACTTCGCCGCGCACATGGGCATGCAGACCACCGGCATCGGCGGCACGCAGGAAAACTACTACATGCACCACGAGGGCCAGAAATACTGGTCCGACCCCTGGCACTGGGTGCAGGCCAACATCGTGGCGGCCTGCCGGACCCACGGCGTCCTGCCCGTGGATGGCCCCTTCGGCGATTTCTCCGACGACGAGGGTTTCAAGGCCCAGGCGCTGCGCTCGGCAACGCTGGGCATGGTGGGCAAGTGGGCGATCCATCCCAAGCAGGTGGAGATGGCCAACGAGATCTTCACGCCGTCCGAGAAGGCCGTGACCGAGGCCCGCGAGATCATCGCGGCGATGGAGCAGGCCAAGGCCGAGGGCAAGGGCGCGGTCACCTACAAGGGCCGGCTGATCGACATTGCCTCGATCAAGCAGGCCGAGGTGATCGTGAAACAGGCCGAGATGATCGCCGCCGCCGGCTGAGAAGGCGCCTCGGGCCCCGGTCCTGCACCGGGGCCTCACCCTTCTCCGCGCGGCGCACCGGAAATGGCGCGGCGCACCGCCAAGACGCGGTGCGGCCGAACGATCCTCCACGCCGAGTTGCCGGTGCCGCCCCGGCGGGAGGGCCTCAGAGCACGGCGAGGCAAAGCTCGGTGCGCGCCTGCCCGGGCGGAACGCTTTGCGGGTCATCGACGTAGATCTCCATGGCGGCAGCGTCGCGCAGGCTCGCCCCGCCCGCCGCGGCGATCGCTTCCGGCGTGAAGCTGTGCCAGGCCTCGGCGAGCCCCTCGTAGGGGCCGCGGTACGTGAGCACGGCATAGCGCCCGCCGGGAACTTCGATCGTTTTCAGCCCTTCGGGCACCGGCGCGCCCCCCGCCCAGACCGCTGCCGCATGACTGCGCAGTTCGGCCTCCGGAGTCGTCTCGGGGCTGTCGTGGTAGAGCCCGAGCCAGCCGCGGGCGGCGCCGTGGGCATCGGCTTCGCCGAGGATACGGCCGAGCGCCTCGAAGGCGGGTGCGATCCGGTGATAGGGGCCAGAGTGCGGCACGCCGACGACCGTCATCGCCGGCAGCTCGCGGATCTCGATATCGGGCATTGTCTCCTCCTTTCGCGCGGGCGCACGGAGCGCTGGCGCGAAGCATAGCAGTTTCGCGGCGGATTCGCGCGTGTCGGCGCGCCTCGGCGCCCGTGCCGTTGCAATTGCAAATCGAGCCGCGCCGCCACTATATGCGGCCGAGCCGCGACGGAGCGTTCATGACCAACTACCTGGAATTCGAAAAACCCCTCGCCGAGATCGAGGGCAAGGCGGAGGAGCTGCGCGCGCTCGCCCGTGCCAACGCGGAGATGGATGTGGAGGCCGAGGCCGCCGCGCTCGACAAGAAGGCTGCCGACCTGCTGGCCGATCTCTACCGCAACCTCTCGCCCTGGCGGAAATGCCAGGTGGCCCGCCACCCCGAACGCCCGCACACGAAGGATTACATCGAGGCGCTCTTCACCGAGTACACCCCGCTGGCCGGGGACAGGGCCTTCGCCGAGGACGACGCCGTGATGGGCGGGCTGGCGCGGTTCCGCGACCGGCCCGTGGTGGTTCTGGGCCACGAAAAGGGGCACGACACCCAGAGCAGGATCGAGCGCAACTTCGGCATGGCGCGTCCGGAGGGCTATCGCAAGGCGGTCCGGCTGATGGATCTGGCCGATCGCTTCGGGCTGCCGGTCATCACGCTCGTCGATACGCCCGGCGCCTACCCCGGCAAAGGGGCCGAGGAGCGGGGCCAGTCGGAAGCGATCGCGCGCTCAACGCAGAAATGCCTCCAGCTGGGTGTGCCGCTCGTCTCGGTCATCATCGGGGAGGGCGGCTCCGGCGGCGCGGTCGCCTTTGCCTCGGCCAACCGCGTGGCCATGCTCGAACACTCGGTCTACTCGGTGATCTCGCCCGAAGGATGCGCTTCCATCCTGTGGAAGGACGCCGAGAAGATGCGCGAGGCGGCCGATGCGCTTCGGCTGACGGCACAGGATCTCAAGCAGCTGGGCGTCTGCGACCGGATCATCGCCGAGCCGCGCGGCGGCGCGCACCGGGGGCGCGAACAGGCCATCGCCTCGGTGGGCGATGGAATCGCCGGGATGCTGGCCGAACTGGAGGGCATGCCGGCGAAAAAGCTGGTTGCCGACCGGCGCAAGAAATACCTCGGGCTGGGCGCCAGGGGGCTCGCCGCCTGAGGTCGCGAGCAAGCTTCAGCCGTTGGGCCTCCACCCTTGGGCCCCACCATGGGCAGGCGCACGCGGCCGTGCCTCTCGCCGACTGCCGCTCCCGCCATCGCGACTGGAACCCGCTCGGCGCGCCTCGCGGTTTTCCGCCGGCCCCGAGAGGCAATCGCTGCGGCCGGGCCGGGCCATCGGCGTGACCTCTTCAGGCTGTCGGGTGCCCGTCGCCGCCGGACCGCGGCGGGCCCTCGGCGTGTGCCTTCGGCCGCGTCCGAGTTGGCCGGGGAGCACCCGTGGCGGAAACGCGACCGGACGCCACGAAGCCCGCCTCCTGCATGAGCCGCCCCGAGGCGTCCTCCACCTCCTGTTCCAGCCGCTCCATGAAGGCGGGAACGGCCAGGCCGGGGGCGATCTCGGGCAAAAACTCCACGACCGCGAGGCCGGGCTTCCGCCCGATCCCGGTTCGGGGCCAGAACACGCCGACATTGGTGGCGGCCGGCACGCATGGCTGACCGAGGCTCTCGTACAAGACGCCCGCGCCGATCTTGTAGGGCAGGCAGGCGCCCGGGGCGACCCGCGTGCCCTGCGGGTAGATGATGAGCTGGCCGGGCAGCGCCCGGCCCGAGGCGACGCCCGCTTGCATCTGCGCGATGGCCTGAGCGCGCCGGCCCCGCTCCACCGGCACGCAACCGATCCGCAGCGCGTACCAGCCAAAGAGCGGCGCCCATCGCAGCGAGGATTTCATGATGAATTTCGGGCGCGGCAGCACCGAGATGAGGAGGATGATGTCGAAGAAGCTCTGGTGCTTGGCGGCGATCAGCACTTCGCCCTCCGGCACCGGCCCGCGGATCTCTGAGCGCAGCCCCACCATCCAGCCGGCGCTCCAGCGCACGTAGCGGGAATAGGCGCGGATGCCGGCATAGGCGCCCCGCCGGTCGAGGGCGGCCCATGGCGCGTAGGCCAGCGCCAGGACACCCATGGCGGCATACATCTGGGCGACGAAGGCAAGCGAGCGCAGCCATTGCAGCAGGCCGGAGGCAGCGCTCACGTGGTCTGCTCCAGCATCCGGCGTGCGGCCCAGCGCGTCGCCGCCCAGCCCACGACCGCTGCGAGGGGGGGAACGGCAAGCGGCCAGAGCCAATGCGCGCCCTGGAAGCCCAACCCGGTGAGAAAGCCGCCCGCGGCATCAGCGCGCGGCAGCAGTGCCACCGCGGCCATGCCTGCCAGCGTGCCGATGCCGGCCCCGGCGAAGGCGCGCACCGTGAAGCGGCGCACGAATGCGCCCGCGATGTAGGAGTCGCGCGCGCCGACGAGGCGCAGCACGCGGATCACCTGCGCATTGGCGGCCAGCGCGGCGTTGGCGGCCAGCGTGATCATCGCTGCAGTGGCTCCCGCGATCAGCACAAGGGCCAGCCAGCCCATCAGCCTGATGCGGGTCGCGGCCTCCACCAGCGGTCGCCGCCAGCGGGTGTGGTCGTCAAGCACCGCGCCGGGAACCTCCGCCGAGAGGCGCAGGCGCAGGCCCTGGGCGTCGAAGCCTTCGTCGCTCTCCACGATCTCGATGAGTTGCGGGATGGGCAGCGTCTCTACCGGCAGGTCCGCGCCGAACCAGGGCTCGAGCAGGGCGCGCTGTTCGTCGGCGGTGAGTGGCCGCGCCGAGGCCACGCCCTCCGTCGTTTCGAGCACGCGCAGTGCGGCCGCTGTCTGCGCCTCCACCTCTCCGGCGGGGGCCGAAATCCGCAACGTGGATGTGCGCGCCAGCTCCTCCGACCAGCGGTCGGCGAGGCGCCCGGTGGCCAGCGAGAGCGCAAGCGCGAAGACGGCGAGAAACGCCATTGCGCCGGCAGCGAAAACGGTGAGCCGGGCGGTGAAGCCGGTGGGCGGGACGGCGCGGTCGGCCTGCGGATCTACGGCGAGCAGGCTCCCGGCCAGGAGAAGGAGGCGGTTCACAGGTCGGCCCCGGCAAGCTGGACCCGACGCGCGGCAATGCGGAGAACGCGCGCCGAAACCTGCGCCTTCGCGGCGCGGATCAGGTTGAGATCGTGGGTTGCCACCAGCACGGTCTTGCCCATCCGGTTGAGCTCGATAAGCAGTGTCAGCAGGCGCTTGGACATTTCCCAGTCGATGTTCCCGGTGGGCTCGTCGGCCAGCACGATCTCGGGCGACATGATCACCGCACGGGCCAGCGCCGCCCGCTGCCGTTCGCCCCCCGAGAGCGAGGGCGGCAGTGCGCCGGCGTGGCGCTTTAGGCCCACCCAGCCGAGCAGATCCTCGAGATCGCGGGCATGGGAGGAGGGCTCGCGCCCCGATGCCGTGACCGGCAGCAGAACGTTCTCGGCCACCGGAAGATGATCGAGGAACTGGCAATCCTGGTGGACGATCCCGATGCGACGGCGGGTGAGGGCGATGGCGTCACGGTCCATGGCGCGGGTATCCGCACCGAAAAGCAGGACCTGCCCCGCGGTGGCCATGAGCTCCCCGTAGCAGAGCTTGAGAAAGGTCGTCTTGCCCGCACCCGAGGGCCCGGTCAGGAAATGGAAGGATCCCGGTTCGAGCTTCAGCGTGACCCCGGAGAGCAATTCTCCCCCGCCATAGCTGTAGGCCACGTCTTCCAGCTCGATCACGGTATTCGCACTCCCTTTCGCTCCTGCCCTGCGCGTGGCCGGCCGATCGGCTCCGTGGGCCGCCGGCGCCTGCGCATCGGACCATTCGGCCGGCGGCGCGTACCGGCGCTGCTCGTCAGGCTGGCACTTCTGCCCCACTGCCGCAACGCATGCAATCATGGGGCGGGCAAATCCTTCCCCTCGCGGGGTGAGGTTGTTAATAGTGCACGAGGTTCTTTTGGGGCGCGTCGGCGGCAATCCGCGCGCAAGGGGCGTGAATGCGGCTTGTTTGCCCGAACTGCGATGCCCAGTACGAGGTGTCCGACGATCTGATCCCGGAGGAGGGGCGCGACGTTCAGTGCTCCAATTGCGGTCAGACGTGGTTCCAGCGCCCGGCTGAATACGACGCCGAACTGGCGGAGGATCTCGGTTACGAGGTGTTCGAAGCCGAACCCGCGGCCCCGGCCCGGGAGCAGGAAGAGCGCCCGTACCTGCGAGACGCCCCCGAGGCGGCCAAGGCCGTCGGCGAGGGCGGGCGGGCGCGTCGCCGGCTCGACCCGTCGGTCGCCGAGGTGCTGCGCGAGGAGGCGGCCTTCGCGGCACAGGCCCGCGAGGCAGGGCTCGAGAGCCAGCCCGATCTCGGGCTGGACGAGGCCGGCGAGGCGCGCCCCCGCCGGCCGTCTCCCGGGCGCGGGCGCCCGGCACCCGATACGCTCGCCAAGGCGCTGCCCACCACGGTGACGCCGCCGGGCTCCCGCCGCGACCTGCTGCCCGACATCGACGAGATCAATTCCAGCCTGCGCGCGGGCGATGACCCGATCCCGGCGCCGCGCCCCGGGCCTTCTGCCTACGACGGCGATCCGCGGGCGGGGCGGCGCGGCTTCCGCATCGGCTTCGCCGTGGTGGTGCTGTTCGCGGCGGCGCTTCTTTCGATCTACACCTATGCCGGGCAGATCGCCGAGGCCTGGCCGCCCGCAACGCCCTATCTCGAAGCCTACGTGACCCGGGCGGATGCGGCCCGGGCATGGCTCGACGAGGGGTTCGTTGCGCTGACGGCCCGGCTAGAGGCCATGATGCAGTAGGCTGCCCGGCGTGCGGGGCGCGCTCTTTCGGAAGGGTCCGACAGCGCGTATATCCCCGCAATGGCCAAACCGAAGACCGACCCGAACTACAAGGTGATCGCGGAGAACCGCCGCGCGCGGTACGACTACGCGATCGAGGAAGACATCGAGTGCGGCATCATGCTGGTCGGCTCGGAGGTGAAATCGCTGCGCGAAGGCCAGGCGAACATCGCCGAGAGCTATGCCAGCGTGGAGGATGGGGAGCTCTGGCTCATCAACTCCGCGATCGCGCCCTATGCCAAGGCGCGCAGCTTCAACCACGAGGAACGCCGGCGCCGCAAGCTGCTCGTCTCCCGCAAGGAGCTGGCGCGGCTCTGGCAAGCCACGGCGCGCAAGGGGATGACCCTCGTGCCGCTCGTGCTCTACTTCAACCACCGCGGTCTGGCGAAACTGAAGATCGGTATCGCCAAGGGCAAGAAGCTGGCCGACAAGCGCGAGACCTCGGCCAAGCGGGACTGGGCGCGCCAGCAGCAGCGCTTGCTGCGCGATCGCGGGTGAGCATGGGTCTGCCCCGGACCGCGCGCCCCGCTTGCCAGCGCCAGACCCCCGCGGTAGGCACTCTGCGGCCGTTTCGATCTGAAGGAGGCGACGATGCGTGAAGACGATCCCCGAACGCTGGTCTCCACGAGCTGGCTGGAAGCGCACCTCAACGATCCGGACCTGCGCGTGCTCGACGGGTCATGGTACCTGCCCGATGCCGGCCGCGACCCCCGCGTCGAGTACGACGAGGCGCATGTTCCCGGCGCGCGCTTCTTCGATATCGACGAGATTTCCGATCAGCGCTCGGAACTGCCTCACATGGCGCCGCCGCCCGAGAAGTTCATCAGCCGCATGCGCTCGCTCGGTGTCGGCGACGGGCACCAGGTGGTGGTCTATGACGGGGCCGGCATCTTCTCTGCCGCGCGGGTGTGGTGGCTCTTTCGCCTGATGGGCAAGCCCGACGTCGCCGTGCTCGACGGTGGTCT
>CAYXOX010000099.1:7324-11497 GCA_964466745.1 uncultured Rhodobacterales bacterium
CTGCCGAAGTGGAAGGCCGAGGGTCGTGTGCTGGAAGACCTGCCGCCGCTCCTGCGCGACCGGCACATCACGGTTGCCCGCCAGAACCACCTGGTCAAGGACGTCACGCAGGTGGCGGCAGCGGCGAAGCTTGGGCACACCCAGGTTGTCGATGCGCGCTCCCCGTCGCGGTTCCGTGGGGAGGAGCCCGAGCCGCGCCCCGGGTTGCGGGCGGGCCACATTCCCGGCGCGCGCAACCTGCACTACCGCGATCTTCTGAACCAAGACGGAACCATGAAGAAGGATGCCGGCTTGCGCGCCGCCTTCGAGGCGGCGGGGGTGGATCTCGCGCGGCCCGTCATCACGAGTTGCGGCTCGGGCGTCACCGCGGCGATCCTGAGCCTCGCGCTCGAACGCCTCGGCCACCGCGACCACGCGCTCTACGACGGGTCGTGGTCGGAGTGGGGCATGTTCCCCGATCTCGACATCGCTACCGGAGAAGCCTGATGCTGACCGACCTGAAAGAACAGCCGAAGGACAAGATCCTCGCGCTTGTCCAGATGTTCCGCGATGATCCCAGGGAGCAGAAGATCGACCTCGGGGTGGGTGTCTATCGCAACGCCGAGGGGCTGACCCCGGTGATGCGCGCGGTCAAGGAGGCCGAGCGGCGCATCTGGGAAAGACAGACGACGAAGGCCTACACCGGGCTCGCGGGCGACCCGGCCTTCTCGGACGCGCTGACGGGCATGATCCTCGGATCAACGGTCGAGGGCGCGCGCGTCGCCGCCGCTGCCACGCCGGGCGGAACCGGAGCCTGCCGGCAGGGGTTCGATCTCGTGCGCATGGCCGCGCCCGGAGCCACGGTGTGGCATTCGGATCCGACCTGGCCGAACCACCTCTCCATCCTAAAGCACATGGGCATGGCTCACCGCGCCTATCGCTACTTCGACGAAGCCACCCGGGGCCTCGATTTCGACGGCATGATGGCCGATCTCGCCGGCGTGAAGCGGGGCGACGTGGTGCTCGTGCACGGCTGCTGTCACAACCCCACGGGTGCCAACCCCACCCTGGCGCAATGGCGCGAGCTGGCCGCGCTGCTCAACCGGACGGGCGCCGTCGCCATGGTGGATCTCGCCTACCAGGGGTTCGGGGACGGGGTCGAGGAGGATGCCGCGGCCACCCGCCTGCTCGCCTCCGAGCTTCCAGAGCTCATCATCGCGGCAAGCTGCTCGAAGAATTTCGGGATCTACCGCGAGCGCACGGGACTGCTCATCGCCATCGCCGCCGATGCCGCCACGCGCGAGCGCACGCAAGCCACGCTCGCGTATCTCAACCGGCAGAACTACTCGTTCCCGCCCGACCACGGCGCGCGGATCGTCAGCACCATTCTAGGTGACGAGGCCCTGAGCGCCGACTGGCGCGCCGAGCTGGAGGAGGTGCGGCTTGGCATGCTGGCGCTGCGTGAGCAACTCGCCGCCGATCTCGCCCGCCGCACGAACTCCGATGATTTCGCCTTCATCGCCGAGCACCGGGGCATGTTCTCGCGCCTTGGCGTGCCGCCCGAGACTGTGCTCCGCCTGCGCGAGGAATACGGGATCTACATGGTGGGCGACAGCCGCATCAACATTGCCGGCCTCAACGCGGCCACCGTGCCGATCCTGGCCGACGCGATCGCGCGCACGCTCTAGGCTGCATAGAAGCGGGCACGCGACCCGCTCCGGCCGCCGCCCTCAGACGAAGTTCGCGTCCGTCCAGAGATCGATGTCGAGCTCGCTGCCCACGAAGGCGGCCAGAAGAAGTGCATCGGGCACGCCTTCGTCCTGGGTAATCCCGAACAGAAGCTGCGTCTCGCCCTGCTCGGCCGTTTCGGCGGTGATGAGAAAGCCGGTCTCGCCGTCTTCCAGCACAAGCCGTTCGAGCGCGCCGTCGTCTTCGAGTGCGGCCTCGAGGCCGCTGGCGCTCGTGATCCCTGTGCCGGTCAGGCGGAGGATGAATCCTCCGATCTCGATATCGCTCGAGACGAATTCCAGGGCACCCGCATCGAAGGCCGAAAGAAGCTCGGCCTCCGCGAGATCCGGATGGGAAATCGCGTCGCCGCCGTCTCCCTGCTGGAAACCTCCCACGAGATCGGCGCCGTTGCCCTCGAGCGGGTCGAACAGAACATAGGTGTCGACCGACTGCACGGCCTCGGAGAAGTCGAGCACATCGTTGCCGGGCCCGCCGACCAGCGTATCGGCGCCTTCGCCGCCGAAGAGCATGTCGTTGCCGCCATTGCCCACGAGCAGGTTGTCGCGCGAATTGCCGATCAGCCAGTCGTCGCCGGCACCGCCCACCGCCGCCTCGATCCAGCTGCCCGCCGAAATGGTGAGCTGCCCGGCGTCGGAGATGTAGCGATCCTGCTCGCCGATCCAGCTCCAGCTCTCCGGCACGAGGTTTATCACCACCGGAACGGTCGCATCGCCGGCGTAGATCGTGTCGGCGCCGCCGCCGTCGAGCACGAAGGTGCCGCGCAGGGTGGAGAACTCGTAGAAATCGTCTCCCGCCCGGTAGTCCGGCGCCACGCCGTAGAGATGCGCGAGCGCCATCAGGTCGAGCGGGCGGAATTCGCCGTCCCAGTAGCTCGGGCGATCACTGTAGGTCATCGCCGTCCACTGGCTGTTGTCCTCGCGAACGCTCAGGGTGGAGGCCGAGGTTTCGGGATCCTCCGTCGAGAAGCTCTCGCGAGCCGCGGTGCACACGCTGCATCCGCAGCGCGCAAGGGGGGCATCGCCAAAGAAGCCGGCGGCCTCGAACGGGTGTTTCAAGCCCAGCGTGTGGCCGAGCTCGTGCAGCAGCACCTCGTAGTCGAAATTCGTCCTGTTGCCCTGGAAAGCCGGCTGGGTGAGGCTCGCGTCGATGAAGATGTCGAAGCCGACCGGGAAGAGCGAGGGAAAGTAGGCATAGGCGGCGATCTCGGGATCGCCGATATCGTTGACCTGCACCGCGATCGTGTAGAGGTCGAACACGTCGTCGGTTTCGGCGAACTCGATGTCGATCTTCCGGGAGACGGCTTCGGTCATCTCGCGGAACGCGGCCTGCATCGCTGCGCTCGCGGCTTCCCAGTTCTGCGCGTCTTCCGGCGGAAGGTAGATTGGCGGTGTTTGCGGGAAGGCGTAGTTGAGCGTCTGGAACTCCTGCAGCACCGCAGCCGGCACCAGGCGGATATCGTCGCTCAGCAGCGCGTCGATCCAGTAAGCGTCGGTTTCGGCGGGAGCGAGATCGGTGGAACGGGATGTGTCGATGGTGTCCTGTTCCGGGCCCCAGGTGAGATCCGGCGGCTCGCGATCCGGCGGCCCGTTGCCGCCGCCGTCTCCGCCTCCACCTCCGATGCCGCCGTCATCGGGGTCGCCGCCTCCGCTCCCGCCGCAGGCCGCAAGGATGCTGGCCAGAAAACCCCACTGGAAGCTCTGCACGGTCGCCCGGGCGAGATACGGCGAGCCCTTTGGCCGAAGCTTCACCGACACGCGACCCTCTTTTGCAAAATACTGGAAGACCCGGTCACCTGAGCCCGGGCTGCACGGTGCCAGATTGCGCGGAAGTGCCGCGCGAGGCAACCCGCAATGGCCTTGCTTAGCGGCATCGTGTGCCGGCAGGCGATGCCTTGCCGAAACCGAAAGGGCCCGGGCGTTTCCGCCCGGGCCCGCGTCGCGGCTGCGACATGTGTTTCAGGGGTCAGCCCTTGGTGAAGTCGGGATAGGCTTCCATCCCCAGTTCGGAGACGTCGAGCCCGTTCATCTCGGCTTCCTCGTCGACGCGGATGCCCATCACAGCCTTGAGGATCAGCCAGACGATCAGCGACAGCACGAAGGTGGTGCCGATGATGGCGACCATCCCGACGATCTGCCCGCCGAGGGTGGCCTCCCCGTGGTAACCGCCGGTCAGCAGCACCGCGAGCGTTCCCCAGATCCCCGCGAAGCCGTGAACCGGGATCGCACCGACGACGTCGTCGATCTTGAGCTTGTCGAGGAGCGGCACCGTGAGCACCACGATCACCCCGCCGATGGCGCCGATGATCAGTGCGAGGCCCAGCGACGGAGCCAGCGGCTCGGCCGTGATCGACACCAGGCCCGCCAGCGCGCCGTTCAGCACCAGCGTGAGATCGGGCTTCTTGTAGAGGATCGTGGACAGGATCAGCGCCGCCATGGCGCCGGCTGC
>CAYXOX010000100.1:0-3586 GCA_964466745.1 uncultured Rhodobacterales bacterium
AAGCCCAGCGCCGCCGAGATGGAGGTGGAGCTGTGGGCCGCGCCGAAGGGGTCGTAGGGGCTTTCGGCACGCTTGGTGAAGCCCGACAGGCCGCCTTCCTGGCGCAGGGTGCGAATGCGGTCGCGTCGGCCGGTGAGAATCTTGTGGGGGTAGCACTGGTGGCCGACATCCCAGATGATCTTGTCGCGCGGGGCATCGAAGACAGCGTGCAGCGCCACCGTCAGTTCCACCACGCCGAGCCCGGCGCCGAGGTGACCACCGGTTTCGGAGACCGCGCTCACCGTTTCGGCGCGCAACTCGTCGGCAAGCTTGCGCAGATCGGCATCCGAAAAACCCTTGAGATCCGCGGGCACGGAAACCCTGTCGAGCAGCGGCGTCGTTGGTCTTTGAATCACGTGCCTCTCCCGGGCGTAGTCAGGTCCGCCGCGCGACGACGAACCGCGCCGCCTCGCGCAAACCCTCGGCACGCGCCCCGTATCCGGCGAGCGCAGCCGTTGCTTCGTCCACCAGCGCCGCCGCCCGGGCCTTCGCCTCTTCCAGCCCGAGAAGCGACACGAAGGTCGCCTTCCCGGCAGCGGCATCCTTCTGGAGCCGCTTGCCCGCGGCGGCAGCATCTCCCTCCACGTCGAGAATGTCGTCGGCGATCTGGAACGCAAGGCCCAGCGCCTGCGCATACCGACGCAGCGGCCCGGTTTCCGCGCCGGCGAGGCGCGCGCCGGCTTCGGCCGACCACACGATGAGCGCCCCCGTCTTGTTGGCCTGGAGCTCGGTGATCGCCTCGAGACCGAGCGGTTCGCCGGCGCTTTCGGCAGCGATGTCCTGGGCCTGTCCGAGCACCATGCCCTGCCCTCCGGCCGCCCGTGCGAGCGACGCCACGAGATCCAGACGCACCGCCGGGTCGGGATGGCAGGTCGGATCGGAAAGGAGTTCGAACGCGAGGGACTGGAGCGCATCGCCCACCAGAACCGCCGTCGCCTCGTCCCAGCGCACATGCACCGTGGGCTGGCCGCGCCGCAGGTCGTCGTCGTCCATGCAGGGCAGATCGTCGTGGACGAGCGAGTAGGCGTGCACGGCCTCTATCGCGGCCGCGGCCAGCACGGCGCGCTCGGCACTCACGTCGTGCAGGCGCGACGTCTCGAGCACCAGGTGCCCGCGCAGCGCCTTTCCGCCGCGGGTGGCATAGCGCATGCCGTCCACGACAGGCAGCGACCCCCAGCCGCCGAGACGCGCATCGAGGCACGCCTCGATCAGCGCGGCGTCGTCCCGCAACCGGCGCTCGAACATCTCAGAGCCCGTCGACGGGCGTGGTTCCCCTGGGCTCGCCGTTCTCGCCGAGGGTGATGGCGGCCACCTTCTCCTCGGCCGCCTTGAGCTTGGCCTCGCAATGGGCCTTCAGCTCGGCGCCGCGCTCGTAGAGGGCAATGGAATCCTCCAGCGGCACCTCCCCGCCCTCGAGTTGGGCGACGACCTGCTCCAACGCGCGCATCGCCTCCTCGAAGCTCATTTCGGCCACTGGCCGCTCGTCGGTCATGCGCCCCTCTCCCGCAGTTCGCCCACATGTGCCGCAGCGCTCGCGGCCAGGGAAGCCAGATCATAGCCGCCCTCGAGTGTCGAGACCACGCGCCCGCCGGCCGTGGCTTCGGCGAGCTCGCAGATGGCGCCCGTGATCCACGCGAAATCCTCGGTCTCGAGCTCGATGGACGCCAGCGGATCGGCGCGGTGCGCATCGAAGCCCGCCGATATGATGACGAGATCGGGCGCGAAACGCTCCGCGGCGGGCAGCAGCTGGCGCTCCCACATGGCGCGGAACTCGAAGCTCCCCGCCCCCGGTGCGAGCGCGCCGTTGCGCACCGTTCCGTGCGGGCCGTGCTCATGCGGCGCACCGGTTCCCGGGTAAAGCGGCATCTGGTGGGACGAGGCGAAGAAGACGCGCGGATCCGGCGCGAGGATATCCTGCGAGCCATTGCCGTGATGCACGTCGAAATCCAGCACCGCCACCCGCTCGATGCCCGGCAGCGTCAGCGCATGAAGCGCGCCGATGGCCGCGTTCGACAGCAGGCAGAAACCCATGGCCTGGCGCCGCTCGGCATGGTGGCCGGGGGGGCGCACGGCGCAGAATGCGTTGGCCGCCGCGCCGGCAACCACCGCCTCGACAGCCGCGACGACCGCTCCCGCCGCACGCAGGGCGGCCTCGGGGGAGGCGGGCGACATCACCGTGTCGGTATCGATGAAACTCAGGCCCTGCTCGGGGGCGCGTGCGAGCAGGCCGGGAAGGAAGTCCGGCCCATGGGCACGGGCAACCGCCTCGGCCGCGACCTCGGGCGCATCGCGCCGTTCGAGCGCCATTCCGGAAAGCCCTTCGAGAACCGCGGCAGCGCGGGCCGGCTGCTCGGGATGGCCCGGCCCGGTGTCATGTTCGCCAAAGACGGGATGCGCGTAGAGGAGCGTGGTCATGCTGCGGCGAGACTACCCGCGCCAATCCCCGGGTGGAAGAGGCCGCGCGGCCGGGCTGCGCAGCCTCCTCGGAGTCGGAGCGGTCCGTTGCTTCAGGCGTAGAGCCCGGCCTGGATCACCGTGCCCGGCGCGTCTCCGGGCAGCGCCTCGAGCCCCGCTCCCGCGGTGTCCACGATCCCGCCAAGCCGGATTGCGAAGCGCGGCCCGGTGGCCGAGCCGGAAAAGCTCGCCCCTGCCGCACGCACCAGGGCGCGGTCCGTCACGTCGAGAAACCCGCCCGGAAAGTCCGGGGTGCCGACGAGGGAGACCGCCGTGGCATCGTAGGCGAGGCTGGCCGAGCCGCGCAGCTCGGCATGATGGTCCGCGCCGCCGGTGAGCGCGAGAGTGCCATCAAGGCGGGCCTCGCCTGCGTCCATCAGTATATGCGCGCGACCGGCAGCGCCGAAGCCGAGGTCCGTTCCGCCGAAACGGGCACCCGGGCCGATCCGCAGCGCCGCGCCCGCCGGCCCCGTCGAGGAGAGCGTCAACCCGGAAAGCGCAAGCTGCGCTCCTTCCACCGCCACCACGTCGCCCGGGGCGGTCACGAAGGTCGCGCCCGCGCCCGACCCCGCGATGGCGAGCCCGCCGGCCCCCACGAAACGCGGGCCGACCGAGAGCGTCGCGCCCAGCGCGTGGGTGCCCGGCCCCAGCACCACCGAAAGGTCGTGCCCCGCCGCGTCGACCGCCTCCGCGGCTGCGAGCGCCCGCGCAAGCGTGGCGAAGGCGGTGGCCGGAGCGAGCCCGTCGGCGGTATCGTCGCCACCCAGCTCCACGTACCAGGTGCGCGGCGCGGAAAGCACGGGCCGCTGACCCGCCGCCAGCGGCAGCCCTGTCGCCGGGAAGCTGACCTGCCCGGTCGCCGGATCCACCTCCAACGCGGTGTGCCAGAGCGCGCCGTCGGCGCTCACCTTGACGGCGAACCCGTCGGTCCCGGCAAGACCCATCTCGGCCCGGCCCGCCCAGCCGGACTGGAACAGGAGCGAAGCCGTCTCGGCGGGGCCGGCCTTGTTGATCTTCAGCTGGTGCCCGGCGCCGGCATGGCTGAGCAGCGTGGCCTCGGCGGCGACGGCAAGGCGATTGACGGCATCGGGCG
>CAYXOX010000100.1:3686-11402 GCA_964466745.1 uncultured Rhodobacterales bacterium
TGGCTGAGCAGCGTGGCCTCGGCGGCGACGGCAAGGCGATTGACGGCATCGGGCGTTGCCGCGATCCCCAAGCCTTCGAGGTTTTCCAGCAATGCCGGACCGGTCCCGCCGCCCGGCATCGGCACCCAGGAGGTGCCGTCGTGGATGCGCAGCTCGCCGGCGGCCTTTCCCCAGGCACGCCAGCCGGCGCCCGGCTGGATGAATCGCCAGCCGGCGTCGAGCCAGGTCGCCAGCATTCCGTCCTGCCCGGCCCAGGCGCCCTGCGCTCCGTCACCCAGGGCGTAGACGGCACCCTGCGCGGGCACCGGGGGAGGCGCCACCGCCCCGAATTGCTCGACGCAGAGCTGGGCGATGGTATCGAGCCGCATGAGCGCCTCGTTGTGGGTAACGTGCTTCTGGGCCTGGGCTGGTGCGATCAGGGGCAGCGCGAGGCGGGGCGAGGCATCGGGCATCGGCAGGCCTTTCCGGGATGCGTGGAATCTCGGGCGACGGTGCCCGCGGAGAGGTGAACGGGAGGCGTCCTGCCCGTGCTCGGCGGTCACCTTCGGTTAACCTTGAAGGTCTGCAGGGCGGCGTTCCGGTTAGCGCGGCGGTAACCCTGCGCGGGCTAGCAAGAGCACGCCATCGCCGAAGAGGGAGCGCAGAACGGCCCCATGCGACTCGTGTGCCACATCGGAACGCCCAAGACGGCGACCACCTATCTGCAGGAAACCTGCGCCGCCAACGCGGGCTGGCTCGCCGAACGCGGGATCGTCTATCCCGATCTTTTCGCGCCCGACGCCAACCACATCACCCTGTTCTACGCGGCCGCCGACTACATCCACAGCTTTCACCGCGACTACGGGCTGCACGGCCCGGAGGACGTGCAGCGCCTGCGCGTTCGCCTATCCGCGGCGCTCGAGGCCGCGTCGAGGGTGGCCGGCCCCGAAGGGACGGTGCTTGTCTCCTCGGAGAACCTGACCGGCAACATCACCGGCCGCGCCGGGGTCGAACGCCTGCATGCGCTGGTTGCCCCGCTCTTCGAGCGAATCGAGGTGATCGTCTACCTGCGCCGCCAGGACGACGCCGTGCTTTCCATGTATGGCGAATACATGCGCAGGGGTTTTTCGCACGATACCTTCGAGCGGTTCGTCGACGCCGTGCTCGGCCCGCGCAGCCCGCTCCACTACCTCTACTATCGCCGGCTTCTGGAAACCTGGAGCGCGGTGTTCGGGCGCGACGCGCTTTGCGTGCGGCTCTACGACGACGCCCGCTCGGGCCCGGGTGGCGTGCTTGCCGATTTCATCGGCCTCGTTACGGGCACGCCCTTTGCATCCGGCCTGCTGGACGGGCTGGAAAGGATCGAGCCGTGCAACCGGAGCCTCTCGGCCCCGGCGATGGAATTCCTGCGGCGGATGCACCCCTACATCCCCTTCGCGACTGAGGGCGGGATCAACCCGCGCGGCCGCTTCGCCGCCCGCATACGGGCACTGCCCGAGGGGCCGCGCCCGCGCCTTTCGGCCGATCAGGCCGCCCGCATCATGCGCCACTTCGCGCCGGCCAACGCCTGGCTTCGCGAGGCCTACTTTCCCGGGCGGTCCGCCCCGCTCTTTCCCCACCGCGAAGATTTGCCCCCGGCCGGGAACCTCGGCCAAGTCAGCCTAGACGATTTCGCCCGCTTCACCTGGGAGATGATGAAATGAGCCTTGCCGCCCGCGCCCAGCCGGCGCCCACCGTCCTTCAGACACTGATCTGGCCCGATCGCGCCGTATCCACGGAGCGCGATCTCTACATGCGGCTCTTCGGCCCGGCGGGCTATTGCGACGAGGGCCGGGAGATCCGCTTCGGGCCCGGTGCCACCGCCGTGTTCGACACGTACTTCAATCTTTTCAACATCGGGAAGTGGCGCCGCCTGTGCGGCCTCGAGCAGCTTTCGCTTTCGCTCACTGGGCGCGGTCGCGTCGAGTTGATCGCGTTCCTTGCCCCGCCGCACCGCTCGTGGGAGCGGCTCGCGAGCCGTGTCGTCGATCTCGCGGCCGAGGGCGGGCCGGGCATCGAACTGCCGCTGGACGATATCGACCCGGCGGTTCCCGGCGTGATCCATTTCGAGCTGCGGGCGCTCGGAACCGCCCGGCTCACGGGCGCCGCCTTCACCACCACAGACCAACCGCGCCGCAAGCCCCAGCTTGCCGTCGCCATAACCACCTACAAACGCGAACTCGAGGTGCGGCGCACCGCGCGCCGCTTCTCGCGATTCATGCAGGGCTCGGCGCATGCCGACCGTATCCGCATGATCGTGGTCGACAACGGCAAGAGCGCCGATCTCGACGCGGGCGAAGGCGTCGCCGCCTTCGAGAACGAGAACCTCGGCGGCGCCGGCGGCTTCGCCCGCGGGCTGATCGAGGCACGGGCCTCCGGTGCCACCCACTGCCTGTTCATGGACGATGACGCCGCCATCCACATGGAAAGCCTCGAGCGAACCTACCAGATGCTCGCCTACGCGCGCGATCCCGCCACCGCCGTGGCCGGCGCGATGATCAACGCCACCCACCGCTGGGCGGTGTGGGAAAACGGCGCGACCTTCCACACCCGCTGCGAGCCGCGGTTCATGGGGCTGGACCTGCGCGATGCCCGCGCGGTGATGGAGATGGAACATGCCACCACCGCCGATCCGCCGCGCAAGCTCTACGGCGGCTGGTGGTTCTTCGCCTTTCCGCTGCAGCACGTGCGGCACCTGCCGTTTCCCTTCTTCGTGCGCGGCGACGACGTGAGCTTCTCGCTGGCGCACGACTTCCGCATCGTCACGATGCCCGGTGTCGCCTCCTTCCAGGAAGGCTTCGATGACAAGGAATCGCCGCTCACCTGGTACCTCGATCTGCGAAGCCACCTCGCCCATCACCTGAGCCTGCCCGATCTGGAGATCGGCCGCCTCGGCCTCTTGCGCATCGCGTGGTGGTTCTTCCTGCGCAATCTTCCGCGATGCCACTACGAAACGATGCATGCGCTCACGCTGGCGCTCGGGGACGTTCTCGAAGGCCCCGGTTTCTTCGCCGACAACGCCGACCTCGCCTGGCGGCGCGCCACCATAGGCGCGGCAACACAGGACGAGGCCTGGAAACCTGCACCCGAGGGGCCCCGGCGGCAGCGGCTGCGACTCGATCCGGAAAAGCGCAGCACGCGGCTGCTGATGAAGGCCACCCTCGCCGGGCACCTGCTTCCCGGATTCCGGCTCTTCGGCAACCGCAGGACACTGGGCCCGGGCGAACGCGGCGCGATTCGTGCCTGCTGGGGCGCGTCGGAGATCACCTGCCGGGATGCCAGCGGAACGCTTGCCTACACGGTCGTCCATTCCAAGCGTCGTGCCCTCATCGAAACCGCGCGCATGGTCGTGCTCTCGTTCCGCCTGATCCTGAATTACCCGCGCCTGCGCGGCGAATGGCGCCGCGGATACGGCGAACTCACCAGCGAGGCGTTCTGGGAGAGCAAGCTGCGCCTCGCGGCCTGAAGCGCCCCGGGCCGTTCGCATCGCCCGTGGCACAGGGTTGCGCGCACTTCCACGAAGGCAAGGCGCACGCCGCCCCGCAGGCCGACGCAAGGCGATGCGGTGCGCGCGCCGGGCGCCGGCACCGCGGCCGGTTTCTCGCCTGCGGCCATCGGGGTGAACGGCACGGGCATTCCGTCCGGCCCCATGGGTCCGGCCCGGAACGCGCCTCGCCAATGGTGACGCGCCCCGCCGTTGCGCGGGCACCGTCGCGGGCACACGTCGCACGTCTGGAGCCATCGGAGTGAACGGCGCCGGCACTCCGGCCCGCCCCGCGGGTTCGCTCTGGAGGTCGCCTCGTCACTGGTGACGCGCCCCGCCGCTATGCGGGCGCGGCACGGCCGCGCGTTTCTCGCCTGCGGCCATCGGGGTGAACGGCACGGGCATTCCGTCCGGCCCCATGGGTCCGGCCCGGAACGCGCCTCGCCAATGGTGACGCGCCCCGCCGTTGCGCGGGTGCCGGCGCGGGGAGCCGGCATCCGACAAAACCAAGACAGGCCCCGACATCGCGCCTTGCGCAGGGAGCGGCCGCCATCGCCGACGGCGTCCGAACCCCCGCCCGGCAGCCGCCCGAACCCCCGCCCGGACAACGGCGGCCGCGCCCTGCCCGGCAGCGTCGTAGTAGCGCGGCGCCGTGCCCGAAAGCCGGGCACGGCGCCGGAAACCCGCGGGCAACCTCCGTGCCCGGCGATCCCGCGTGCCACCCCGGCGAAGGCCTTTTCCCGCTCTAGAGCGGGCGCACCGCGAAGGCCGGCTGCGCGGCTCTTTCCGCGTGGCGGGCGAGGAAGCCGCGCGCGGTGTCGAGCGCCTCGCGGATCGTCACGTCCATGTCGAGATAGCGATAGGTCCCGAGGCGGCCGAGGAAGGTCACCCCCTCTTCCCGCTCGGCGAGGGCCACGTATTCCGCGAGCATGCGTTTTTCCTCCACCAGCCTGATCGGGTAATACGGGATGTCACCCGACCCGGCCGCTCGGCTGTATTCGCGGTAGCAGACGGTGCGGTCGTGGGTTTCCCAGGGCGAGAAGTGCTTGTGCTCGGTGACCCGCGTGAAGGGCGTGTCGGCATCCGGGTGGTTCATCACCGCGCAGCCCTGGTGATCACCGTCCGCCACGAAGCGTTCGAAATCGAGGGTCCGGTATCCGAGCCATCCGAGACGCCCGCGGAAATACCCGTCGATCGGCCCGGAGAAGAAGACGTGGTCGTACCGGCTCCGCACCTCCGGGGCAAAGGGGGCCTCGAGGTGCACGTCGATCCCCGGATGATCGAGAATCCGGGTGACGAGCGCGGTGTACCCGGCCTCCGGCATCCCCTGGAAACGGTGGAAGAAGTAGTTGTCGTCATAGGAGAAGCGCAGCGGCAGACGCTTGAGGATGGAGGCCGGCAGCGCCGAGGGCTCGCATCCCCATTGCTTGCGGGTATAGCCCTCGAAGAAGGCCTCGTAGAGGTCGCGCCCCATGAATCTCAGGGCCTGCTCCTCGAAGGTTACAGGCGCGTCCTGCCCCGGCTCTGCGAGCCCGGCAATGAAACCGCGCGCCTCGGCCGGTGCCATGGTCCGGCCGAAGAACTGGTTGATGGTGTGCAGGTTGACCGGCATCGAATAGACGGCGCCGCGCGACGTCGTCATCACGCTGTGGCGATAGGGCCGGAAGGTGCCGTACCGGTTCACGTAGGCCCATACCTCGGCATCGTCGGTGTGAAAGATGTGCGGCCCGTAGACATGCACCATCACTCCGGTTTCCGGGCAGCGCTCGGTGTGGCAGTTGCCCGCCACATGGGCGCGCGCATCTATCACGGTCACCGAATGCCCGGCTTCGGCCAGTTCCCTGCCCGTCACGGCTCCGGAAAGACCGGCCCCCACGAGGAGTATCTTCACTTCGCGTCCCCTTCTCGACTGATTCAACGCGAATCCTCTTAAAGCTCGCGCCTTAACGGGCGCGTAATTTCCCTGAGCCCATCCTCCTCGCGGGTATTGGGAAAACGCATAGGGGGGTCGGCATGCTGCCGAACGATCCGCTGTTGGCGCAGCAGGGGCACCTGTTCGCGCTCGGAAACATGTCTGCCATCTGGGAGGACTACCGCGGCCGCGGGGTTGCCGTGGGTGTCTTCGACGACGGGGTGCAGCGCACGCATCCCGATATCGCCCCGAACTACGACGAAAGCCTGCACTACGCGGGGCTGACCACCGACGACGGGCAGCCCAACGGCCCCGGCGATGCCCACGGCACGGCGGTGGCGGGGATCATCGCGGCAGCCGCCAACGGCTCCGGCGCCGTCGGCGTCGCGCCCGAAGCGCGGCTGACGGGGGTGGATTTCCTGAACGACCTGCAAATGCAGGGCGCCGCAGTCTACGTCGACACGTTCCGCTGGATCGAGAACTTCGACGTGGTGAACGCGAGCTTCGGGCTGTGGCCCGATTTCGGCACCTACTCCGATATCGGCAACCCGTGGAGCCAGCAGGGCCGGGCGCTGCAGGAGATCGCCGGGGCCGCGGCCTCGGGCCGCGACGGGCTGGGAACGCTGTTCGTCAAGGCCGCGGGCAACGAGGCCAACAATGCGACCTACGCAAGCGAGTACGGCATCACCGGCAACGCGCAGGGCGACGGGCTCAACGCGGGGCGCGAGGTCGTGACGGTTGCCGCGATCGCACCATCCGGCGCGCTGGCAAGCTACTCGAACTGGGGCGAAAACCTGCTTGTGGCGGCCCCCGCGGCCCGGGTAACGACCGACCTTGTCGGCGCGCAGGGCTACGCCTCGGGCGACCATCTGTTCGGGTTCGCCGGCACCTCGGCCTCCGCGCCCGTGGTTTCGGGCGTGGTTGCGCTGATGCTCGAAGCCAACCCCGATCTCGGCTGGCGCGACGTGCAGGAGATCCTCGCAGTCTCCGCGCGCCACGTGGGATCGGCGCTCGGCGGCGCCCCGCTCGCACACGAGGCCGGCAGCTGGGCCGCCAACGGTGCAACCGGCTGGAACGGCGGCGGTCTCACTTTCCATGCAAGCTACGGCTTCGGGCACGTGGATGCCTACGCGGCCGTCAGGATGGCAGAGGCGTGGTCGCTCTTCGGGCCGGCGCGACACTCGGGCAACGAGATGCTCGTCACCAAGTCGGCACCGGGGCTCGGGATGCCGCTGGCGCCCTCGATGTCGTTCCAGCTCGGCGTGACGGAGGCGATGCGCGTGGAAAGCGCGCTCGTGGAAGTGACCCTGTCCCACCCGCGCATGTCGGACCTCGAGATTCGTCTCGTGGCCCCCGATGGCAGCGAAGCGCTGCTGCTCGACCGCGAGGGATCGGGCGCCTTCCCGGGCAGCTACACCTTCGGCGTCCGCCGGGTGCGCGGGCTCGAGGCCGAGGGCGCATGGCGCGTGGAGCTGTCGGACGCTGTTTCCGGCCAGACCGGGACAGTTCATGAGGTGGCGCTGCACCTGTTCGGCAGCCCGCTGGGCGCCGCGAACGTGCACCACGTGACGGCTGACATGCCCGCGCTGCAGGCGGCAGACCCGGGGCGTGCGGCGCTGCTCGGCACCGAGGGTGGCGGCGACTGGCTGAACCTCTCCGCCCTCTCGGGTCAACTGGCATTCGACCTCTCGGGCGGCGCGCTCACCGTCGACGGGGCCCCGTGGGCCAGCCTTGCGGCAGGCGGATTCGAGAACGCGGTCACGGGCGACGGCGACGACACCCTCACCGGTTCTGTCGCGCCAAACGAACTGCACGGCATGCGGGGCGACGACATGCTCGAAGGCGGCGCCGGAAACGATGCGCTCTTCGGCGGAGCAGGCAACGACACGCTCGTCGGCGGCACCGAGTACGACATCCTGCACGGCGGCCCGGGAGACGACCTCGTGATCGGCGGGCCGGGGCGCGACATCGCCTGGCTCGGGCCCGGCAACGATATCTGGCGCGACGATCCGCAGACCGGCACACACTCCCACGATACGGTGTTCGGCGGCGAAGGCGACGATCTCTTCGAACCCGGCGGCGGGGCGGACCATCTCCATGGCGAAAACGGCGCCGACACCATCTTCGGCGGCGTCGGCGCCGACAGGATCTTCGGTGGAAACGGGAACGACGTGATCTGGGCCGGGATCGACGGCGACATCGTGTGGGGTGGCGACGGCGATGATCGCATCTGGCTGGAAGCCGGCGCAGACACCGCCTACGGCGGCAGCGGCGACGACGTGATCCACGGCAACCAGGGGGC
>CAYXOX010000101.1:0-11383 GCA_964466745.1 uncultured Rhodobacterales bacterium
GCACCCGCCGCTCGCTCAGCCCCTTGGCCTTGGCGGTGATGACGTACTGCTTCTTGATCTCGTCCAGGAAGGAGTTCTTCGTCAGCAGCGTGAGCGTTGCGAAGGCCGAGATGGTCGAGGCCAGCACCGGCAGCGTGATGTGCCAGAGGTAATCGAGCACCTTGCCGATGAGCGAAAGCTCCTCCCAGTTGTCCGAGGTCAGCCCCCTGAGCGGGAAGAACTGGAAATACGAGCCCCCCGCGAAGAGCACGATCAGCAGGATCGCGAAGAGAAACCCGGGGATCGCATAGGCCGCGATGATCGTTCCCGAGGTCCAGGTGTCGAAGGGCGTGCCGTCGCGCACCGCCTTGCGGATGCCCAGCGGGATCGAAACGAGATAGGCGATCAGCGTGGACCAGAGCCCAAGCGTGATCGAGACGGGCAGCTTCTCCGCCACGAGATCGACCACCGAGATCGAGCGGAAGTAGCTCTCGCCGAAGTCGAAGCGCAGATAGTTCCACATCATGTTGAGGAACCGCTCGAGCGGCGGCTTGTCGAAGCCGAATTCCGCTTCGAGCTCGGCGATGAACTCCGGGGGCAGGCCGCGCGCGCCGAGATAGGTGTCGCCGGCCCCGCCCTCCTGGTCCATTCCCGCGTCGGCGCCGCCCGAGATCCCCTCGAACACGTCGCCCTCGCCCTCGAGCTGGGCGATGATCTGCTCGATCGGCCCGCCGGGCACGAACTGAACGAGGGCGAAGTTGATGATCATCACCCCGAGCAGCGTCGGGACGATCAGCAGCAGCCGCCGCAGGATGTAGGCGCCCATGGCTCTTGCCTTGCGTCAGAGGGCGCCGGCCGCTTCGAGCTCGGCCGCCGCCTCGGCATCCCACCACCAGAAGTCGAGCGTGCCGAGCGCGTAGGGCGGCAGCGGCTCGGGGTAGCGGTACATGTCGAAGTAGGCAACGGTGTGGGCGGCCTTGTACCACTGCGGCACCCAGAACCGTTCGGCCCGCAGCACCCTGTCGAGCGCCTTGACGGCGGGCCCGAGCTCCTCGGGGGTCTCGGCGGATTCGACGGCGGCGATCAGCCGGTCCACCGCCTCGCTGCGCAGGCCCATCTTGTTGAACACGCTGTCATCGGCCGAGGCCGAGCCGAAATACTGCCGCAGCCCCGCGCCGGGAATGTAGCTCATGGGCATCTGGTGGGTGATGATGTCGAAATCGTACTCGGGCGGACGCTCGCGGTTGGTGGCCTGGGCCGAATCCACCCGCGTGTGCACCGCGTCCACGCCGAGCGCGCGCAGGTTCTCGACATAAGGGTTGATCAGCCGTTCGAAGCTCTGGCTGTCGTTGAGGAATTCCACGCTCAGCACGCGCCCCTGGGCGTTGCGGCGCAGCCCGTCGTCGCCCACCGTCCAGCCGGCCTCGTCGAGCAGCGCCGAGGCGCGGCGCAGGTTGGCCCTGTCGAGCTGGCGGGTGGTGGAGACAGGCGCGTTCACCGGCTCGGCGCCGAGCACCCCCGGCGGCAGGATGTCGGCCAGCGGCTCGAGCAGCGCCAGCTCCTCCGGCGAGGGCAGCCCCTCGGCGGCGAGCTCCGAATTCTCCCAGAACGAGTTGATCCGGTCATAAAGGCCGTAGAACAGCGCCTCGTTGGACCACTCGAAGTTGAACATCAGGGCGATGGCCTCCCGGACCCGCGGATCCTGGAACTTCTCGCGGCGCAGGTTGAAGATGAAGGACTGCCCGGTGGCGATGGTTCCGTCGGGCAACTCCTCCTTCACCACCCATCCGCGTTCCACCGCCGGAAAGTCGTAACCGGTGCCCCAGATCAGCGAGGAGGCCTCGTTGCGGAAGGTGTAGGCCCCGGCCTTGAAGCCCTCGAAGGCGGCGTTGTAATCGGCGAAATACTCGATGCGGATGCGATCGAAGTTCGAGCGCCCGATCATCAGCGGATGGTTCCAGCCCCAGTAGTCGGGGTTGCGCTCGTAGACAATCGTCTGGCCGACGTCCATGTCGCCCAGAACGTAGGGGCCCGAGCCCAGCATCGGCTCCAGCGTGCTCTCGGCGAAGTCGCGGCCCGAGGCCTCGTATTCCGCCTTGGAGAAGATCGGCAGCCCGCCCACCGTGTCGGGGAGGTCACGGGTCGGGATTCCCTCGGCGAAATCGAAGCGGATGCGGTGGGGGCCGAGCACCTCGGCGCTCGCCACCTGCGTCTGCAGCACGGCGCGGAAGGAGGGCAGCCCCTTTTCCCGGAAGATCTCGTAGCTGAAGAGCACGTCCTCGGCGGTGAGCGGGGAGCCGTCGGAGAAGGTCACGTCCTCGCGCAGATCGAAGATCACCCAGGAGCGGTCCTCGGGGAAGGTGAGGGTCTCGCAGACGAGGCAGTAGGACGAACCGATCTCGTCCGCCGTGCCCACCAGGAGCGACTCGAAGAAGATCGAGGAAAGCTGGCCGGCCCTGCCACGGCTCGAATAGGGGTGCATGCTGTCGAAACCGCCGAAGCCCCACAGCGAGATCTCGCCGCCCTTGGGCGCGTCGGGGTTGACGTAGGCGAGGTGTTCGAAATCCGCCGGGTACATCAGCTCGCCGAAGGTCGAGATCCCGTGGGCGGTGGTCACGCCCTCCATCTCCGCGGCGTCCTGCGCGCTGGCCATGCCGGCGGCGAGCGCGAGGCCAAGCGCCAGTGCGCCGGCCATGGCGAGGCGCACGGGGGCCTGCGCCGGGCGCGGCGCGGTTCGGGCTGCAGCCCCGCGGGCCGGGATGTGGGGGAAGGTCCGATACGGCGGGTGGGCGGTCATCGTCGATCTCCTTCGGGGCGCGGTCCGGCCGCGCTGCGCAGGGTGCAACGCTAATCCCGGAACCCCAACAATCAAGACGAAACTCCGTGAGCGCAGGCCGGGCTTGCCCAAGGCGACGGCAACCGCCGCCCTGTTGGGCAGAAGCAGGCGTTGCAAGGCACGCGGGGCGGCCTCCGGGCAGGTGGATGCACCGGCCCCTGCCGCGCCGTTCCGGCCGGGCAACCGGACGCTCGCGCAGGAGCACGCGGGCGCCGCACCTAGGGGAGCGGCGGCACGAAAAAGGCCCTCGCGCGCCGAGGCCTCACATGCCGCCCGGGCGCGCCTCTGCCGCGTGCGCGCCCCGGGCGGGGCTGTGCGATCAGAAGGTCGCGAGATACGCGATCAGGTTGGCCCGATCCTCGACATCGTCGAGGCCCGAATACGACATGGAAGTGCCCGGCGCATAGTCGCGCGGGTTCTCGATGAATGCCGAGAGGTTCTCCGGCGTCCATTCGCCGCCCATGCCCGCCAGCGTATCCGAGTAGCCGAAGCCCTCCGCCGTGGCCTTCGGGCGGCCCACGATACCGGTCAGGTAGGGCCCCACCCCGTTTGCGCCTTCCTCGAGCCGGTGGCAGGCGCTGCACTGGCGCCACAGGCGCTCGCCCGCGCCGGGATCGGCAGAGGAGAAGACGGTCGCGAAATCGACCTCCTCGACAACCTCCTCGGGCGCTTCGTCATCGTCCGTGGGAATGACGTAGGCCTGCTCGCCGTAGCCATGTCCGCCAACGTGGTAGAGGCCATCGGCCGCCCATCCGCCAAGCAGGAAGACCAGCAGTGCGCCGCACAGCGCGGCCACGGCCTTGGTCATCGTCATCGTGTCGAACATGAAACAATCCGTTCCTCGGTCCCGGTCGCGCGTATCTATCGGCTTCACCATCGGGGTGGCAAGGTGTAGCAGGCGCGACGAAACGCCCGCAAAACGGGCGGCTTGAGCGGGGCCCAGATGCCGTTACGGATCGCCTTCCAGGGAGAGCCCGGAGCCTACTCGCACCAGGCGTGCCACGATGCGCGCCCCGGCCACGAGGCGCTCCCCTGCCGCACCTTCGAGGACGTGATCGAGGCGGTGCGCTCGGGCGAGGCGGAGCTGGCCATGCTGCCGGTGGAAAACTCCACCTACGGCCGCGTCGCCGACATCCACCACCTGCTCCCCGAAAGCGGGCTGCACATCATCGACGAGGCCTTCGTGCGGGTGCACATCAACCTGCTGGGCGTGCGCGGCGCGCGGCTCGAGGAGGTGCGCGACGCCACCAGCCACACCATGCTGCTCGGCCAGTGCCGGGAGTTCCTGCGCGCCCACGGCATCCACCCCGTCACCGGCGCCGATACAGCCGGCTCGGCCCGCGCCATCGCCGCCCGGGGCGAACGTGCCCATGCCGCCCTCGCCTCCGAGCTGGCCGCCGAGATCTACGGGCTCGACGTGCTGGCCCGCCACATCGAGGACCACGAGAAGAACACCACGCGGTTTCTCATCATGTCGCGCCAGCCCGAGCGCGCGCGCCGCGGCGAGCACGGCATGATGACGAGCTTCGTGTTCCGCGTGCGCAACATCCCCGCAGCGCTCTACAAGGCGCTGGGAGGCTTCGCCACCAACGGCGTCAACATGACGAAGCTGGAAAGCTACATGGTCGACGGGCAGTTCACCGCCACGCAGTTCTACGCCGACGTCGAGGGCCACCCCGACGATCCGGGCCTCGCGCTCGCGCTGGAGGAACTGGGCTACTTCACCGACAGGGTGGTGCTGCTCGGGGTCTACCCGGCCGATCCGCGCCGCGGCTGATCGGGCAGGGCTCCGGGCAACCCGTCGATCCGCCGTCCGAGCTGGCCGAGCCGCTTCTGCAGGCGCCGGCGCAGCGCGGGCTTGGCCAGGCGCAGCGATTGCAGGAAGAGCCGCGCCGGCACCGAGGAGGCATGGCTCTCGATGGAGAGCCGCAGCCGGCTGCGGCGGGGCGAGAGCGCCATCACCTCGATCTCCGTCACGCTGGAGAACCCTCCCACGCGGGAGTCGTAGCGCAGCCGGTGCGGCGGCGCGTATTCGGCGAGCTCGGCTCGCGCTCGCCGCTCGCGGCCCCGGAAGGTGAACTCGATCCGCCAGACCATGCCCGCGCCCGGCCCCTCCAGCGCGTCGAGCCGGCTCAGCCGCGCCCCGCGCCGCAGCGCCATCCGCTCGAACCGGTCGAAATCCGTGAGCGCGGCGAAGACCTCTTCCGCCGGGGCCGCGATGTCTTCGGATGCGGAGATCTTCATGGTCGTGTCGTCGCCCTTTCGGGGCCTTGGCCCGGGGCGGTGCGCCGGGCCGTGTGGCGGTGGCGTTCATGCGTGGCGGCCCCGGGGGCGGAACGCCTGCGGCGCAGGTTCGCCTCAATCGAGGCTGTCGGCAAGCCAGTTCGCGATCAGGAAATGGGCTATCGCGCCCTCGCGCGCCGGCCGCACCTCGGCGTGCCGCCCTTCGAAAACCTCCGCCATCTCTTCGCGGCTCATCCAGCGCGCGCCCTCCAGCTCCACCGGGTCCAGCACGATCTCCGTGCTCTCCGCCACGCCCTCGCAGCCCAGCATCAGGGAGGCGGGGAAGGGCCAGGGCTGGCTGGCAAGGTAGCGCACCGCCCCCACCCGCACCCCGGCTTCCTCGAACACCTCGCGCCGCACCGCGGCCTCGATCGTCTCGCCCGGTTCCACGAATCCGGCCAGCAGGGAGTACATGCCTTCCGGCCAGCCCGGGCTACGCCCCACCAGCACCGAGTTGCCCCGGGTCACGAGCATGATCACCACCGGGTCGGTGCGGGGAAAATGCCGCCCTCCGCAGCCCGCGCAGGCGCGTTGCCAGCCGGCCTCCACCGGCGCGGTCGGCGCGCCGCAGCGGGCGCAGAAGCGGTGGATGGCGTGCCAGCCAAGCACCGCGCGTGCCGTCGAGGCAAGCTCCGCGCCGCGGGGGTCCAGCGCCATCATGCAGGCCCGCAGCTCGGCGAAGCGATGGTCCTCCGGCAGCCCCGGCACGGGCTGCTCGGAGGGGTCGTGGAAGGCGCCCAGCGTCTCGGGGAGCTCGCCCGGCTCCCAGGAAGAGACATCGGCTGCGAAGAGCCCCGTGCCGTCCGCGCCCCGCCCCAGCAGAACGGGCGGCTCGGCGGCAAGCGCCAGGATCTCCGCGCCGGCGGGCAGCATGGCGGGCTCGGCCGCGCCCTCGCCCCAGCGCATGAGCGGCTTGCCGCGCCACACCGGAAGCACGCCCGCGCCCGGCGCTCCGAGAAGCTCCGCCACCGCGGCCGGGTTTCCGCGCAGCTCGGCCGCGCGGTCCAGCCCCGATCCTCCGAATGTCACCGTCTCGGCATGCCGCATGGCGCCCTCCCCGCATGGCGCGGCCATGCCACGCCCCGCGCTCCTGCGCAACGCAGCGCGGCACTGCGGGCCGCGCTGCGGCCGCCGCTCCGGCCTGCGCTCAGGGCAGCGGCACCATGCGGGCCCGCTCGGCGGTGCAGTCGCGCCGCACGTCGGCCGCGCAGCGGCGCGGTTCGAGGGCGCGGTCGAGGCAGATCCGCACCTCGTGGATGTCCCCGTCGGTGCAGGTGACCGTCAGCATGTCGGCCTCCAGACCGGGGTTGGCCTCCAGAAAGGCCGCCTCCACGACGCGCGCGGGCAGCCGCACCGGCCCGTCGAGGCGCCGGAAGGCCGGCGGGCGCACCACGCGGCCATAGGCCTCGCGCGAGAGCGCGAAGTACCGCGCCGCCGAAAGCCCGGTGCACCGGCCGTGCTTGTTCCACTGGTGCCAGGCCAGCCCGCCGCTGCCCATGACGTCGGCCATGGCAGCAGTCTCGCCGCGGGAAGGGTTGCGCTCCGGGGTCGGGCAGTAGCTGGGCCAGCCCGCCTCGTACTGGGGCCAGAGCCCGTGCAGGATCCAGCCCAGCCCGTCGCCCGGATCGCACCCCTCCGCGCCGCGCGCCCGGCCTTCCCGGTCGCACCAGCCGGGCTGCCAGGAAAGCGCCATCACGTAGTAATCGAAGTCGCCCGCGGGCTCGCCCTCGGCCCGCGCCGGCCCCGCCGGCAGGGCGGCGAGCAGCACGAGGGAAAGGAGCGCCGCGCACCGGGCCGCGGCGCGCACCGCGGCCGCGAGGCGGCCCGCCACCGCTCAGGACTCCTCGAAGGGGCGCATGCGCCGCTTGGAGACATGCCCCTCCACCCGCGCGCCATCGGGGGTGATGCCCTGCATGTAGTGGCGCTGCCAGCCGGATTTCACCGCCGCTTCCTCCCGCGCGCGGAGCGCCTTGTTGAACTCCGCCCGGCTCTGGGACCACGCCTTGTAATCGGCCTCGAGGGCAGGATCGTCGGTGATCCGGCGGCGGCGCGGCCGCGATTCGGCGATGCGGCCGTGCTCGCTCAGCGTGATGAAGCAGAAGGGCTCGTCCTTCTCGAAGCGTACGGTGCCCGGGCGCGTGAAGATCCAGTTCATCGTGAAGGGAAACGGCAGCCAGTCGGTCTCGATGAGCCCCTGCAGCGGGTAGATCCCGTCCTTGGGCCAGTTCGGGGCGCCGCCGCACCACACGCCCCAGCCCGGCGGGGTGCGGAAGAGATAGCCGGTGTGGAAGGTCATGATGCCCTTGGTGAAATGCCCGCCCCCGATCGAACCCGCGGGCGGCCAGTCGGCCAGGACCTTCACCGAGATGTCGGAATTGCGCGGCCCGCCCGTCCAGCTCAGCTCCAGCGGCGCCGGGCACAGGATCTCCCAGCCGGTGCCGTTGGCCATGGTGAGCGGCAGGCAGCGGTAGGGGAACCGGTCGTCGAAGGCATCCATCCAGGCCCGGTCGCGCCGCGCGGGCTGCAGCCGCGGCGCGAAATCGTGGATCGCGAAGGCATCGATCCAGGGCGGCTCGCCCGGTTCGAGGGGGGGTGGCGTCTCTGCCTTGAACGGGCCCGCCTCGTCTTCGGCCATGGCAGCACTCCTTGTCTGGCGCGGGCGCACCGGGGGGCCTTCCCCTCCTCGCGCGCTCCGACTATATAGCCTGCAAGTTCCCCGACAGCGAGAACCCGCCCGTCCGCCGGGCCGCCCCACCGGGCGACGCAAGAGTTATGCGCGAGGAGTAGACGATGGGCAAACCGATCATGGCCAAGGCCACCGCCGTATGGCTGGTGGACAACACGACGATCAGCTTCAAGCAGATCGCGGAATTCTGCGGGCTTCACGAGCTCGAAGTGCAGGGCATCGCCGACGGCGACGTGGCCGCGGGCGTGAAGGGGTTCGACCCGGTCGCCAACAACCAGCTCACCCAGGACGAGATCGACGCCGCCGAGAAGGATCCGCTGCACAAGCTGAAGCTGAAGTTCAACGCCGCCGCGGTGGGCGAGGAAAAGCGCCGCGGCCCGCGCTACACCCCGCTCTCCAAGCGCCAGGACAGGCCGGCCGCGATCCTCTGGCTGGTCAAGTTCCACCCCGAGCTCACCGACGGGCAGATCTCCAAACTGGTGGGAACCACCAAGCCCACCATCCAGTCGCTGCGCGACCGCACGCACTGGAACATCTCCAACATCCAGCCGATCGACCCGGTGGCCCTCGGCCTGTGCAAGCAGTCCGAACTCGACGCGGCCGTGCAGAAGGCCAACGCCCGCAAGGCCCGCGAAGGCGAGGTGATGTCGGACGACGAGCGCCGCAAGCTGGTGTCGACCGAGCAGTCGCTGGCGATGGAGCCCGAGCCCCGCATCCCCACCGCGATCTCGGGGCTCGAGACCTTCACGCTGGGCGGAAGCTCCGCCGAGACCGAGGAGGAAGACCCCCGCGACGGGGCGGTGCCCGACGCCGAGAGCTTCTTCAACCTGCCCGCCGGCGGCGACGAGGACGACGAGGACGAGGACGAGGACGACGGCCGGTCCCGCCAACGCTAGCACCGCGGCCCGGCTTCGGGCGGGGCGAGGGAACCGGAGGGCCACTGCCCCTCCGGACCTCCCCGGAGTATTCCCGCCAAGTTGAAGCAGCACGAGGCAGCCGGCCCCGCGCCGCGCCGGCCCCTCGTTCGCCCTGCGCGCCTGCCCAACCGGAGCGACGCGCCCCAGGGGCTGCGCGCCGGCCGGTCACACGGGCTTGCGCGCGCGCAGCGCCGTGGTGATCGTTCCGTCGTCGAGGTAGTCGAGCTCTCCGCCCATGGGCACCCCCTGCGCAAGGGACGTCACCGCAACCCCCGTCGCCTCGAGCGCGTCGGCGATGTAGTGGGCCGTCGTCTGCCCGTCCACGGTGGCCGCAAGAGCGAGGATCACCTCGGCGATGCCCTCCTCGCGTACCCGCGCCACGAGCCGGGGGATGCCCAGCTCCTCCGGCCCCACGGCATCGAGCGCCGAAAGCGTGCCGCCGAGCACATGGTAGCGCCCGGCAAAGGCGCCGGAGCGCTCCATCGCCCAGAGATCGGCGACGTCCTCGACGACGCAAAGCGGGCCCGCGCGCCGCGCCTCTGCACTGCAGATGCCGCAGACATCCGTCGTGGCGATGTTGCCGCAGACAACGCACTCGCGCGCGCTCGCTGCGACGTCGGCCATCGCCTCGGCGAGGGGCACGAGCAGCTGCGCCCGCTTGCGAACCAGGTGCAGGACCACCCGCCGCGCCGAGCGCGGACCGAGCCCCGGCAGGCGAGACAGGCGCTCGATAAGCTCCTCGAGCGGTCCTTCGGGCCCGCTCACCGCGCGCGCCCCCCCGATGCACCTGCCCAGTTCCCCTTTCTGCTCCCGTGCCCCTTCATCCTGGCGCAAATACTCCGGGGAGGTCCGGAGGGGCAGCGCCCCTCCGGCGGGTCGGCGCGCGCAGCGCGGCGAAACCGGCCGCCCGCCGCCGCGCCATGCCCGACGGCCCCCTGCACCGGCCCGCTCAGAAGGGCAGCTTCATGCCGGCGGGCAGGCCCAGCCCCTCGGTCAGCTTGCCCATTTCTTCCTGGGCCCGGGCCTGGGCCTTCTGCTGCGCGTCCTTGATCGCCGCGAGGATCAGGTCCTCCACCACCTCCTTCTCGTCACCCGAGAAGATCGAGGGGTCGATATCGAGCCCGGTCAGTTCGCCCTTGACGGTCGCCGTGGCCTTCACGAGGCCCGCGCCGCTTTCGCCCTGCACGGTCATGCGGGCCATTTCCTCCTGCAGCTCGGACATCTTCGCCTGCATGTCCTGTGCCGTCTTCATCATCTTCGCCATGTCGCCCATGGCGCCCAGACCCTTCAGCATTCCCGTCTCCTCATTCGTCCTCGAAAGGATCCCATTCCTCGTCCACCTCGGGCAGCGCCGCTTCCGCGGCCTCGGCCTCGAGCGACCGGCGCGCCCTGATTTCCGCGATCCGCGCCGCGGGAAAAGCCTCGAGCACCGCCTGAACCAGCGGGTGCTCCAGCGCCTCGGCGGCGAGCGCGTCGCTCCGGGCGGCACGGGCTTCGGCGATGCTGGGCGCCCCGCCGTCGCGTTCGACGATGACCGCCCAGCGCGCGCCGGTCCAGCCCTGCAGCTGCGCCCCGAGCCGCTGGGCCAGGTCGGCCGGCGCCTCCGGCCCGGGCACGAAGGCGATCCGCCCCGGGCTGTAGGAGACGAGGCGCACCCCCGCCTCCACCTCCACCAGCAGTTTCACATCGCGGCGCGCGCGGATCAGCTCCACGACGTCCTCGAAGCGGGCGAAGCGGGCCAGCGCCGCCTCGTGCTCCGGGGCCAGCGCGGCGATCGCCCCCCCACCCCGCCCGGCCACGCCGACCGCGCCGGAGCGGGCGTTGTCCGGCATCCGGCCAGCGTCGCCCCGGCCGCCATCGTCGGCACCGCCGAGCGCACCGGCGGCGCCGGAACGCCGCGCCCGGGCGCCGGGGCCGCGGGGGCTGCCGCCGGCCGCACCCTCGGCAGTGCTCCCCCCGCTCCCGTTCCCGCCGCCGCCCCCGGGGGCGCCTGCGCCCGCTCCGGAGGGTCCGGCCGGGTTCCGGAGCGGCGGCTCGTCCTGCAACCTGCGCACGAGGTCTTCCGGGCTCGGCAGATCGGCCACATGGGTGAGGCGGATCACCGCCATCTCGGCCGCCATCATCGCGTTGGGGGAGAGCGCCACTTCCTCAAGCGCCTTCAGCAGCATCTGCCACATACGCGTCAGCGCGCGCATCGGCAGCGACTCGGCCATGGCGAGGCCGCGGGACCGCTCGTCGGGGCCGATCGCCGGATCCTCGGCCGCCTCCGGGGTGATCTTGATAACGCTTACCCAGTGGGTGATCTCGGCGAGGTCGCGCAGCACCGCCAGCGGGTCCGCCCCCTCGGCGTACTGGGCCGAGAGCTCGGCGAGGGCCGCCGCCGCCTCCCCGCGCATCACCATGTCGAAGAGATCGAGCACGCGGCCCCGGTCCGCCAGCCCGAGCATCGCGCGCACCTCGGCCGCGGTCGTCTCGCCGGCGCCATGGGAGATCGCCTGGTCGAGCAGCGAGGTTGCATCCCGCGCCGAGCCCTCGGCCGCCCGGACGATCAGCGCCAGCGCATCCTCGGCGATCGCGGCGCCCTCGGCCTCGGCGATGCGGCGCATCAGCGCAATCATCACCTCCGGCTCGATCCGCCGCAGGTCGAACCGCTGGCACCGCGAGAGCACCGTCACCGGCACC
>CAYXOX010000102.1:0-11175 GCA_964466745.1 uncultured Rhodobacterales bacterium
TCGGCGATGGCGACCCAGATGACGTGCCCGCCCGCGTTCTTCGGATCGTCGTCGGGATGTGCCCAGCAGGCATCGTCGCGGTCGCGGGCGTCGATCGGGTCGATGGTGACGAGGGGCAGATCGCGCAGATCCTCCCGGCCCGCGAGGCCGGCGGGTTTCATCTTGTCGGCCTCCTCGATGGCCGCATCGGGGAAGGAATCGGGGATGCCGTGCTGGTGGATGGCGATGAGCGAGACGGCCCGCGGCGCGGTGGGATCGCCCAGCCTGTCCACCACCCGGGCGCGCGGAAGACCCAGCCTTCCGCCGGGCCCGGCCTGCTCGGCCTCCACCAGCTCTCCGTCCTTCGCGCCGTGGGTGGCGCCCTCGGGCACGATCCACTCCTTGGCGGAGCCCTTGTCGATCGGCACCACGCGCCCGCCTTCGGCGCCCTTGCGGAAAATGCCGAGCAGCCTTTGCGGATTGATCCCGATGCGCCGGATCAGCCGGGCCTCGTACGCATGGTCCTCGCCGCTCACTTCCGTGAGCCGGGCGAGGATGCGGTTGCCGCCGCCTAGGGCGGGATCGCTTTCGCGCGGCACCACCAGCACCCGCGGTGCGGGCCCCTCTCCCTGCCATTCCAGTGGACGGGCATAGAGATCGCCGTCCGCATCGGGCGGAAGCACCTCCAGCACGCTCACTGGAGGCAGCTTGTCGGGGTCGCGGTAGGCGCGGCGCCGCTTCTCGATATGGCCCTCGGTTTCCAGCTCGCGCAGGACCCGCTTGAGATCGATCCGCGCGGCGCCCTTCACGCCGAAGGCCTTGGCAATGTCGCGCTTGGAGGCCTTGCCGGGATTTTCCGAGATCCAGGCGAGGATCTTTGCCTTCTCGGGGAGCTTTGTCATGGCGCCCGCCTAGCACGGCGCCGGGGTTGCGTCACCGGCCTTTTCGCGGTGCCCGGCCGGGGTGGGCGCGGGGCGCTGCAGGCCCCGTGCCGCACCGACCGGCGCGCCCTCGGCTCAGGTGAAATAGCTGCGCAGGATGCGCCCGTAGACGGCCTTCAGCGCATGGATGTGCGCGATCTCCACGTGTTCGTCCACCTGGTGCATGGAGCGCCCGACGAGCCCGAACTCCACGACCGGGCAGTGATCCTTCACGAAGCGGGCGTCCGAGGTGCCGCCGGTGGTGGAGAGGGTGGGCCGAAGCCCGGTTTCCGCCTCCACGGCCTCCGAAACGAGATCGCTCAGCGGGCCGGGCGGCGTGAGGAAGGCCTCGCCGCTGATCCGCGCCTCCACGGCGATCTCGATCCCGAAGGCCTCCGCGGTGGCGGCGGCCTCGCGGCGCATCCAGTCCACGAGGGCGGCGCCGGTGTGCAGATCGTTGAAGCGCAGGTTGGCGGTGGCCCGGCAACTCGCGGGGATCACGTTGGTGGCGGGGTTTCCGGTGTCGAACGTCACGACGGAGAGCGTCGAGGGGTCGAAGTGTTCGGTCCCCTCGTCGAGGCGATGCGAAGAGAGCCTGTCCATCAGCCGCACCAGTGCCGGGATCGGGTTGCGGGCACGGTCGAGGTAGGCGGAGTGCCCCTGCCGGCCCACCGCGGTGAAAAAGGCGTTCAGCGAGCCCCGCCGCCCGATCTTGATCATCTCGCCCATCCGCTCCGGGCAGGTGGGCTCGCCCACGAGACAGCAGCTCATCCGCTCGCCCTCGGCCTCCATCCAGTCGAGCAGGGCGGTGGTGCCATCGGTGGCGTCGCCCTCCTCGTCGCCGGTGATCGCCAGGATCACGGCGCCGTCGGGCGGTGCCTCGCGCACGAAATCCACCGCCGCCGCAACGAATGCCGCGACCCCCGACTTCATGTCGCAGGCGCCCCGTCCGTAGAGCTTGCCGGCCCGGATCTCGGCGGCGAAAGGCGGACTTGCCCAATCCTCCGGATCGCCCGGCGGCACCACGTCCGTGTGGCCGTTGAAGCCGAAGCTGCGCGGATGGCCCTTGGCGCCCCACCGTGCGAAGAGATTGCTCACGCGGCCCCGATCCACCCGAGTGCAGGCGAAGCCCGCGGCGCCGAGCGCGGCTTCGACAAGCTCCAGCGCGCCACCATCTTCAGGCGTCACCGATGGGCATCGGACGAGCTCGGCCGTCAGGCGGACGGGATCGAGGGGGTCGGCGAGCGCGGTCATGGCGGATCCTGTCCTGCGGTGCGTGCCGGGTCCGGCGGGCGGCCCGATCGGGAGGGGGCGACACCTGCGGGGTAGCGCGCGGGCCCGTGGCGGGCAAGCCCGGGCCGGGATCGACACGTGCGGGCCGTCCCGAGGCCAACCACGGGCCGCCCCTGCCGCTCTCCCTCGCTTCGGGCGCCACCTCGGGGTGGTGGCATTTCTGCGTCACCCTTCGGGAGAGTGTGCCCGCCGGACGGCGCGGGAATTTGAGCTTTGCCTTTCGCGTGTTACGCAGACTCAACGAAAAACGAGAGGCAGCAGGTCGCGTTGCGGACCCGGGAACCCGGCCGGCGCGCACCACCGTGGAGAGCGTGGAGACGCCGCGTGCCTTCGGGCGCGCCGCGCCGCCTGTGGTCTCGAAACATGTGGAGCAGGTAATGAGTGCCAAGGGGCAGCGGCCGGGCTGGATCGCGATCGCGGACCGATCGAGGGCCGCGGTGTCGCCTGCCGGCTTCGACGCGCAAGGCACGGGCCTCGCCGCGCAGGAGCCTCTCCTTTGCTGCGGCACCCTCCTTCTTGAAACCGAGGCGGTTCCGGAGCGGGCACCGCGCCGTATCCTCGATCTCGGCTACGACGCGCCCTTCCACGGAGCGCTCCGGCTCGATCTGTTGCCCGGCGGCGTCGTGGCGCTGACCCAGGTACAGGGCGAAAACCGGCTGACGGACCATCTCGAAATCGATCTTCCCTGGCGCGAGGCCTGCCTGCGCATCAGCTACCGGTGGGATGCCCCGGCCCGCCGCGGCGAGCTGACAGCGGAGATGCCCGACCGGGGAGTGGCCTTCGCCTGTACCGTCGCGGCGCCCTTTCCGCACCCGTCCGCCGAGCTGGCCGGCGCCTTCTCCCCGGCCCGGCGCAGCCTTGGCGCGCAGGCAGAGTTCGCGGCTCTCGCTCGGGGCGTGGCCGCGGAGAACGCGCTCTCGCTCGGCTCCCGCGCGCTCTGGGGCGGTCTGCCGGTGGAAACGCCGGATGGCCCGCGCCCGCTCGGGCAGTTGCGCCAGGGCGACGAGGTGCGCGACCCGTCCGGACATGGGCGCGCCGTGCGCGCCGTGCGCCGGGTCACCGTTCCCGCCCGCGGCCGCTTCGCGCCGGTGCGCCTGCGCGCGCCCTACTTCGGCCTCGTCCGGGATATCCTCGTTGCGCCGGACTATCCCGTCAGGCTTGCTGGCAGCGAGGTGGAGTATCTCTTCGGCGAAGAACATGTCGTTGCCGCCGCGCGGCACCTCGTGGACGGCATCGCCGCGGTCGCCGAGCCCGGGCTTACGCTCGTTTCCTACCACGAACTCGACGTGGCGGGCTCCGCTCCGATCTGCGCCGCCGGCTGGGTCTTCGAGACGGCCCCGGACGTGCCCGCGCACCCGGGACGCACCATCGGTGGCGCCGACGCGCTTGCGCTGGCCACGCTGCGGCGGGCTGCCTGAGGCGGTCCCGAAACTCCGACCCGTGCTAATCCGGGAAGAAGGGCGTCATCTGCGCGACGACGACGGCGTTCTCCTCAAGCGCCCGGGCCATCAGCGCCGCCTCTTCCTCGCCGATCTCGTGCCCCTCGGCCTCCCGCTCGGCCCGCGTGCCGTAGCCGGTGACATCGAGCGGGGCGAGATCGGCCTGCTTGAGCACCGCCACCGTCTCGCGCACGGCCTCGGCCTCGTCCACGCCCGAGGCGAAGCACATCAGAGCGGCGCCGGTGGCGCCGTCGGGCAGACCGTCGCCGGCCTTGCGGCCGACTTCCACCAGCAGGGTATAGACCTGCTGTCGCGAGGGCGCGCGGGAGCTCATCGGCGGGCCTTGGAGAGCGTGCTGCGGTTCATGCCCGCCCCGATGGGGCGGCCGGCGCGCGCTGTCAAGCCGCGCCGCGCGGGCGAGGCGTGGCCGGCGCCCCGCCGGCGATGCCGAGACGCAGACCCGCGCCGCGCTCCGCCGCCGCGGTATCGGGGGGCTTGCGCCGGCGCGCGCCCCGTGCCTCCCTGCGTCGCGACCCACCGATGCCCCACCGAGGCAGACCGCCGCCCGTGATGACACCCGCGCCCGCCAGCACCGCGCCCCGCCCCGGCCTGCTTGTCCGCCCGGTGAAGCAGCCTGCCGACGATGCCGCGCTCTGGGCAGTCCTGGAGCCGATCCTGCGGGAGGGCGAAACCTACGCGATGCCGCGCGACATGCCCCGCGACGCCGCGCTCGAGTGGTGGACGGGCCCCGATCGCGCCTGCTTCGTGGCGCAATCGCCCGGGGGCGAGGTGCTGGGAACCTCCTATCTCAAGCCGAACCAGGCCGGCGGCGGGGCCCATGTGGCGAATGCCGGCTATTGCACCGCCCCCGCCGCCCATGGCAGGGGCGTGGCGCGGGCGCTGCTGGCGCATTCGCTTGCACAAGCGCGCGCCCGCGGCTTCGTGGCCATGCAGTTCAACTTCGTGGTGGCCACCAATACGCGCGCCGTGCGCGCCTGGTCCCTCGCGGGATTCCGCGAGGTCGGCCGCCTGCCCGGTGCGTTCCGGCACCCGCGTTTCGGGGCGGTGGATGCGCTGGTGATGTGGAAGGATCTGGTGGAGACGGACGATGCCCAATGAGACGCCGCTTCTCGCGGTCCTGATCGACGCCGACAACGTGCCGGCGAAATATGCCGGCGCCATCCTGCGCGAGATCACCTCCTTCGGGGAGCCCGCGCTGAGGCGCGTCTACGGCGACTGGTCGTCTGGCCAGCTTACAGCCTGGACGGGTGTTGCGCGCGAGCTCGGGCTCGTGCAGCACCAGCAGACGGCGAACACCAAGGGCAAGAACGCCTCCGATATCGGGCTGGTGATCGATGCGATGGACATCCTCCACGCCGGCCGCTTCGACGGTTTCGTGCTGGTGAGTTCGGACAGCGATTTCACGCGCCTCGCAAGCCGCATCCGCGAACAGGGGCTCACGGTGATCGGCATCGGCGAGGCCAAGGCGCCCGAGGCGCTGCGAAAGGTGTGCAACCGTTTCGTCGAGATCGAGAACATCTACGACGAGCCCGCCACCGCGTCCGCACGCGGAAAGCGCGCCGAGGCCCACGCCAAGCTGCCCTACGAGGATGCCATTCCGCTGTTCCTCGACGCGATGGAGAAGATCAGCCAGGACGACGATTGGTACGCGCTGGGCCAGGTCGGCCAGCAGATCCAGGCCGACAAGCCCGATTTCGACACCCGGGCCTATGGCAAGAAGAAGCTTTCGGACCTCGCGCGCGAACTCAAGCGGTTCGAGACGAAAACGGGCCCGGGCAACCAGCTCCTGATCCGCCGGCTCGATTGAGCCGCGATCCCCACCAGGCGGCGAGGCCGGTCCTCAGCCGCGGCGAGGGCCGTAGCGGGCCATGAAGGTTTCGAGCGCACCGGAGATCACGCGCTCGATCTCTGCCTCGCTGAACTGCGTGTCGATCCCGAACACGAGCCGCGGGAAGAGATCGGCCTTGCACAGCTCGGCAAACTGGTCGGCGGCCAGCTGGCAATCCTCGATCACCAGGTCGCCGCGCGCGACCGCGGCCTCGAGATAAGCCACCATGCGCGCACGCATCAGCGCCGGGCCGCTCCGGTAGAACTCGCGCCCCAGCTCGGGAAACCTGTCGCTCTCGGCCACGCAGATGCGGAAAACGCGCTGGCCGAACTCCGAAAGCAGGAACCCCAGGAAATGGCGCGCGGTGCCGCCAAGAACCTGCTCGGGAGGGGCGGAATCGTCCATCGAGGCCATCGCCGTGTCGGCCTGGCGGGCGCATTCCGAGCGCGCCACTTCCATGAAGAGCAGCGCCTTTTCCGGGAAATAGCTGTAGAGCGTCGCCTTCGAGACCCCGGCTCGGCGGGCGATCTCGTCGACGCTGGCCGCCTGGTAGCCATCGGCCATGAACACCTCGCGTGCGCCATCGAGCACCTGTTCGTGCTTGCGGCCTCGCCGGGCTGGCGGTGCGGTTCCGTCCATGGCTGGCGGTGTCCTCCTCGTCGGGCCGCAACATAAACCGATGGGTTCAGATGTCACCCTCGCCGAGGCGCGGGGCGCCATCCCGCCGACGGGGTAGCGCTGGACGGCGCGCAGGCCGGATTCTACGGTACGCGGGAACCGGCGCGATGGGGGCAGCGAGGCATGACGGAGCGCGACGAGCGAAGCGCAGCCGAACCCGGCGGGGCCGACCTTGCCGAGGCGTACCGCCCCCTGCCGCTGCCCGACCGGATCGCGCTGCCGCCCGAGGCCAGCCTCGCCGCGGCCCGCGCCTTCCGCGACAGCATGCGCAGGCGCCACAGCGTGCGCGAATTCGCCCCCGATCCGGTTGCCACCGAGGTGATCGAGGCCGCCATCGCCGCGGCGGGGCTCGCGCCTTCCGGCGCCAACCAGCAGCCCTGGCATTTCGTCGCCATCGCCGATCCGGCTGCGAAGGCCCGCGTGCGCGAAGCCGCCGAGGCCGAGGAGCGCGCCTTCTACGCCGGCGGCGGGGGCGATGCCTGGCTCCGGGCGCTCGAACCGATCGGGACAGGCGCCGAGAAGCCGCATCTCACCGAGGCACCCTGGCTGATCGCGGTCTTCGCGCAACGCTACGGGCTCGCGCCCGACGGCAGCCGCCGCAAGCACTACTACGTGCCCGAAAGCGTGGGCATCGCCACGGGCTTTCTGATCGCCGCGCTGCACGCCGCCGGGCTTTCGTGCCTCACCCACACCCCGAATCCCATGAAGTTCCTCAATGATCTTTGCGGAAGGCCGGAAGCGGAGAAGCCGGTGATGATCCTCGCCGTGGGGGTCGCAGGAGTAGGCGCGACCGTTCCCGCCGCGGCCAAGCGCAAGAAGCCGCTCGACGAAATCCTGACGGTGCTCGGCTGACGCCCCTCGCGCGGCCGCACCCCCCGTGATACGCGCCAGACCATGTGGGACATCTTTCTACAGACCCTCCCCTTCTTCCTGCTGATCGGGCTGGGATACTGGGCCGGGCGTACCGGCTTCTTCAGCGAGGAAGCCACCGCCTACCTCACGAAGTTCGTGTTCTACTTCGCACTTTCGGCGATGCTCTTCGGCTTCGCCTCGCGGCTTGAATTCTCCGAGGTCTTCAGCTGGACCTTCGTGGCCGCCTATCTCTGGGGCACGCTCGTCGTCTACCTGCTGGCCACCGGCGTGGCTTTCCTGCGCTGGCGCAGCCTCGAGGAGGCGGCGGTCGAGGCGCAATGCGCGGTGATCGGCAACGTCGGTTTCCTCGGCATCCCGATGCTTGTGCTCCTGCTGGGCGAGGCCGCTGCCGGCCCCATCATCATGGTGCTCTCGGTGGATCTCATCGTGTTCTCGAGCCTGATCGTGATCCTGATCACGGCCGGGCGCGGCGGCACGCTCGGGCTGCGCGTGTTCCGCACCGTCGGGCTCGGCCTCGTCAAGAATCCCATGATCGTCTCGGTGGCGCTGGGCCTGGTGTGGGCGCGCTTCTCGCTGCCCCTGCCGGGCCCGGCGGCGGCCTTCCTCGAGATCCTCGGCGCCGCCGCGACGCCCGGCGCGCTTTTTGCCATCGGCGCCTCGCTCGCCTCGAAATCGGCCGAGCGCCTCAGCGTGGCCGGTTGGCTCGCCAGCGCCAAGCTGGTGCTGCACCCGCTGGCGGTGGCCTTCGGGGCGCTCGTTCTCTTTCCTGTCGAGCCCCATGCCGCCGGGGTGATGATCGCCTGCGCCGCGCTGCCGGTGGCGGGCAACGTCTACATCCTCGCCCAGCACTACGGCGTCGCGCCGCAGCGCGTTTCGGCAACGATCCTGATCTCGACGGCGGCCAGCATTCTCACGGTCTCCGCCGTCGTGGCCTGGGTCGCGCCGCTCGTCGCCGCCGGGCCCTGAACCGCAAGCCAAGGGAGTTCCATCCATGGAAACGCTTTCCGAGAATCGCGCCTTCGGCGGCGTGCAGGGCGTCTACCGCCACCAGAGCGACGCCTGCCGCTGCCCGATGACGTTCGGCCTCTTCCTTCCGCCGCAGGCGGAGGCGGGGCCCGTGCCCGTGCTGTGGTATCTCTCGGGGCTGACCTGCACCCACGAGAACGCCATGGTGAAGGCCGGTGCTCAGGGCTGGGCGGCCGAGCAGGGCATAGCGCTCGTCTTCCCCGACACCTCGCCGCGCGGCGAAGGCGTTGCCGATGCGGAGCCGTTCGACATGGGGCAGGGCGCCGGGTTCTACGTCGATGCCACCGAGGCGCCGTGGGCACAGCACTTCTCCATGTGGTCCTACCTCGCCGACGAGCTGCCCCAGATCGTCACGGCGGCCTTCGGCATCGACGAGGAGCGCCAGGCGATCACCGGCCATTCCATGGGCGGGCATGGCGCGCTGACACTGGCCATGGGGCTTCCGGGGCGGTTCCGCTCGGTTTCTGCCTTCTCCCCCATCTGCAACCCTTCGGCCTCCGACTGGGGCCGGCCGCAACTGACCGCCTATCTCGGCGCCGACGAAACCGCCTGGGAGGGGCACGACGCCAGCGCACTGATGGCCGAGCACGGCTTTGACGGGCCCGTGCTCGTCGATACCGGCAGCGCCGATCCCTTTCTCGAGAAACTGCGGCCCGAGACCCTCGCTCAGGCCATGGCCGCGCGCCGGCAGGAGGGGGCCTTCCGCATGCAGGCGGGCTACGATCACAGCTACTTCTTCGTGGCGAGCTTCATGGAGGCCCATGTCGCGTTCCACGCGGAGGCGCTTTTTTCATGATCTACGTGGACGCCGATGCCTGCCCGGTGAAGGCCGAGGCCGAGCGCGTGGCGGAGCGGCACGGGCTTCATCTCTATCTCGTGGCCAACGGCGGGCTGCGCCCTTCGCCGCATCCGCTGGTGGAGGTCGTGGTGGTGCCCGAGGGGCCTGACGCAGCCGATATCTGGATCGCCGAGCGCGCCGGCACCGGCGATGTGGTGGTGACGTCCGATATCCCGCTCGCGGCCCGTGCGGTGGAACGCGGCGCGCGGGTGATCAAGCCAAACGGCGAGGCTCTCACCGCAGCCAATGTGGGCCAGGCGCTCGCCTCGCGCGATCTCATGGCCGATCTGCGCGCGGCAGACCCCTTCCGACAGGGTGGCGGGCGGCCCTTCTCGAAGGCCGACCGTTCGCGGTTTCTCGACGCGCTCGAGCGCGCGGTGCGCTCCGCCGCACGCGACGCAGAGGAAAGGAGAGCTCCATGACCGTGAAGGCCGTCGTCCTCGATATCGGCAACGTGCTCATCGAATGGAATCCCGAACGCTTCTACGACCGGGTGATCGGCGAGGAGCGGCGCCGAGCCCTTCTTGCCGAAACCGGCATCGAAGCGGCCAACCTGGAGGTGGACCGCGGCCGCCCCTTCCGCGAGACGATCTACGCCGCGGCCGAAGCAGCGCCGGAATGGTCGGCCGAAATCAGGATGTGGCACGACAACTGGATCGAGATGGCCTCGCCCGCGATCGAGCTCTCGGTCCGGCTCCAGCGGACGCTTCGGACGAAGGGCGTGCCCGTCTACGCGCTGAGCAACTTCGGGGTCGAGACCTTCGCCTTCGCCGAGACGCGCTACCCCTTCCTCGCCGAGTTCGACGGGCGCTTCGTCTCGGGGCATCTCGGAACGGTGAAGCCGGAGCCCCGGATCTACGAGGTCCTCGAGCGCGAAACCGGCCACGACCCGGCGACGCTGCTCTTCACCGACGACCGGCTCGAGAACATTCTCGCCGCGGAGGCCAGAGGCTGGCAGACCCATCACTTCACGGGGCCCGAGGGATGGGCCGCGCGCCTCGTGGCCGAGGAGCTCCTGGCCGAGGAGGAGGCGGCATGAGTGCTCCGGTTTTCATTCCGCGCGAGGCGGAGGCCCGCCTGAGCTGGGTCGCGCTCACCGAGGCGCTGGCCGAGGGGCACGCGCTTCCGCGCGCCGAGATCGGCGATACCTTTCTCTACCGGGAGGGCGACACGCTGCTCAGCCGCGCCGCCTGGATCACCGGCCTCGGCGCGGCGGTGAAGACGGCGATGGTGCTGCCGGCCGGCCCGCGGCGCGGCGAGGGTCGGCTCGACGGGGCGATGTGCCTGCTTTCGGAGGAAACCGGCGGGCTCGATGCGGTCATCGATTTCCGTCTCGTCACGAAATGGAAGACGGCGGGCGACAGCCTGCTGGGCGCGCTGCGCCTCGCCCGCCCCGAGAGCGCGCGCATCCTCATCGTGGGCGCGGGCACCGTGGCGCGTTCGCTCCTCGATGCCTATGGCGCGGGCTTTCCCGACGCCGAGTTCGAAATCTGGAACCGCACCCCGGAGGCCGCGAAACGCCTCGCGGCCGGACACGGGCGCGCCCGCGCGGTGGGTGATCTCGAATCCGCGGTGGCGCGTGCCGATATCGTGGCCTGCGCCACGATGTCTGCCTCCCCCGTCCTGCGCGGGGAGTGGCTGCGGCCCGGCCAGCACGTGGATCTGATCGGCGCCTACCGGCCCGACATGCGGGAGGCCGACGATACCGCCCTGCGCCGGGCCCGCATCTTCGTGGACAGCACGGCGACGACGCTCGACCACATCGGCGAGCTGAAGGATCCGCTGGCCCGCGGCGTGATCGGCCGGGACGACGTGATCGCCGATTTCTACGACCTCGACCGCTTCGGCCGGCAAGGCGCGGAGGACATCACGCTTTTCAAGAACGGTGGCGGCGCGCATCTCGATCTCATGACGGCCCGCTACATCCTCTCCGCCTGGCAGGGCTGAGAGCTCTGGTGGCGCGGCGGCGGGGCACATTGCGGCGCGCCCGCCGCCGGTGCAGGTTGCGCGCCTGATTCACGCGCGGGACGCAGACCGCCCCCAATGACCAGCCTCGCAGACATCTACGCCGCCCGCGCCGCCGACGGCCATATCGACCCCGATCCGGCCCAGGAGGCCGCGCTCGTCGAGCTCGAGCGCATCCGCGCGGCGCTTGCCGAGCCCGCGCCGCGCCGGGGGCTGCTGCGCCGCCGGAAGGCGGAGGCTCCGCCGGGGCTCTATCTCTGGGGCGGGGTCGGGCGCGGAAAGTCGATGCTCATGGATCTCTTCGCCGATCACCTC
>CAYXOX010000102.1:11185-11353 GCA_964466745.1 uncultured Rhodobacterales bacterium
TTTCCACGCCTTCATGCAGGAGGTCCATGCGGGCATGCACGCGGCGAGGGCAAAGGGGGTGGACGACGCGCTCGCACCGGTTGCCGACGCGCTGGTGGCCGAACTGCGCTGCCTCGCGCTCGACGAGATGCAGATCACCGATATCACCGACGCGATGATCGTGGGCCG
>CAYXOX010000103.1:0-11319 GCA_964466745.1 uncultured Rhodobacterales bacterium
CCCCCGTGGCCACGGCGATCACGGCCTCGCCCTCGATCTGCCCTGCGCGGAAAAGCGTCGCGGCAAGCGCGACGGCGCCGCCCGGCTCCAGCACCAGCTTGAGCCGCAGCGCCGCCTGCGCCATGGCCGCGAGCGCCTCGCCATCGCTCACCGACATGCCCGGCCCGGCAAGCCGCGCGAGGATCGGGAAGGTCAACTCGCCCGGGCTCGGCGTGACGATCGCGTCGCAAATGCTGCCTGGGGCGGCCCCGTTGGACAGTCGGCGGCCCGCCGCGAGCGAGCGTGCGAAATCGTCGTACCCCTCGGGCTCCACCGTGCGCACGCGCAGGCCGGGGGCCTCGGCCTCGAGCGCCAGTGCGATGCCGGAGGAAAGCCCGCCGCCCCCGCAGCACACGAGAACATCGGCCTCACGCACGCCGGCTTCGGCGGCCTGCTCGGCAAGCTCGATCCCGCAAGTCCCCTGCCCCGCGATCACTTCGGGGTCGTCGTAGGGCTTGACGAGCGTGAGGCCGCGTTCCTGCGCGAGCTTTGCGCCCAGCGCCTCGCGGTCCTCGCCGCCAGCCCGATCGTAGAGCACCACCTCCGCGCCGAGCGCCCGGGTGTTGGCGATCTTCAGCGCCGGCGCGTCCTTCGGCATCACGATCACCGCGGGCGCGCCCATCTCGGCGGCCGCGCGCGCAACGCCCTGCGCGTGGTTACCCGAGGAGAACGCGATCACCCCGCGGGCGCGTGTTTGCGCATCGAGCGCGCTCACGGCAGCGCGGCCGCCGCGGTACTTGAACGAACCGGTGTGTTGCAGGCACTCGGCCTTCACCAGCACCCTGCGCCCGGCAATCTTGTCGAGAAATGGCGAGGAGAGAAGTGGCGTGCGCCGGGTGTGCCCCTCCAGGCGGCGCGCGGCGGCGGCGATGCGATCCGGGGTCATTCGGTTGTGCCTCCGACGAGCAGATCGAGCCACCGATCGATGGCGGCGAGCGCCGCCGGCTCGTCAAGAAACGGAACATGCCCGCGATCGGCAAGCTCGACACGGATCATGTCGGGGCGCCTTCTTGCCATTTCGTCGGCGGTGGCCTTCGCGAGAATGTCGGAGCCGGCGCCGCGCACGAGGGCAAGCGGCTTGCCCGCCAGCGCATCGAAGAGCGGCCAGGCATCCACCGGCGGTGCCTCCGCCGCGGCGAGCACGGCCTCGCGCAGGCGCGGATCGTAGGAGAGTTCCAGCCCGTCGGGGCCGGCGGTCCAGTAGCCCTCGGCCCAGCGCCGCCACCTCTCGGCCGAGACCCCGGGAAACCTGTCGGCCATGGTGCGTGCCATCGCCTCCCCCGCCTCGGCATGCGTGCGAAAGCCGGGCCGGGTGCCGACATAGGCCTTGATCGTCTCCAGCCCTTCCGGCGCGATCTCCGGCCCGATGTCGTTGAGCACGGCGCCGGAAAGGCGCCCGGGCACCGTGGCAGCCAGAAGCATAGCGATGAGCCCGCCGCGCGAGGTGCCGATGACCGCGAACCGCTCCAACCCGAGATGATCGGCCAGCGCGCAGGCATCGTGCGCCTCCCGGGGGATCGTGTAGGTCTGCGGATCCGCGCGGCCCGATGCCCCTCTGCCGCGGTAATCCATCCGCACCACCTCGACCCGCGGCGCGAGGTGCTGCTCCAGAGCATCGAAATCCGCCATGTTGCGCGTGAGCCCGGGAAGGCACAGCACTGCCGGCCCGCTTCCGGCGGTTCGGTATGCAAGCTCGGTACCATCTTCGGCGACGAAGCGCTTTGGGGCGGTCATGTCCATCTCGGGCCGTGAGGGCGGTGCACGGAACGTTCCGCGGCTGGCCGGGAGACCTTCTCACGCGAACCACGCCGAGAAAAGGGCCCTGGTGGCGCTGCGAATCGGCCCGCCACGGTGCAGGGCGGGCACCGGGAGCCCGCGCGGGCGCCGCCCGTCCGGGCATGGTTGCCGGGCGCGCGGCGAAGCGTCGCCCCCCCGAGCGGGCCAAGCCCGGCCTTCGGCGGCACAGCAGCCGGGGCGAAGGGTTTACATCCCCCCCGTGCCCTCTCTAGCCTTGAGGCATGAACCCCAGAGCACCCGCATCGCGCGGCCTCGGACATTCATCCAATCCCATCAGAGAACATGAAAGGACCTGCCCATGAGCACGGTCAAGACCGGCGATACCGTACGTTTTCACTATACCGGAACGCTCCAGAACGGCGAAACCTTCGACAGTTCCGCGGGGCGCGACCCGCTCGAGGTGACGGTGGGCGCCGGACAGATCATCCCGGGCCTCGAAGCCGCACTTCCCGGCATGGCGGTTGGCGATCGCAAGATCGTCGAGGTGCCCTGCGCCGACGCCTACGGCGAAACGCGCCCCGAGGCAGTGCAACAGGTGCCGCTGGAAGCGGTACCCGACGATGTGCCCACGACGCCCGGAACGCGCCTCCAGGTGCAGACGCCCGACGGGCGGCAGATGCCGGTGACCGTCGCCGAGACGACCGACAGCCACATCGTTCTGGATGCCAACCATCCGCTCGCGGGCGAAGACCTCACGTTCGATATCGAGCTGGTGAGCTGCGAGCCGGCCTGACGCCGGGGCGTTGACAGGCGGGTGCGGGTCCGGCGTTCTGGAGGAGCGCGCCGGGCCGGCCCCGGGGCGCTTTCCGATCCTCGCCCCGCAATTCAGGCGCCGGAGGCCTGCGCCATGGACATGACCGTCTTCTCCACCAAGCCCTACGACCGGCACTGCCTCGAAGCTGCCAATGGTACCTCGCGGCACGGTCTGACCTTCCTCGAACCGCGCCTCACCGTAGATACGGCGCGGCTCGCCGAGGGCAGCGAGGCCGTTTGCGCTTTCGTGAACGACGATCTCTCGCGCCCCGTGCTGGAAATCCTCGCAGCGGGCGGGACCCGGCTCGTCGCCCTGCGCTCGGCCGGCTTCAATCACGTGGACCTGCGCGCGGCCGACGAGCTGGGACTGGCGGTCGGGCGCGTCCCGGCCTACTCGCCCCATGCCGTCGCCGAACACACCGTCGCGCTGATCCTCTCGCTCAACCGCAAGATCCACCGCGCCTGGAACCGCGTGCGCGAGGGAAATTTCGAGCTGGAGGGCCTCGTGGGCTTCGATCTGTCCGGGAAAACGGTCGGGATCGTGGGCACCGGCAACATCGGCTGCGTACTTGCGCGCATCCTCTCGGGATTCGGCTGCAAGCTGATCGCCACCGACCCGCAGGAGAACCCGGAGTGCACGGCCCTCGGCGTGCGGTACGTTCCCTTCGAAGACCTCCTCGCAACCTCCGACATCGTTTCGCTGCAGTGCCCGCTCACCCCGGCGACCCATCACCTGATCGACGACGCGGCGATCGCCCGCATGAAGCCCGGTGCGATGCTCATCAACACCAGCCGGGGCGCGGTCATCGATACGCGCGCGGCGATCCGCGGGCTGAAGAGCGGCGCGCTCGGCAGCCTCGGGCTCGACGTCTACGAGGAAGAGGGCGATCTCTTCTTCGAGGATCTCTCAAACCGCATCATCCCCGACGACGTGTTCTCGCGGCTGCTGACCTTCCCCAACGTGCTGGTAACGGGCCACCAGGGGTTCTTCACCCGCGAGGCGCTCGGCGCGATCGCCAGCACCACCATCGAGAACGTCACAACCTTCGAGCGCACCGGCGTGCCGGCCTTCCCGGTGGTGCACGAGCACGTCGTCGGCGGCTGAGCTATTCGCCCCCCGCCCGTTCTGCGAGTGGCCCGGCCGCCGGCGGCGGCGTGCGCCGCCTGCGCCTGCGCGGACCTTCCTGCAGTGCCGTCTGCGCCCGGCCCAGCCGCGGCAGCGTCGCCGCAGCGCCCCGCGGGCCCGGGCGGATCCGCGCGGCCCGGCCTTTACGCGCGGGATCGCAGCTTTCGTGATCGAGGGGCGTGCTTCGGTGATCGGGCCTCCGCGGCGCGGCGATACCCGCATGCACGCCCAAGGGCGCCGCGAAAGGCTCAGATATTCTCCGGCTGGGGCATGCCGAGCACGTGATAGCCACCGTCCACGTGGATGATCTCTCCGGTCGTGCAGGCGCCGTGATCCGAGGCGAGGTAGACGGCGGTGCCGCCCACTGCTTCCAGCGTCGCGTTCGCCCGAAGCGGCGCATTGAGGCCGGTGTGCTTGTAGGTGCGCCGCGCTCCGCCGATGGCGGCCCCGGCCAGCGTCTTCATCGGGCCGGGGCTTATGGCGTTCACCCGGATGCCCTCGGGGCCGAGATCGTTGGCGAGGTATCTAACCGTGGCTTCCAGCGCAGCCTTGGCCACACCCATCACGTTGTAGAACGGGGTCACCCTGTTGGAGCCCTGATAGGTCAGGGTCAGGATCGTGCCGCCGCCCGGCATCAGCGGCTGGGCGCGGCGCGCGCAGTCGATCAGCGAGAAGGTCGAGATGCACAGCGACGTCTTGAAGTTCTCGCGGGTGGTGTTGATGAACCGGCCCGTCAGTTCGCTCTTGTCGGAATAGGCGATGGCATGCACCAAAAAATCGATGCTGCCCCAGCGATCGGCGAGCAGCGCGAAAGCGGCTTCCATGCGCGCGTCGTCCATCACGTCGACATCGACGAGCAGGTCCGAGCCCACGGAGGCCGCCAGCGGTTCCACCCGCTTGCCGAATGCCTCACCCTGGTAGGAAAAGGCAAGCTCGGCGCCCTCGTCGGCCAGCGCCTTGGCGATGCCCCAGGCAATCGAGCGGTCGTTGGCCACTCCCATGACAAGCCCGCGCTTGCCTTTCATCAGCTCCGCCATGGCGCTACCCGTGGTACTTCGAGAGGGCGATGGAGGCGTTGGTGCCGCCGAAGCCGAAGGAATTGGTGAGCGCCGTGTCGATCTCGGCGTCGCGCCGCTCGGTGACGATCTCGGAAGGGTCGAGCGCCGGATCGAGATCGAAGACGTTGGCGGACGCAGTGATGAAGCCCTCCTGCATCATCAGCAGGCAATAGATCGCCTCCTGAACACCCGTGGCGCCGAGCGAATGGCCGGTGAGGGACTTGGTGGAACTGACCGGCGGGGTCGCGCCCCGGCCCCAGATGTTGCGGATGGCCTCGATCTCGGTGATGTCGCCCACCGGCGTCGAGGTGCCGTGGGCGTTGATGTAATCCACCTTCCGGTCGCCGAGCGTGGAGAGCGCGAGGCGCATCGCGCGTTCGCCGCCCTCCCCGGAAGGCGCGACCATGTCGTGCCCGTCGGAGGTGGCGCCGTAGCCGGTGACCTCCCCGTAGATCTTCGCCCCGCGTGCGAGGGCGTGGTCGAGATCCTCGAGGACCACCATGCCGCCGCCGCCGGCGATCACGAAGCCGTCGCGGTTGGCGTCGTAGGCGCGGGAGGCGGCCTCGGGGGTCTCGTTGTACTTCGAGCTCATGGCCCCCATCGCGTCGAAAAGGCAGGAAAGCGTCCAGTCCACCTCCTCGCCGCCACCGGCGAAGACGATATCCTGCTTGCCCATCTGGATCTGCTCGACGGCGTTGCCGATGCAGTGAAGCGAGGTGGAGCAGGCCGAGGTGATGGAATAATTGATGCCCTTGATCCTGAAGGGCGTCGCAAGGCAGGCCGACACGGTGGACGACATGCAGCGCGTCACCATGAACGGCCCCATGCGCTTGGGGCTGCCCTTTTCCTTCACCGTGGTGAAGGCAGTGAAGAAGTTGGAGGTCGAGGGGCCACCCGAGCCGGCCACGAGGCCCGTGCGCTCGTTCGACACCTCCGCCTCGGTCAGCCCGGAATCCTCGATGGCCTGCTGCATCGAGAGATAGGCGTAGGCCGCGGTCGGGCCCATGAAGCGCAGCTGCCGCTTGTCGATGTGATCTTCGAGCACAATGTCGGGCTTGCCGTGGATACGGCTGCGGAACCCGTTCTCCGCGTATTCGGGCGCGAAGCGGATGCCCGAACGGCCCTCGCGCAGCGCGGCGGTAACCTCTGCGGCCGAGTTTCCAATGGCCGAGACGATGCCCAACCCAGTGACGACGACGCGACGCATGGCCACTCCCCTTCGATCAGTCTGTGAACAGGCCGACCTTCATGCCGGAGGTTGTATAGATTTCCTTGCCGTCGGCCAACATGCGCCCGTCGGCCATGCCGAGCTTCAGCTTGCGGTCGATCACCCGGGTGAAATCCACGAGGTATGTAACGAGCCGGGTTTCGGGTGTGACCATGTCGGTGAACTTCACCTCTCCGACGCCGAGCGCCCGGCCGCGGCCCGGCATCCCGCGCCAGCCGAGGTTGAACCCGGTGAGCTGCCAGAGCGCATCGAGCCCCAGGCAGCCCGGCATGACCGGATCACCCGGAAAATGGCAGGCGAAGAACCACAGATCCGGCTTGATGTCGAACTCGGCGACGACATGCCCCTTGCCGTGCACGCCCCCGTCGGCGCTGATCTCGGTCACGCGATCCACCATGAGCATGGGCGGCTCGGGCAACTGGGCGTTGCCCGGCCCGAAAAGCTCGCCACGGGCGCACCGAAGCAGGGCTTCCTTGTCGAAACTGCCGGGGTAGTCCGCCATGCGCGGGGGGCCTCCATCCTGCGACCGACGACGCGCGCGGGCATCCACGGCGCATCTCGTCTGCGCCCCTTACCACCGGGCCCGAACAGCGTGCAAGGCCGCCGCAAAACCCGGCGGATTGGGTGCCGGGGTTCAGACCGCCAGGATTTGCAATTGATTGCGGGCCGCTCACTTCCATATAACATGGCCATGGATAGCCTCGCACACTGCCCGGATTCGCCGCAAGCGCTCAATCGAGGGGCGGAATGGCTTTCGCGGGCCGGCGTTCGGCTCACGCGCCAGCGCATCTCGCTTGCGGCTCTGCTGATGGGCGACGGGCGCGACCGTCACGTAACCGCCGAGAGCCTCTTCGAGGCGAGTTGCGCCAACGGCGACAGGGTGTCGCTTGCCACCGTCTACAACACGCTCCGCGCGTTCTGCGACGCGGGGCTCGTGCGCGAGATCACGGTGGACGGCACCAAGAGCTACTTCGACACCAATATTTCCGACCATCCACACTTCTACTGGGAAGACGATGCAACGCTCACCGATGCCCCTGCCGGCGAGCTCGAGATCGCGCGCCTTCCCAGGGTGCCCGAGGGGGCGGAACTCGCCAGCGTCGACGTCGTCATCCGCCTGCGGCGCCGCTGACGGGACGCTGCGCGGCCACCGCACCCTCGGCAGGGTGCCGGTTTCGCCGCCGAACGCCGCAACGCATCGAACGGTTCCGCGCGCCGCAGTCACCGGGCCCGGCTTCGGAGATCGACTGGAGGAAACGATCCGATGAACCTCTTCGCGGGCCTCGGCAACCCGGGCACGAAATACGCGGGGCACCGGCACAACATCGGTTTCATGGCGCTCGACGCCATCGCGGAGGCCCACGGCTTCGGACCATGGAAGGCCAAATTCCAGGGCCAGTGCAGCGAGGGGCGGCTCGGCGGCGAAAAGGTGCTGTTGCTGAAGCCCGAAACCTTCATGAACCTCTCGGGCCAATCGGTTGCGGAGGCGATGCGCTTCTACAAGCTCGAACCTGCCGCCCTCACCGTGTTCCATGACGAGCTCGATCTCGCACCCGGAAAGGTGAAGGTGAAATCCGGGGGCGGCCACGCGGGCCACAACGGGCTTCGCTCGCTCCAGGCCCATCTCGGGCCGGAGTTCCGCCGCGTGCGCATGGGCATCGGGCATCCGGGCCACAAGGACAGGGTCTCGGGATATGTGCTGCACGATTTCAGCCGCGCAGACAGGGGGTGGCTTGAGCCCCTGCTGGAAGGGATCGCGGCTGGAGCCCCCGAACTCGCACGCGGCGATGCCGGCCGTTTTCTGACGGCGGTCGCCCTGCGCAGCTCGCCGCCGCGCTCGGGAACGGGCGAGCGCCCGCCGCCGGGCAAGCCCGCCGCGAAGGCACCGGCTGCGTCCGCCGGACGGCCGGCGGCGCCGGACGAAGCGTCCGCGCCCCGGGCCGGCGCGGGCCCCGAGCAGGCCGACGAGCCCGGCCGCAACGCCCTCCAACGCCTCGTCGACAGGTTCCGGTGATGCCGGCCACCGCCTCGCGTCACAGGCGCTGGCGTGTCAGCAACTCGGTCCATCCTTCAGCTCCGCGCACCCGATCCTTGCCGCGGACCGCCCGAAGCTCCCTCCTCGCGGACCGTCCGCCTGACCGCCCGGCGACATCGCCCCGAACGGCGCGTCGGCGCCGCCCCGCCCTTGGGACGGGCCGGCTTTCTGTCCGCTGGGTGGACTGGACGCCTCCCGCGGCCTAGCTCGGAAACAGGCGGCCGGTTGGCCCGCCAAGCAGAAAGGACAGCCCATGGACAAGGACGCATCGGTAAACGTGCTGGGCGGGCCGCTGATGGCCTGCTCCAGCGATCCGCTCACCGGATTCTTCCGCGACGGGGCATGCAACACCTGCGCGGCGGACGCCGGCAGCCACACGGTGTGTGCCGTCATGACCGCGGAATTTCTCGCCTTCTCGAAATACGTCGGCAACGACCTGTCGACACCGCGGCACGAGTTCGGCTTTCCCGGCCTCGTACCGGGCGACCGGTGGTGCCTGTGCGCCGGGCGCTTCCTTCAGGCTCATGACGAGGGCGTGGCGCCGCGCGTGGATCTGGACGCCACCCACCTGCGCGCACTCGATATCGTGCCGCTCGAGGTGTTGCGTCAGTATGCGGGCGTGGGCAGCGCCGAGTAACCCGGGGAGCGGGCCAGCGCCCCAAACCCAGGCTGCAACTAGCCTCCGGGCGAAATGGCCCGCCGCGCAGCAGGGCGCGTGCCGGCACCGCCCGCCGGCCCCGCGCCGGAGCGAGCACCCTTGCGGACATCCTGAAGGCAGTGACGCACCGTTCGGCAGGCGGCTACTGGGCCGCCATCAGGCTTTCGTCGATGAGATCGTCGATGAAGAGGCTCACGAGCTGGGCGCGGCTGGACACGCCCGCCTTTCTGTAGATCGCGTTGGTCTGCGCCTTCACCGTGCCTTCCGAGGTGTTCCGCGCGCTGGCGATCTCCTGGATGGTGAGGCCCTTGATGGCAAAGAGCGCCACGTCGCGTTCGGCCGGGGTGAGCGCCCACTCCTGGAAGCGTTCCTCCATCAGCTCCATGAAGGCGCCCGAGGCGATACGCAGCTGCGCCTCGGCAGCGGCGGAGCGGCGCAGCGCGCGCCGCAGGACCATCGCACCGAAAACGACGCCCGTCAGAAGCCCCAGCGCCGCGCCAAGCTCGATCACCTCGATGAGACGCCACGAGATGATGAAGGGGATACCGAGGATCGAGAACAGGATGTTCGATACGAAGAACGCGGCGCAGAGGATCTGCACCACGAAGATCGCAAGGATGACGAAACGGTTGCCCAAGTCCTCTCATTCCCGAGGCGGTACGGCGCGGCTCAGCCCCGGGCGAGCCTACTCGGCATCGTCGCCGCTGTCGCCACCGCCGTCGGAGCCCCCGCTCCCGGAGCCCCCGCCCGAGCTTCCACCGTCATCCGAGCTGCCACCGCTCGATCCGCCGTTATCGTCGGAACCGGAGTTCGGCGGGCTGGAGTCCGAACCGCCCGGCCCCGAAGCGCCGCCCGGCGGCTCCGAGCCACCGTCGCTTGAAACGGGCGTGTCGGCGTCGCTGGCGGGGGCCGAGGGGTCGATGATGGCCGCGGTTGTCGGCGTGTCGCTGCTAAGCGAGTCGCTTAGATTCCCGCTGGTGCCCTGCGGCGGTGTTTCGTCGGAGGCGATCAGGCTGCCGGCGGATTTCGGGTCCCCGCCCCTCGGACGGTTGGTGTCGCTGGCCACGGCTGTCGCGGGATTGGTGTTTTCCCCCGAACCGCTCGAGCTTGCAGAAGATGAAGCGTTGCCGTTGCCGCCGGAGTTGCTGCGACCGTCGCTCCCTGCGACGCGCGTGCGATCATCCTCCCGGTCGCGCCAGAAGTCGCGCAGGATCACCCCCGTCGCGGGGTTGTAGATGATCTCGCGCTGCAAATCGGAACTGTAGGCAAGCACACGGGTGCGCCCGAGGAACGTCCGCGAAATCCGGAACTCGGTGAACCCCTGCGCGGCGAGTTGCTGCACGATCTGGTCCTTGAACGCGTCGGCGGAAGCGGGCGCGGCAAACGCACCTGCGGCCACCACTGCGGCGATAAGGCCCCAACGTCTGAACATGTTGTTTTTTATCCTTGAGAACGGTCCAGCTCCGCTCTCCCGGGTTTCGACAGCAGACCGACGCGTCGCTGCCATTGTGCGGCGGGCTGTGCCACGTGCGTCGACACCCGCCGGTGACATCGCTAGCGGGCACGCGAGGCGCTTGCAAGCCCCGATGGCAATGACGGGGCCCCCGCAGGCGCCCAACGGCCGGTTGACGCGGGGTTTTGCGGTGCGGTGACACCCGCATGCAACAGAATTTGGCGCGAACCTGCCCGGCCCGATTCGCGCCATGGGTGTTCTTCAGGCGCCGCCCATATCGACGCCCAGCGCCCGGGCCACGGTGAAGATGTCCTTGTCGCCCCGCCCGCACATGTTCATGCAGATGATGAAATCTGCGGGCAGCTCCGGCGCGATCCGCATCACATGCGCCAGCGCGTGGGAAGGCTCGAGCGCCGGGATGATACCCTCTGTCTCGCAGCACAGTCGGAACGCGTCGAGCGCCTCGGCATCGGTCACGCTCACGTATTCTGCACGGCCGGTATCGTGTAGCCAGGCGTGCTCGGGCCCGATGCCGGGGTAGTCGAGCCCTGCGGAAATCGAGAACCCTTCGAGAATCTGGCCGTCCTCGTCCTGCAACAGGTAGGTGCGGTTGCCGTGGAGCACCCCGGGCCGGCCGCCCGTGAGGGAGGCGCAATGCTCCATCTTCTCGTTCACGCCCTTGCCCCCCGCCTCGACGCCCACGATCCGCACGCTCTTGTCGTCGAGGAAGGGGTAGAAGAGGCCCATGGCGTTCGAGCCGCCGCCGATCGCGGCCACCAGCATGTCGGGCAGCCGGCCTTCGGCGGCCTGCATCTGCTCGCGCACCTCCTTGCCGATGATCGACTGGAAGTCGCGCACCATCGCCGGGTAGGGGTGCGGGCCGGCCACCGTCCCGATGCAGTAGAAGGTATCGCGCACGTTCGTCACCCAGTCGCGCAGCGCGTCGTTCATCGCATCCTTGAGCGTGCCGCGCCCCGAGGTCACCGGCACCACCTCGGCGCCGAGCAGCTTCATGCGGAACACGTTGGGGGCCTGCCTCTCCACGTCGTGGGCGCCCATGTAGACCACGCATTGCAGGCCGAACTTGGCGCAGACGGTGGCCGTGGCCACGCCATGCTGGCCCGCGCCCGTCTCGGCGATGATGCGGCGCTTGCCCATGCGGCGCGCCAGAA
>CAYXOX010000104.1:0-11293 GCA_964466745.1 uncultured Rhodobacterales bacterium
GGTCGGTCTGCCCCGGCAATGCGGTCATCGGCGCGCCCCTCCTTCATCTTGGCCCAAATACTCACCCGCGCACCCTGCGCCACGGGGCACGCCGCCGGGGCGGCGCGCGGCAACCGCCGGCCGGCTCATTCCCGCGGTCCCAGCGGCGGGAAGGCCGGCTGAGCCTCGGCGGCGGCAGTTGTCTTCTCCACCCGCACGCGCAGGTCGAACCACGCCGCCTGCCCGGTGACGGGGTCCGAATTGGCCCAGCGCATCCCGTCTTCGCGCGGCGGCAGAAGATCGCCGATCAGGTGGTTGAGCAGGAAGCCCTTCTTCGCCTCGGGCGCGTCCGGCGAGAGGGCCCAGGCCCCGGCGCGCTTGCCGATGGCGTTCCACGTCCAGACGGTGTGGCGGTTGACCGCCGCCATCGGCGCGGCCGGGGCGACGATCTCGCCGTGGGGCGAGGTCAGGCGCGCCCAGTCCCCCTCCTCGAAGCCCTCGCGCTGCCAGATCTCCAGCGGCACGAAGAGCGGATTGTGCCCGTGGATCTGGCGCAGCCACGCGTTCTGGCTGCCCCAGGAATGGTACATCGCCATGGGGCGCTGGGTCAGCGCGTGCAGCGGGAAGGCCTCGCCATCGCCCTCGGCGCTGCCGCCCCGGCCCGTGCCGGCACCGGTACTTTCGTACCAGATCGGCAGCGGGTCGAGCTTGCCGGCGATCCTGGCGCGCAGGTGCTCGGGCGGCTGGCGCAGGCCATGGCCCTCGCCCGCGCGCTGCAGCTTGCGCATCGGTTCGACGTAAAGCTGGAACAGGTAGGGCTGCGGCGCGTCGTAGAAGCCCATCGCCACCGCCCAATCCTGGTAGGCGCGGTTCCACGGCTTCATGAAGCGCGCCTCCTCCGGCACCTCGGCCATGAAGACCCCGCCGTTCTCGATGTAGCGGTCGAGCTGCGCCGGGTTGGGCGCGCCGCGTCCGTGGGCCTCGCCTTCGGCCCCGCGCCAGCCCGCGAGCGGGCCGACGCCAGGGCGCCGCTGGTGATTGACCATGTAATCCGCGTAGTCGCGATAGGCCGGGTTTCCGTCCGCGTCCACGAAACCGGGCAGGCCCAGCCGCGCGCCGAGATCGATCAGGACCGACTGGAACCCCCGCACACCCGCCTGCCCCGGTCGGTCGGGAGCGATGACGGGCCAACGGATCGCATCGGCGGCAGCATCGGCCTCGCAGATCGGCCGGTCGAGCAGCGAGATGCAATCGTGGCGCTCGAGGTAGGTCGTGTCGGGCAACACGAGATCGGCATAGGCCACCATCTCCGAGGCGTAGGCGTCGGAGTAGATCACGTGGGGGATGGCGTACTCTCCGTCCTCGCCCGTCTCGGTGAGCGCCTCCATCGCGGCGGCGGGGTTCATCGAGGAGTTCCACGCCATGTTCGCCATGTATAGAAACAGCGTGTCGATCCGGTAGGGATCGCCGGCCCTCGCGTTGGGCAGCACCATGTGCATCAGCCCGTGGGCCGACATCGGCGCCTCCCAGGAGAAGGCCTTGTCGATGCGCGCCGGGGCGCCGTCCTCCGTGAGCGCGAGGTCCTCGGGCCCCTGCACGAAGCCCAGGTGCGGCCCCTCCAGCGGCGCGCCGGGCTGGGCCTTGGCATGGGGGCGCGGATGCGCCTCGGCCGGCTTGGGATAGGGCGGCTTGAAGCGGAAGCCGCCTGGCACCTCCACCGTGCCGAGCAGGATCTGCAGCAGGTGCAGCGCGCGGCACGTCTGGAAGCCGTTGGCGTGGGCCGAGATCCCGCGCATGGCGTGGAAGCTCACCGGCCTGCCCGTCATGCTCGCGTGGCGGCGCCCGCGAAAATCCGTCCAGGGCCGGGCGATCTCGATGGCCTCGTCGAAGGCGACGCGGGCCAGTTCGGCTGCAATCTCGCGGATGCGCACCGCGGAAACGCCGCAGCGCTCCGCCACGGCCTCCGGCGCGTATTCCGGCGCGAGGTAGCGCTCGATCACCCGGGTGAACACGGTATCGGGGCCGCGCAGATCCGGGCGCAGGTCGCCGGCGTCGAACGGCCGCTCGCGCCCGGTGCCCCGATCCCGAACCAGCGGCCTGCCGCTCGCATCGCGGCGGAAGAGCCCGTCCTCGTCGAGCAGAACCGGCGCGTTGGTGTACTCGGCGAGATAGGCCAGATCGATCCTGCCGGCCTTCAGCAGCACATGGACGAGCGCGAGGATGAACAGCCCATCCGTGCCCGGCGTGATACCCACCCAGTCGTCCGCGATCGCGTTGTAGCCCGTGCGGATCGGATTCACCCCGATCACCCGGGCCCCGCGCGCCTTCAACTGCCCCAGCCCGATCTTGATCGGATTGCTGTCGTGATCCTCGGCCACGCCGAAGAGCATCAGAAGCTTCGTGCGTTCCCAGTCGGGCTGGCCGAACTCCCAGAAGCTGCCGCCCATGGTGTAGATGCCCGCCGCCGCCATGTTCACCGAGCAGAAGCCGCCATGGGCCGCGTAGTTCGGCGTTCCGAAGGACTGCGCCCACCAGGAGGTGAGCGACTGGCTCTGATCCCGGCCGGTGAAGAAGGCGAGCTTCTCCGGCGCCCGCTCGCGCAGGGGTTTCATCCATGAAACCGCGAGCTCCAGGGCCTCGTCCCAGCCGATCTTCTCGAAGCGGTTCTCGCCGCGGCGGCCGACCCGTTTCATCGGGGCTTCGAGCCGCGCCGGCGAGAAAACCTGCTTCAGCCCCGCCGCGCCCTTTGCGCACAGCACGCCGCGGTTGACCGGATGGTCCCTGTTGCCCTCGATCAGCACCGGAATGCCATCCTTGAGGTGCACGTCGATCCCGCAGCGGCAGGCACACATGTAGCAGGTCGTCTTGCGCACCTCGTCGGAGATGCGCGGGGCAAGATCGAGCTCGGGCTTCGGTGCTGGCATGTTTCCTCCGCGGTCACTCCGACCGCTCCCGACGCTAACGCCTACGGCGCCGGACTGCATCCCCGAAATGTCAAAACGATTGGCCCTCGCACCTCGCTGCGGCCACGCTATAGTGCCGGCGCTGACGGCAGACGCGGTGGGAGGCGCGGCGCACATGGCGTATCTCGGCGTGGATCTCGGAACCTCGGGGGTCAAGGTGCTGGCCATCGGGGCCGACCGGCGACCCATCGCCCAGGCCCATGCCGAGCTCGAGGTGGCCCGCCCGCATCCCGGCTGGTCCGAGCAGGAGCCGGCGAGCTGGATCGAGGCGACCCGCGAGGCGCTCGCGGCGCTCGCGCGCCAGATCGACATGGCGCAGGTCCGCGGCATCGGGCTGTCGGGGCAGATGCACGGGGCGGTGGCGCTCGATTCCGCAGACGATTGCCTGCGTCCCGCGATCCTGTGGAACGACACGCGCAGCGCGGACCAGGCCGCCCGGTTCGACGAAGACCCCGCCTTCCGCGAGATCACCGGCAATATCGTGTTTCCCGGCTTCACCGCGCCCAAGCTCGCCTGGATGGCCGAGGAGGAGCCCGAGCTCTTCGAGCGCATCGAAAAGGTGCTCCTGCCGAAGGACTACCTGCGCCTCTGGCTGACGGGCGAGCATCTTTCCGACATGTCCGATGCCGCCGGCACGGCGTGGCTCGACGTCGCCGCGCGCGACTGGTCCGATGCCCTGCTGGCGGCAACGGGGCTCTCACGCCTGCAGATGCCGGGGCTCGTCGAGGGCAGCGCCGTGGCAGGCCACCTGCGCAGGTCCATCGCCGAGGCCTTCGGGTTGCGGCCGGGCATCCCCGTGGCCGGCGGCGGCGGCGACAATGCCGCCTCGGCCTGCGGCGTGGGTGCGCTGGGCAACGGCGGCGCCTTCGCCTCGCTGGGCACCTCGGGGGTGCTCTTCGCGTCCACCGGCGCCTATCGGCCGAACGCCGGGAGCGCGGTGCACACCTTCTGCCACGCCGTGCCCGGCACATGGCACCAGATGGGCGTGATCCTCTCGGCCACCGACAGCCTCAACTGGCTTGCCAGGATCACCGGCTGCACGGCGGCCGATCTTGCCGCCGAGATCGAGGGCGAGCCGGCAGCTCCGGGGCCCGAGCTCTTCCTGCCCTACCTCGGCGGCGAGCGGACGCCGCACAACGATGCCGCGATCCGGGGGCAGCTTCTGAACGTCTCCCACCAGAGCGACCGTGCCGCTCTGACCCGCGCCGTGATGGACGGCGTCTCCTTCGCCTTCCGGGATTGCCTCGAGGCGTTGCGCGCCGCCGGAACCGAGCTGTCGCGGGTGACCGCGCTCGGCGGGGGCTCGGCGTCCGCCTGGTGGCTGGGCTCGCTGGCCAACGCGCTGGACGTGGCCGTGGACATCCCCGAGGACGGCGATTTCGGTGCCGCCTTCGGTGCCGCGCGGCTCGGGCTCTGCGCCGCGGAGGGAGCCGATCCGGCCGCGGTATGCACCCCGCCGCCGGTCGCCCGCACGATCGAACCCGCACCCAGCCTGCGCGCCGCCTACGACGAGGCGCACGCCCGCTACCGCGCCGCCTACCCCGCCCTCAAGGGAGCCATGCCATGAGCGCCGATTTCTTTTCCACCGACGAGCCGATCCCCTACGCGGGGCCAGACAGCCGCGAGCCGCTGAGCTTCCGCCACTACGATCCCAAACGCGTGGTGATGGGGAAAACGCTGCGCGAACACCTGCGCTTCGCGGTCTGCTACTGGCACAGCTTCGTGTGGACAGGGACGGACCCCTTCGGCGGAGACACCTTCGAGCGCGACTGGTTCCCCGCCGACACGATGGATCTCGCCCGGCGCCGGGCCGACGTGGCGTTCGAGATGTTCCGGCTGCTCGGCGCTCCGTTCTTCTGCTTCCACGACCACGACGTGCGGCCGGAGGGCGCGAGCCTCGCCGAAAGCAATTCCAGGCTCGACGAGATCGCGGACCATATCGGCGGCAAGATGGAAGCCACGGGCACCGAGCTGCTCTGGGGCACGGCCAATCTCTTTTCCAACCGCCGCTACATGGCGGGCGCCGCCACCAACCCCGACCCGGACGTCTTCGCCTATGCCGCCGGCACGGTGAAGGCGTGCATGGACGTCACCCAAAGGCTCGGCGGCGAGAACTACGTCCTCTGGGGCGGCCGCGAGGGCTACGAGACGCTGCTGAACACCGACATCGGGCAGGAAGACGCCCAGCTCGGCCGGTTTCTGAACCTCGTCGTCGGATACAAGCACAAGATCGGGTTCAAGGGCACGATCCTGATCGAGCCCAAGCCGCAGGAGCCCACCAAGCACCAGTACGACTACGATGTCGCCACCGTGTACGGCTTCCTGAAGCGCCACGGGCTGGAGAACGAGGTGAAGGTGAACATCGAGCAGGGGCACGCGATCCTGGCCGGGCACAGCTTCGAGCACGAGATCGCGCTGGCCCAGGCGCTGGGCATCTTCGGCTCCATCGACATGAACCGCAACGACTACCAGTCGGGCTGGGACACGGACCAGTTTCCCAACAACACCCCCGAAGTCGCGCTGGCCTACTACCACATCCTCAAGGGCGGAGGCTTCGCCACCGGCGGCACCAACTTCGACGCCAAGCTGCGTCGGCAATCGCTCGACCCCGACGATCTGCTGCACGCCCACATCGGTGCAATGGACATCTGCGCCCGCGGGCTGATCGCGGCGGCCGAGATGCTCGAGGACGAGGCGCTGGAGGCCCCGCTGCGCGCCCGCTACGCCGGCTGGCAGGCACCGGAGGCGCAGGCGATGCTCGCCGGCGAGCGCAGCCTCGAGGAAATCGCGGCGCGCGCGGCGGAGCTGGACCCTCAGCCCCGCTCCGGCCGGCAGGAGTACCTGGAGAACGTCGTCAACCGCTACGTCTGAAGACCAAACGCGGCGGGAGCGTTTACCGGGCGGTCAGGCCCGGCATGGTATCGGCGCCGGGCAGCCTCCGGAGCCCCGTGCCATGCGCCTTGCCAACGACCTGAACCCGAGCCCCGGCAGCTTTCGAGGGCCGGCGCCGCGCTCGCGGCAGGGGCTCCATGCGCTCCCCGGCCGCGCGGGGGAGCACCGGGGCCAGCGCGCCGCGGACCTTGCGCTGCTGGTGCTCGCCCTGCCCCTCGCGCTGCCCCTTTTCGCGCTCGTCGGGCTGGCCGTGCTACTGGCGGACGGACGGCCGGTGTTCTACGGGTCGGAGCGGATCGGCCACGGGGGCCGCCCCTTCAGGCTCTGGAAGTTCCGCACCATGCGCCACCGCCCCGGCCCGGCCCGGCCCTCGGGCGGGCCGGAGGCGCGGCGCATCACGCCGCTGGGCGCGCGGCTGCGCCGCTGCCGGCTGGACGAGCTGCCGCAGCTTCTGAACATCGCGCGGGGCGAGATGGGCTTCGTGGGGCCCCGCCCGCCGCTGGGGCGCTTCGTGGCGCTGCGGCCCGCTCTCTACGGGCAGGTCCTGCGGGCGCGGCCCGGGCTCACCGGGGCGGCGACGCTGGCCTACCATGCCCGCGAGGCTCGGTTGATGGCCGCATGCCGAACCGACGCCGAGGCCGAGGCGCTCTACCTCGCGCGCTGCGTTCCCATCAAGGCGCGGCTCGATCTCGCCTATGCCGCGCGGCGTTCGGTGGGCAGCGACCTTGCCCTGCTGGCAGCCACGCTCTGGCGGGTGTTCGTCGGGCGGCAACCGCGCCGGCCCGGCGCACGGCGTCCGGGCAGGAGGGCGGGCTCAGGTATCGCCGTCTTCTCGCGGGGCACCACTCCCTGGCGCCTGCCAGGCCCGCCCCTGGCGCGAGGCCGGGGGCTGGCCGTGCCCGGCGCAGCAAGGCTCGGCAGGCCAAGCCCGCCTTGACCGCCACGAGCCCCGGCACGGCGGCTGCCGCCGGGGGCTTGCCCGGCGGGATCGCGGCGGAAGGCGCGCAGCGCGGCGCCGTCAGAGGCGCGGCCGGTTTTGCAGAAGCGGCATCACATCCGCCATTTCCGGCCCGCTCGACCGGCCCGTGATCGCAAGCCGAAGCGGCATGAAGAGCGCGCGCCCCTTGCGGCCGGTCGTTGCCTTCAGCTCGGCCGTCCAGGCACCCCACGTCTCTTCGTCGTAGGGCGGCTCGGGCAGCCGCTCCAGGGCGGACCGCGCGAAATCCAGATCCTCGCCCTCGAGCGGCACGTCGCCCGCCCCATCCCGGAAGAGCGCCCACCAATCGGCAAGCTCGGCGCGGGTGGAGATGTTCTCCCGCGCGACCTCCCAGAACCGGCGCGCCACGGTTTCCGGCACGCCGAGGGCCGCAATCTCCTCGGCCACCTCCTCGAACGGCAGGCCGGCGAGCCGGCGCGCGGAGAGCGGCACCAGATCGGCCGGGTCGAAGCGGGTCGGCGCAGCGCCGAACTGCGCAAGATCGAACCCGTGGGCGATCTCGGGCAGGCCGCTCGCCAGTTCCACCGGGCGCGAGGAGCCGAGCCGTGCCATGAGGCTGAGAAGCGCCATCGGCTCCACGCCCCGGGCGCGCAGATCGCGCAGCGCCAGCGTTCCGAGGCGCTTGGAGAGCGCCTCGCCCTCGGCGCCGGTGAGCAGCGAATGGTGCGCGAAGGCCGGCACCGCCCCGCCCAGCGCCTCGATGATCTGGATCTGGGTGGCCGTGTTCGTCACGTGGTCCGCCCCGCGCACCACATGGGTCACCCCCATCTCGATGTCGTCCACGACGGATGCGAGGGTGTAGAGCACCTGCCCGTCGGCACGGATCAGCACCGGATCGGAAACCGAGGCGGCATCGATGGAGCTTTCGCCCAGGATACCGTCGTTCCACTCGATCCGCTCGTGATCGAGCTTGAAGCGCCAGTAGCCGTCGCGCTCGGCGCGCAGGCGCGCGCGCTCCTCCTCGCCCAGCGCCAGCGCGGCCCTGTCGTAGACGGGCGGACGGCCCATGTTGAGTTGCTTCTTGCGCTTCAGGTCCAGCTCGGTGGGTGTCTCGAAACACTCGTAGAAGCGCCCCATCTCGCGCAGGCGCTCGGCAGCGGCGGCGTAGCGGTCGAGCCGGGCAGACTGCCGCTCCACGCGGTCCCAGCTGAGCCCGAGCCAGAGCAGATCCTCCTTGATCGCCTCGACGTAGTGCTCCTGGCTGCGCTCGGGATCGGTGTCGTCGATGCGCAGGATGAAGCTGCCGCCGGCCTTGCGCGCGATCAGATAGTTGAAGAGCGCGGTACGCAGATTCCCGACGTGCAGGTAGCCGGTGGGCGACGGGGCGAAGCGGGTGACGGTCATCGGGGCCCTCGGGACATCTCCGCGAACCCGGGGCCGGGCTCCGGGGCGGCAGGTGACGCGCGGTCTTCCACAGGGCGGGCGAATTGTCCATATCAGGCGGATGGATCACACCGCCCCCAGCCTCGCCGAGATCGAGGAAATCGCCCGCCTTACCCTGGCTTCCGTTCCCTCACCGTTCCAGCAGGGTGCGCGCGGCATCGCCATCGTGGTGGTGGACTGGCCCAGCGACGAGATGCTCGACGACCTGGAGATCGAAGATGCCTACGAGCTCACCGGCCTCTACGACGGCATCCCGCTAACCCAGAAATCGGTGAGCGACCAGCCGATGGGCCCCGATACGATCTGGCTCTTCCGCCGGCCGATCCTCGATGAATGGGCCGACCGGGGAAACGTCGGCCTGCGCGAGCTCGTCACCCATGTGACCGTGCACGAACTGGCCCATCATTTCGGCTGGTCTGACGACGACATCGCCGCCATCGACCCGTGGTGGGAGTGAGGCAGGCCCCCTACACCACGTTCGGAGGCGTCTCGCCGCGGAAGAACGCGCGCAGGTTTTCCAGCGCAAGACGGCCCATTGCCTCGCGCACCTCCAGGGCAGCCGTGCCGAGATGCGGCAGCAGAACGACGTTTTCCATGGCGCGCAGCGCCTCGGGCACCTTCGGCTCGAACTCGTAGACGTCGAGCCCGGCGCCACCGATGCTGCCCTCCTGAAGGGCGGCAATCAGGGCCGCCTCGTTCACCACGTCGCCCCGGGAGATGTTCACGAAATGCGCGTGGGGCTGCATGGCGGCCAGCTCGGCCGCGCCGATGAAGTGATGCGTCTCGGCGCCGCCCGGCACCGCCACCACAACGACATCGGCCGCGCTCATGACGGCCGAAAGCCCGTCGAGCTGGCGGGCGGGCACACCGGCATCGGCAACGCGCGAGCGGTTGTGGAACACCACTTCCATGCCGAACCCGTGATGCGCGCGGCGCGCGATCGCCTTGCCGATGCGCCCCATCCCCACGATCCCGAGCACCTTTCCGGAAACGTGCAGGCCAAGCAGCTGCGTGGGAGTCCATCCCGTCCAGCCGCCGGCACGAAGCAGGCGCTCCCCGCGGCCCAGCTGCCTGCAAGACATCAAGACCAGCGCCATGGCGATGTCCGCGGTGGCGTCGGTCACCGCCCCGGGCGTGTTCGTGACCATCACGCCCACGCTCCGCGCCGCCTCCGCATCGATGTGATTGTAGCCCACGCCGAAGTTCGCGAGGATCTTCGCGCGGGGCGGCGTGTCGAAGACCTCGGCCGAGAAGGCATCGCCCAGCGTCGGCAGGATCGCGTCGTAGACCCAGAGCGCGGCTCGGGCCTCCTCCACAGAGAGCGGCTTGTCCTTCGCCCCCATCTCGACGTCGAAGTCATCACGGGCCTCGGCGATGACGCGTGGCGGAATGCTGCGGGTGATCAGGAGCTTGGGGCGGGTCAATAGAGGCGTCCTCCGATGGGAACTTCGCGGTCGGGTGTGACGAGCACCACTTTGCCCGAGGCATCGGGCAGGCCGAGCACCAGAACCTCCGACATGAACGGCCCGATCTGGCGCGGCGGGAAGTTCACCACCGCCAGCACCTGCCGGCCGACCAGGTCGGCCGGCGCATAGTTCTCGGTGAGTTGCGCGGAACTCTTGCGCTCGCCGAGGGCGGGGCCGAGATCGACCCAAAGCTTGATCGCCGGCCGCCGCGCCTCCGGAAAGGGCTCGGCACGGGTCACGCGGCCGACCCGGATATCCACGCGCTGGAAATCCTCGATCCCGATTTCGGGCGCGGCGCCGCGCGATTCAGTCACGTGCGAGCTCGCGGGAGCGGGCCGCCGCCGCGGCGACGGTGCGGCGCACGAGCGGGCCGAGCCCGCCCTCGCCCGGCATCAGCACCTCGAGCCCGGCCTGGGTGGTGCCGTTGGGGCTGGTGACGGCCTCGCGCAGGTGTGCCGGGCTCTCGCCGCCTTCCATCGCCAGAGCGCCCGCCCCGGCCACGGTGGCCCGTGCGAGCGCGAGCGCCATTTCGGCCGGAAGCCCCTCGGCTTCCCCGGCCGCCGCGAGCGTCTCGATGAGGTGGAAGACATAGGCCGGCCCCGAGCCGGAGACGGCGGTCACGGCGTCCATCTGGCTCTCGTCGTCCAGCCGCACCACGGTGCCCACCGCGCGCATCAGCGTTTCGGCAAGGTCCAGATGCTCGGGCCCGGCTGACGCGTTGCCGACGATCGCGCTGATCCCCTGCCCGATGGCCGCGGGGGTGTTGGGCATGGCGCGCACCACTGGCGTGCCGGTTCCCGGCGCGGCCTCGATCGCGGAAAGCGTCGTGCCCGCGGCGATGGAGAGGTAGAGCGTCGGGCCGCCGCCGAAACCGGCAACGCTGGGGAGCGCTGCCGCCATGAGCTGGGGCTTGATGGCAAGCACGATGATGGCCGGTGATTCCGGCAGGGATTCTCCCAGGCGGACCCCGCTGCTGCGCAGCCAGTCGCCCGGGTTCGGCTCAAGCACCCAGACGTGCCCGGGGGCGAGGCCGGCTCCGATCCATCCGCGCAGGAGCGCCGTTCCCATCCGGCCACACCCGACCAGCACTATTCCCCGGCGGGCCACGTCTTCGGCGATCATCGGGCTTCCCCCTGCACTGCTTCTGCCCGACCCGATCAGCCGGAGCGGATCGGCAGGTTAGGCGCGTCCGTAGGCCTCGGCAATGGCGACCTGCATCGCGTCTTCCGCCGTGCGCTCTCCCCATGTCGCCAGCTGGAAGGCCGGGTAGTATCGCTCCGAGGCCAGCACCGAGGCTCCGATCATGGTGTCGATCTGCTCGGGCGCGGCCACCTGCCCCCCGGCCAGGACCAGCCCGTAGCGATAGATCATCAGCTTGTGCTGCTCCCACCAGGTGAAGGCGCCGGCCCAGCATGCGTCGTTGACCCGGTTGAGCGTGGCGAGGAGCGCGCCGGTGCGGTGCGGCGGCGGCTCCATCTCGAACGAACAGATCAGGCGCAGCGTCTCGTCATTGGCCGACCAGGCGAGCGTGATGGAATAGGTCCGCCACTGGCCCTCGACGGCCATGGCGATCTGCTCCTCGGAGATCCTGTCGAACTCCCACTCGTGGTGCT
>CAYXOX010000105.1:0-11242 GCA_964466745.1 uncultured Rhodobacterales bacterium
AAGCCCATCGGCTGTGAATTGAGCAGCGCGCAGGCGTAGATCCCGGGATGATGGCGCTTGAGCCAGGCGCTGGCATAGACCAGGAGCGCGAAGCTCGCCGCGTGGCTTTCGGGAAAGCCGTAGGAGCCAAAGCCCTCGATCTGACTGAAACAGCGCTGGGCGAAATCCTCGTCATAGCCGTTCGCCCGCATCCCCCGCAGGAAGCGTTCGCGAAATTCGCTCACGTGGCCGAGCTTCTTGAAGGTGGCAAGCGCCCGGCGCAGCCGGTCGGCCTCGTCAGGGGAAAAGCCTGCGCCGATGATGGCGATCTGCATCGCCTGTTCCTGGAACAGCGGCACGCCCAGCGTCTTGCCCAGCACCTCGCCCAGCGCGTCGGAGGGGAAGCTCACCGCCTCCTGCCCGTTCCGGCGGCGGATGAAGGGGTGCACCATGTCGCCCTGGATTGGCCCCGGCCGGATGATCGCCACCTGGATGACGAGATCGTAGAACCGCCGCGGCCGCATCCGGGGCAGGAAGTTCATCTGCGCCCGGCTCTCCACCTGGAAGACGCCCAGCGAATCCGCCCGGCAGAGCATGTCGTAGGTGGCGGGATCCTCCGGTGGCAGGGTGGCAAGGCTGTAGCGGGTGTCGTGGTGACGCTCGATCAGGTCGAAGGCCTTGCGGATGCAGGTGAGCATGCCCAGCGCCAGCACGTCGATCTTCAGGATGCCCAGGGTGTCGATATCGTCCTTGTCCCAGGGGATGACGGTGCGCTCCTCCATGGTGGCGTTCTCCACCGGGGCCAGTTCGTCGAGCCGCCCCTCGGTGATGACGAACCCGCCCACGTGCTGCGAGAGATGGCGCGGAAACCCCTGGATCTCGCGGATCAGGGCCAGGGTCTGCGCCAGCCGCCGGTCGGCGGGGTCGAGCCCGATCTCGCGCAAACGCTCGTGCTCGAGGCCGCTGGTGGAGAAGAACCCCCAGAGCTGGGAGGAGATGGCCGCGAGGGTGTCTTCGCTCAGGCCCATGGCGCGGCCCACCTCGCGGATGGCGCGCTTGCCGCGGTAATGGATCACCGTGGCGCACAGCCCCGCGCGGTGCCGCCCGTAGCGGGCGTAGATGTGCTGGATCACCTCCTCGCGGCGCTCATGCTCGAAATCCACGTCGATGTCGGGCGGCTCGTCGCGCGCCTCGCTCACGAAGCGCTCGAACACCATGGTGCCGATCTCGGGGCTGACCGAGGTGATGCCGAGGCAGTAGCACACCACCGAGTTCGCCGCCGAGCCGCGCCCCTGGCAGAGGATGCCCCGCGTTCGGGCGAAGGCCACGATGTCGTGCACGGTGAGGAAGTAAGGCTCGTAGCGCAGCTTCGCGATCAGCCGCAGCTCGTGGGCCAGTAGCCCCCGCACCCGCTCCGGCGCGCCGTCTGGGTACCGCCAGGCCAGCCCTTCCCGCGCCAGCCGTTCGAGCCGCTCCGTGGCGGTCTCCTCGGCCGTCGCCTCCGAGGGGTACTCGTAGCGCAGCTCGTCCAGCGAGAAGCGGCAGCGGCGCACCACCTCGCGCACCTGGTCGAGCGCGCGGGGATGGGCGCGGAAGATCCGCCGCATCTCCGCCTCCGGGCGCAGGCGCCGCTCGCCATTGGCCAGTGCCGCGCGTCCCAGGTCGTCCACCCGCCTGCGGGTCCGGATCGCGGTGAGCACGTCGGCGAGCTTGCGCCGGGCGCCGTGGTGCATCATCGGGCTCGCCGCAGCCACGGCGGGCACGCGCAGCCGCGCGGCGCAGCGCGCCAGAGCCGAGAGGCGTGCCGCGTCATGCCCGTCGTAGCGCGGCGCCATCACCAGCGAGACCTGGCCCGGAAACGCGGAGATCAGCGCCCGGGCCGCGGCCGGCCAGCCCTCGCCGCCGCCCCGGTGTTCGCGCTCCGCCAGGATCTCCGCGCCGGCCGGAGCTTCCGGGGGATGCAGCAGCAGCTCCATGCCCTGCCCCCATTCCAGCAGATCGTCGAGCTGCAACCGGCAGTCGCCCTTTCCCGCCCGAAGACGGCCCGTCGAGATCAGCCGGCAGAGCCGGCCCCAGGCGGCACGGTCCCGTGGCAGCGCGGTCACCGAGAAACCGTCCTCGCAGACGATCCGCGCCGCCGGAAGCAGCCGCGGCCGGTTGAGGATCGCCGCCGAGCCCCGCGGGCGCGGCACGCCCGGCGGGCGCGGCGGGCCCACGGGCCCCCGATCCCGTTCGGCGCGCTCCCGCTCCGCCACCTTCCGGGCGATCTCGCGGGCGGCCCCGTGGGCCCGCACGACGCCGGCCACCGAGTTCACGTCGGCGATGGCCAGCGCCTCGAGCCCGAGGAGCGCGGCACGCTCCACGTATTCCTCGGGATGGGATGCCCCGGTCAGGAAGGTGAAATTCGAGGTGGCGTCGAGCTCGGCGAACATGGGCTGCAGTATATTCTTGTTTTGTTCTCCCTTCGAGTCCGCTCTTCATCTTGGCTCGAATACTCCCGCCGGAGGCGGTTCCCCGCGCGGGGTCCGCGCCGCGGCGCCCGGGCCTTCTCAGCGCCGTTCGAGGCGCATCATCACGTAGCGGTTGTGGGCGCGGAAGGCCTCGGCGGTGCGGGTGCGCCGGTTGAGCCGCTGATCGAGCCGCGCCCGCGCCCGCGGGCGCACGGCCAGCCGCAGGAGGCCGCGGAGCGCCCGATGCGCCAGGGGGCGCCCCTCCGCAAGGGCGGCATCGGCCCGGGTCAGCCCGTAGCCCACCACGTTGTAGAGCCCCTGCTCGATCTCGACCGAAGGCGCCACCGCGGCGGTGATCTCCTCCTCCGAGAGAAGCGTGAAGGGCTGCCGCGCGAGCTCGGCCCGGAACGCCTCCCAGCGGTGGCCGCCGCCCACCTTGGCCACCGCCTTGTCGAGCACGAAGCCCTCGGGGCGAAAGCAGTCCGCCAGCACCACCGAGCCCCCCGGTTCCAGGAGCTCGGCGCAGCGCGCGAGCCCCCTGTCCAGGGCCACGTACTGGAAGCTCTCCGAGAAGAGGCAGATGTCGAAGGGGCCGGAGCCGGTGAAGTCCTCGAAGCGGCATTCATGCACCACCGCCCCCGGCGCGTTCTCGCGGCAGCGTTCGGCGAGGAACGCGCTCGGCACCACGATCTCCACCGTGTAGCCGAGGGCCAGCAGCTTGGCCGCCGTCTCGCCCGCGCCGCCGCCGATGTCGAGAAGTCGCGCCGGGGGCGGCGGCAGCAGCTCGAAGAGGCGTGCGGTATAGGCCTCCTGCGCCGGGCGCAGGTTGGCCGCGGCGGGCTCGAGCCCTTCCCAGTAGCCGTAATGCAGGTTCTCGGCGCCCGTCAGCCACCGCGTGAACGCGAGGCCCACGTCGAGCCCCACCGCCTGCGTATCGATCTTGCGCTTGCCCATCGGCGGGGGTCTAGCCCGAGCCGCCCGCGGGGGGAAGAGGGCTGTCAAGCGTCCTGCGCGCCGGGTTGGCCGATGGCGCCCGTGGCGCAATGCGGTCGACGACAACTGGCGGAGCCGGCCGCCGGCCGCCGGCCGCACGGCCCTAGAGGCGCGGCGCGAACTCCGCGAGTGCCGCGGCGTAGACGGGGCGCTTGAAGGCCACGATCGCCTCCAGCACCTCTTCGGGGCTCATCCACCGCCACGCGGAAAACTCCGGATGCGCGCCGGCCGCGATGGCCGCGTCGTCCGGCTCGAGACGGATGTCGGCGTCGGTGCCGAGAAAGCGCATGAGCACCCATTTCTGCGCCTGTCCGCGGAAGCGCCCGCCCCAGCGCAGGGGCACGATCTCCGGGGGCAGGTCGTAGTGCAGCCAGCCCTCCGTCTCCGCCTCGATCCGCACCAGCGACGCGGGGATGCCCGTTTCCTCGCGAAGCTCGCGCAGTGCGGCGCCCGTCACGCTTTCCCCCGCGTCGATGCCGCCCTGGGGCATCTGCCAGGCCGGCTCGGTCATGCCGTGACGCTGGCCCATGAAGAGCCGGCCCTGCCCGTCGGCGAGGGCCACGCCCACGCAGGGGCGGTAGGGCAGGGCGGATGCCCCGGCCGGAGCACCGCCGCTCTGCGGGTCCGTGCTTCGCGGCCCGGTCACCGCCCCGCCTCGCCGGTGTTCACGGCGCGCCGGCCCGCGCTCACTGGGCGGCAAGCTCACCGAGGGCGGCGGCGGCCGCGGGGCCGAGCGCCGAGAGCCCCTTGAGGATGTCGATGGCATAGGCGAGCTGGTAGTCTTCCTCGCGCAGCGCCGCCGCCGCTTCTGCCCGGGCGCGCTCCTGCTCGATCTGCTGGCGCTGGTCTTCGGTCAGGCTGTCGTTGTCGAGCGCGCCGCGCAGGTCCGCCTCCGAGCGGGAGGGCGCCGTCTCTTCCTCGCCGTCTTCCGCCGCGGCTTCCGCGGCCCGCTCGGTGCGGGGCTGTTGCACGATGATGTCGGGGGAGATCCCAAGCGCCTGGATCGAGCGCCCGGAGGGCGTGTAGTAGCGCGCGGTGGTCAGCCGCATCGCACCGTCGCCCCGCAGCGGCATCACCGTCTGCACCGAGCCCTTCCCGAAGGAGTTGGTGCCGACGACGATGGCCCGGCGATGGTCCTGCAGCGCGCCCGCGACGATCTCGGAGGCGGAGGCCGAGCCGCCGTTGATGAGCACCACGATCGGCTTGCCCTGCGCCAGGTCTCCCGGGGTCGCGTTGAAGCGGTCGCCGTCGGCCGGGTTGCGGCCGCGGGTGGACACGATCTCACCCTTTTCCAGAAAGGCGTCAGATACCCGGATCGCCTGGGAAAGGAGGCCGCCGGGATTGTTGCGCAGGTCGAGCACGATGCCGTTCACCGCGTCGAAACCGCCGGCGGCTTCCACCTGCTCGGCAAGGCCCGCTTCGAGGTTGGGGAAGGTCTGGTCGTTGAAGGTGGTCACGCGCAGCACCACGGTATCGCCCTCGGTGCGGGCGCGCACGGCCGTCAGCTTGATGGTGTCGCGGGTGATCGCCACGTCGAAGGGGTTTTCCTCGCCCTCGCGGACGATCGTGACGACAACGTCCGAGCCCACGGGGCCGCGCATCAGTTCCACGGCCTCGTCGAGCGTCAGCCCCAGCAGGCTTTCGCCGTCCACATGGGTGATGAAGTCGCCCGCCTCGATGCCAGCGGCGTCGGCCGGCGTGCCGTCGATGGGCGAGACGACCTTCACGAACCCCTCTTCCTGGGTCACCTCGATGCCGAGCCCGCCGAATTCGCCCCGGGTCTGGACGCGCATGTCGGCCGCGTCGTCGGGCGAAAGGTAGCTCGAATGGGGATCGAGCGAGGTCAGCATCCCGTCGATGGCCGCCTCGATCAGATCCTCGGCATCGACCTCCTCGACATATTGCGCGCGAATCCGCTCGAAGATGTCGCCGAACAGATCGAGCTGTTCGTAGACGCTGGCAGAGCGGTTGCTTTCCTGCGCGATCAACGGGCCTGCAACCTGCACCGTAAGCAGCGCCCCGGCAAGCGTGCCGGCGGCGGCGGCCATCACGAATTTCCTCATGTGCATCAGTCCCCGTTGAATGCAGTGTCGAAGACGAACCAGTCGCCCGGATTCACCGGCTCCTGCCCGACCCGGATCTCTATATAAAGGCTTTCGCTCTGGCGGCGCGAGGGCACAGCGTCGCCTGCGGTCACTTCCGTGTGTTCGGGCGCATCGCCGCCCATGAGCCCCAGCGGCGCGCCCTCGGGCACGACCTGCCCGATCTCGCCATAGACCTCGGCGAGGCCGGCGAGCACCACCAGCATGTCGGCCGCGGGCTCGAGGATCAGGAGATTTCCGTAGTCGAGCAGCGGCCCACGGTAGCGGATCGTCGCCGCCGCCGGTGCCGTCACGAGGGCACGCGGGGCCGTGGCCATGATGAGGCCCGGGCGCGCGACGCCGGCGGCGTCGGGTTCGCGGAACCCGCGCAGGAGCGTGCCCTGGACGGGCATCCGCAGCCCCGAGGTCAGCACCGGCGGATCGTAAGGCAGCAACTCCTCCCCCACGATCTCGCTGAGCCCGCTCGCGAAGCCCTCCAGCGTTTCCGTGGAGGCGATGAGGATCGCGGTGCGGATCGGATCTTCCACGAAGCGGCGCGGCAGATCGCGCCGCTCGGAGGCGGCGAGGCTCAGCTCGCTGCGGGCGGCCTGGATGCCGGCCAGCCCCTCGCGCAGCGTTTCGGCGGCATTCTCCTGCAGCGCGCGCAGTTCGGCCACCTCGCGCAGGTCGGCGGCCAGCCGCTCCGCCTCGGAGGAGAGCGCCGGGGTGACGTCGGCGAGGATCATGCCCGAGCGCGCGGTGCCGGTGGGGCCCAGCGGATGCAGCATCACCAGCGGGCCGGCGTTGCGCCCCATCATCTGCAGCGCGGCAAGGAGCCGGGAGATCTCCTGCTCGCGCGCGTCGAGGTCGCGGGCGAGCACCTGTTCGCGGATCGAGACGCGGCGCAGGCCGGAGCGCATCGCCGCGAGCCCCTCCTCGAAGGCGCGGACCGCCTCCGTCAGCGCGGCGATCCGGTTGGAGGCGCCGCTTGCCTCCTCCAGCGCGCGGGAGGCTGCCTCGATCCGCTCGGCCGCGGCGCGCGCCGCCGCGGCAGGGTCGGGCTCGGCCAGCGCGGGCACGGGCAGCGCGCCGAACCAGAGGACGAGCGCCAGCAGAAGGCCCTGCACCAGCCGGTGCGCGGGGCCCATGGCAGGCTCCCCGGTGCGGTTGCGGCGCCTGCCCATCACGAAACCAGGCTCTCGCCGGTCATCTCCGGCGGCTTCTCCAGGCCCATGAGCTCCAGCAGGGTCGGCGCGAGATCGGCCAGGCGTCCGCTGCGCAAGCGCGCCTTTGGGGGGCCGCCCACGAGGATGACAGGCACCGGGCTAAGGGTATGCGAGGTGTGCGGGCCGCCGGTTTCGGGATCGGTCATCATCTCGCAATTGCCGTGATCGGCCGTGACGATCATCGCGCCGCCGGCGGCGTCCAGCGCCGCCACCGCGCGCCCGAGCCCCGCGTCGACGGCCTCGCAGGCCTTCATCGCGGCCCGCAGATCGCCGGTATGGCCCACCATGTCGGGGTTCGCGTAGTTCACGACGATAAGATCGTAGCCCGCGCCGATAGCCTCCACGAGCTTTTCGGTCACCGCCGGCGCGGACATCTCGGGCTGCAGATCGTAGGTGGCCACCTTGGGCGAGGGCGGCATGAAGCGATCCTCGCCGGCTTCCGGCTCTTCCTTGCCGCCGTTCAGAAAGAAGGTGACATGGGGGTATTTCTCGGTTTCCGCGAGGCGGAACTGGCGCAGGCCGTGCCGGGCCACCCACGCGCCCAGCGTGTTGTGCAGCTCGCGCGGGGGGAAGACGGCCTCCATGTACTGGCGGTGCCTGTCGGAGTATTCCACCATGCCGAGCCGGGCCGAGAGCTTGGCGCGGCCCGCGACATCGAAGGCATCGAAATCGGGGTCGCCCAGCGCCGCCAGGATCTCGCGCGCCCGGTCGCCGCGGAAATTCGTGCAGAAGAGCCCGTCGCCGTCCTTCATGCCGGCATAGTCGCCGATCACCGTTGCGGGGACGAACTCGTCGGTGATGTCATCCGCGTAGGCGGCTTCCACGGCGGCCCTCGCGGAGCCCGCCTTTGCCCCGCGGCCCTCGGCCATGGCGCGGTAGGCCGCCTCGACACGCTCCCAGCGCCGGTCGCGGTCCATCGCGTAGTAGCGCCCCGTGAGCGTGGCCACGAAGGCGCCGTCCGGCAGGGCCGCCTCGAAGGCCTTCAGAAAGCCCAGCGCGCTGCGCGGCGCCACGTCGCGGCCATCGGTGATCGCGTGCACCGCCACCTGCAGGCCGGCGTCGGCGAGATACCGTGCCGAGGCGAGCACATGATCGAGATGGCCGTGCACGCCCCCGTCGGAGATTACCCCGACGAGATGCGCGATGCCGCCGCTGCCCTTCACCGCCTCGACGAAGCGCGCGAGCGCCGGACGCTCGAAGAAGCTGCCGTCCTCGATGGCAAGGTCGATCTGGCCGAGGTCCATCGCCACCACCCGGCCCGCGCCGATGTTCGTGTGGCCCACCTCGGAGTTGCCCATCTGCCCCCGGGGCAGCCCCGCATCGGGGCCATGGGTCACGAGCGTGGCGTTCGGGCATGTGGCCATCAGCCTGTCGAACACCGGCGTTGCGGCTTGCGCGGGCGCGTTGTCCGGCGCGGGCTCACGCAACCCCCAGCCGTCGAGGATGCACAGCACCACGGGTTTCCTGCCTGCCATATTCGCCTCCTTCACGCCCGGGTTCGCCCCGGGTCGCGCGTGCCGTTCCTAGCGGTGGCCACGGGTCTTGGAAACCCCGGCCACCTTGCGCCGCTTCACCTCAACCGTTCCAGCAGCGCCAGCGAGGCGTACCCGTCGGGCACGAGCCCGGCACGGCGCTGGTAGGCGCGGATCGCGGCGATGGTGTTCGGGCCGATGCGCCCGTCGACCCCCTGGGTCGAGAAGCCCCTTGCCGTGAGCCGCTCCTGCAGTTCCTTGCGCTCGGCGAAGAGCAGCGCGCGGTCGCCGCGGGGCCATCCGGAGCGGATGGGCGGGCCGCCCGCGATCCTGTCGGAGAGATGACCAACGCCGATCACGTAGGCGTCGGCCGCGTTGTAGCGCTCGATCACGCGGAAATTCGGGAAGATCATGAAGGCCGCCCCCCGCGCCCCGGCCGGCAGCAGGATCGAGGCCGGCGCGTGGTTCGGCACCGGCTCGCCGCGCATGTCGCGCACGCCCATCCGGGCCCACTCCGACGGGCTGCGCGTGATGGAGCGGCTGGCCTGCGAATAGTCGAAGCCGCGGGGCAGCTGCACCTCCACGCCCCAGGGCTGGCCGGCGGTCCAGCCGAAACGGGCGAGGTAGGCGGCGGTGGAGGCCAGCGCATCGGTCGGATCGTCCGACCAGATGTCCCGGCGCCCGTCGCCGCGGAAATCCACCGCATAGGCGAGATAGGAGGTGGGAATGAACTGGGTGTGGCCCATGGCGCCGGCCCAGCTCCCGGTCATGCCCGAGGGGCTCACATCGCCGTTCTGCAGGATGCGGAACGCGGCGACGAGCTGCTCCTCGAAGAAGCGCCCGCGGCGCCCGTCGTAGGCCAGGGTCGCCAGCGCCTCGACGATGGGGGTGGACCCGCGGAACTCCCCGTAGGCGCTCTCCATGCCCCAGACCGCGACGACGACTTCCTTTTCCACCCCGTAGCGCGCCTCGATCTCCGCGAGGACCCGGGAATGGCGGCGGAGCGCATCGCGCCCGTTGCGGATGCGCGTGTCCGAAACCGCGCTGTCGAGGTAATCCCACAACGTGCGGCTGAACTCGGCCTGGTTGCGGTCGCGCGCGATGACGTCGGCGTTGTAGCGCACGCCGCGGAAGGCGGCGTCCAGCAGCCGCGCATCGATGCCCTGGGCCCGGGCGCGGCTCTTGAAGCCAGCGATCCAGCGCTCGAAACCTTCATTGGCGGTGGCCAGGTGCACCTCCGTCGGATCGGGCGTCGCGGCGCGGGCGGGCGGCTGGGCGGTGCTCGCGCGGTGCAGGAGGGCCGCCGGGCGCGCGGCAGGGCGCTGCGAAACCGCCGGGATCGTCGCGCGAACGACGGCGGCCATGGCCTGCGTGGCGATGGCGGAAGCCAAGTGCCGGGCATCGGGCCGGACCGAAACACGCACCGCCGTCTCCGCCGCCGCGGTCCCGGCCATGAGGCCCGCAAGCAGCCCGAGGGCCAGGATCCTGCGCTGCATGGAGACTCCACCTGCCTGTTGAACGACGCACTGCTCTTGTTCTTTCACAGGAGTGTAACCCGATTGTTTCCAATCTGGAAGCGATCGGGGGCCGGCTCGGCGAGGCGTTGCCGGCCATCACTTCCGGCGCCGAACGACCTTGCGGCGGGCCTTCGCCTTGAGCGCCTTCGCGCGGGCCGCGCTCTGCCCGGGCTTGCGGGCGGCGCCCCGGCCGCGGCCGCGCGCCGGGCGTGGCCCGCGGCCCAGCGTGGCGCCCTCGAGCGAGATCAGTTCCAGCGTGAGGCCGCCGGTGACGGGTACGGCCTCGGTCAGCTCCACCTCCACGCGCTGGCCGACCGAGATCGTCAGGCCGCTGTCGGCGCCCATGAGCGTCTGGGCGTCGCGGTCGTAGTGGAAATACTCCTGCCCGAGCTCGCGGATCGGGATGAGCCCGTCGGCGCCCGTCTCGTCGAGCTTCACGAACACGCCGAAGCGCGCAATGCCCGAGATCCGCCCGGTGAACGACGCGCCCACCCGGTCGGAAAGATAGGCGGCGAGGTAGCGGTCGGTGGTGTCGCGCTCGGCGGCCATGGAGCGGCGCTCGGTTTCCGAGATGTGCTCGGCCGTGGCCTCCAGCATCTCCTCGTCTTCCGGGGTCAGCCCGTCCTTGCCCCAGCCATGGGCGGAGATCAGCGCCCTGTGCACGACGAGATCCGCGTAGCGCCGGATCGGCGAGGTGAAGTGGGCGTAGGCCCTGAGCGCCAGTCCGAAATGCCCGTAGTTTGCAGGGCTGTAGTACGCCTGGGTCATCGCCCGCAGGGTGGCCAGGTTGATCAGCTCGGCCTCTTCCATCCCGGCGGCGTCGTGCAGGAGCCGGTTGAGGTGCGAGGTCTTGAGCACCTGCCCCTTGGCCAGGGTCAGGCCCGAGGCCTGGGCCGTCTCGCGCAGGGCGTCGAGCTTCTCGGGCGGCGGTTCCTCGTGAACGCGGAACACGAGCGGGCGGCGCTTGGCGATCAGCGTCTCGGCCGCCGCGACATTCGCGAGCACCATGAATTCCTCGATCAGCCGGTGCGCATCGAAGCGTTCGCGGAAGGCCACCGAGGAGACGTGCCCCTTCTCGTCCAGCTCGATCCGGCGCTCGGGCAGGTCGAGGTCCAGCGGCTGCCGGGCGGCCCGGGCATCGCGGAGCGCCTCGTAGGCGGCGTAGAGCGGGGCGATCACCTCGTCCATCAGCGGCGCGCATTTCTCGTTCGGGGCGCCGTCGCGGGCGGCCTGCACCTCGGCGTAGTTGAGCGATGCGGCCGAGCGCATCAGCCCGCGCACGAAGCGGTGGCTCAGCTTCCGGCCGTGGGCGTCGATCTGCATCCGGACGGCAACGCAGGCCCGCGGCACGCCTTCGTGCAGCGAGCAGAGGTCGCCCGAAAGCCGGTCGGGGAGCATCGGCACGACCCGGTCGGGGAAATACGTGGAATTGCCGCGCTTTCGGGCCTCGCGATCGAGCGCCGTGCCCGGCCGCACGTAGTGGGCCACGTCGGCGATGGCGACCCAGATGACGTGTCCGCCGGC
>CAYXOX010000106.1:0-11101 GCA_964466745.1 uncultured Rhodobacterales bacterium
GATCATGCGCGCGATGCGGGGGCTGTGCCCGGCTCCTGGCCGGGCATAGCTCGAAACCCGGGCCAGCAGGTTCCGCGCCTTTCCGACGTAGAGCACCCTCGCCTGGGCATCGAGCATCCGGTAGACCCCGGGCGAGGTGTCGAGCGACTTCAGGTAGCCCTGGATGCAGGCGTGGCCCCGCGGCCCTTCGGGCGCCGGGGCGGCAGGCAGACCTGCCTCGCGATCCCGCTCGGTATCGCGCCCTTCCGTCACCGCCAGACCTCCCTCGGGGAAACGATTCCCGCCCCGTGGCTGCCCTCCGCAGCGCCCGGGATCAAGGGATTTTTCGCCCCCAAATTCTGTGGACAACTCCGGGGGAAAGTTCCGGGCGAGCCGGATTTTTCTTTTTGCCTCGGGCGATTCATCGGATTGCTGAAAATTTCATCAAAACAATAAGCCATTGTTTTATTGTGGAATTTTTGCATCCACAGGCCAAGGCACGATAAACATTAACATTTTCGTAACAGTCGCGTGACCGCCCGGTGACGGGTGCACAACTTACCGGAGACCCCCCTACTCGGTTCCGAGAACATCGGGCGTTTCCCAGGCCAGATGCTGGCCTCCGTCCACGCACAGAAGCTGGCCGGTGACCGCTGGCGTGGTGAGAAAATAGCGCAGCGCCGCCGTGATGTCGGCCTCCTCGGCGCCACGGCCGAGGATCGTGGCGGCGCGCTGGCGTGCGAAGTGCTCGGGCGACTGCCGCCCGCCCCGAAGCGTGGGCCCGGGCCCGATGGCATTCACCCGGATGCGGGGCGCAAGGCCCTGCGCGGCCGTCTTCGTGAAGGCCCAGAGCGCCGCCTTGGCCAGCGTGTAGCTCATGAACTCCGGGGTGAGCTTGCGCACCCGCTGATCGATCATGTTGACCACCAGCGCGCTCGCGCGGGGCTCGCCGTTCGCATCGGTGATGGCGGCCGGGGCCTGGGCGGCGAAGGCCTGCGTGAGAAAGACCGGCGCACGAAGGTTCGAGCCCATCGCGCGCTCCCAACTCTCTCCGGTGATGGTGGCGATGTTGTCGTACTCGAAGATCGACGCGTTGTTGACGAGCACCGTGAGCGCACCGCCCAGCCCCTCGGCTGCCTCGGGCACCACCCGCTCGGTCTCGCCGGGATCGAGCAGATCGGCCTGCACCAGCGCCACGCGCCGGCCCATCGCCTCGATCTCCGCGGCGGTCCGGCGCGCATCCTGGGCGCTGCCCGAGTAGTGCAGCGCCAGGTCGTGCCCGTCTTCGGCAAGCGCGAGCGCCATCGCGCGCCCGAGGCGGCGCGCCGCGCCGGTTACGAGTGCTTTCATGGTCGGTCTCCGGTCAGGCGAAGGTGAAGATGAGATACCCGACATAGGCTGCCACCAGCACCACCCCGGCCCGGCGACCGATATCGAGCTTGAAGAACACGAAAGGAGCCAGCAGCAACGAAGCCCCGAGCATCACCCAGAGATCGAAGCGCAGGAAGGTCTCGTCCACCGGGATCGGCCCGACCAGCCCGGCCACGCCGATGATCGCCAGCAGGTTGAACATGTTGGAGCCGATCACGTTGCCAAGCGCCACGTCGGCCTGCCGGCGGAGGGCGGCGGCGACCGTCGTGGCGAGTTCCGGCAGCGAGGTGCCCACCGCGACGAGGGTGAGCCCGATCACCGTTTCGGAAATCCCGAATGTGCGGGCGATCTGCACCGAGCCGTCGATCAGCAGGTCGGCGCCCAGCGGCAGGCCAACGAGGCCGAGCACAAGGTACATGGCGATCTTCCAGCCCGGCATGGACGGATCCGCCCCCTCGGGCTCCTCCAGCTCCTCGGCTCCGTTGCGGTGTGCGATCGCCTCGCGCAGCTGGTCGGCCAGGATCAGGACAAGCGCCGCGAGAAGGACAAGGGCCGTCATCCAGGTGATCGTGCCCATGGCGCAAAGCCCGATGAAGAGCAGCGAGGCGACGATCATGATGACGTAGCTCTTGCGGCTGTCGCAGTGGCTCGTGTGGAGCCGGGAGAGAATGGCCGGGATTCCGAGAACCAGCAGGATGTTCGCGGTATTGGAGCCGACCACGTTGCCCAGCGCGATCCCCGGCAAGCCGTCGATCACGGCCTGCACCGAGATCAGCAGTTCGGGCGAAGAGGTGCCGAACGCCACGATGGTGAGCGAGACGATCAGTGCCGGCACACCGATGCGGAGCGCGAGGTTGACCGCACCGCGGACCAGCGCGTCGCCCGCGAGCAGCAGGATGACGAGCCCGAGCCCGGTGAATACCCATGCCATCATTCAGCTCTCTCCGCACGAGCAGGGGCCCTTGCCGATGCGGTAACGCCCGCAGCGGCGGCATTTCGCGGCCGAAAGGCGTGCCTTTCCAGGGAACCGGAGCTTTCCGAAGATGGCGAGCACGGCCATGAAGACCAAAAAGAGACTGACGATCTTGAGGATCACGTCAGAGCCCGAAACGCGCGAAGGCCGCGCGCTCCTCGAGCTGATCAACCGTGGCTGTCAGCACCTGCGCGCCAAAGCGCTCGGCAAGGCTGCGGCGCCGACCATAGCGCACGAAGCGGACCTTGTCGCCGAAGCGTTCCTTCATCTTTGGCGCGAGGTGACCCACGCCATCGGCCAGCCCCGTCTCCACCGCCGCCTGGCCGACCCAGACGTTGCCGGTGAACAGATCCTTCCCCTCGGGCAGCTTCTCGCCGCGCCTGCGGCAGACATGCCCGATGAAAGTGCCATGGATCTGCTCCAGGATTTCCTTGAGCCGTTCGACGTCCGCCGGTTTCTCGGGACGGAACGGGTCGAGCTGGCTCTTGCTTTCGCCGGCGGTGTAGACCCTGCGCTCGATCCCGAGGCGCGCGATGGCCTCATGCGCGCCGAAGGTGGCCGCGATCACGCCGATGGACCCCACGACGGAGCTCTCGTCGAGCCAGATCTCGTCGGCCGAGGCCGCCAGCCAGTAACCGCCGGAGGCCGCAACGTCTTCCACGAAGGCATAGACGGGCACGTCCTTTTCCTCGGCGAGCCTGCGGATGCGCGCGCCGATCATCGAGGATTGCACGGCCGACCCCCCGGGCGAGTTGATCTCGAGCGCTACGGCGGCAGGCTTTCCCCGGGAGAACGCCTTTTCGAGAAGTGGCGCCAGCGCCCGGTCCGAAAGCCCGCGCGGCCCGGCCCCGATCGCACCCTGGAGGCGGACAATGGAGACGACGGGGGGAGATTTGATGAAGGGCAGCCAGCGTTTCATTGAGGGCGATGTAGAGCGGGGCCATGGCAGGCACAAGGCGCGGCGGGGAAATGCCCGCGCCCGTGTTGCCCTCGCGTTGCTGCCACGGCCACGCCGCCCCCGGCGAGAGCGGCGCGGCTTCGCGGCGGCTAGCTGCGCAAACGCCAGCCCGTGCGGAAGATCCACCAGACGATGGCAAGGCACAGCCCGGTGAACCCGGCGATCGCGAGCAGGCTGAAGCCCACGTCCACGTCGGCCATGCCGAAGAACGACCACCGGAAGCCGGAGATCAGGTAGACCACCGGGTTGAAGAGCGAGATGGTCTGCCATGCCGGCGGCAGCATCGATATGGAGTAGAAGCTTCCACCGAGAAAGACGAGCGGCGTCACGATCAGCAGCGGCACGAGCTGCAGTTGCTCGAAGCTGCCCGCCCAGATGCCGATGATGAAGCCGAGAAGCGCGAACGAGAGGCATGTGAGCACCAGGAAGGCGACCATCGCAAGGGGATAGCGGATCTCGAGATCCACGAAGAGCGCCGCCGTGCCGAGGATGATCAGTCCGATGACGAGCGCCTTCGTGGCCGCCGCGCCGACGTATCCCACAACGATCTCGAGGAAGTTCACCGGCGCCGAGAGGACTTCGTAGATCGTGCCGATGAACTTGGGAAAGTAGATCCCGAATGCCGCGTTGGAGATGCCCTGGGTCATCACCGAGAGCATGATGAGCCCGGGCACGATGAACACGCCGTAGCTGACCCCCTCGACGCTCTCGATCCGGCTGCCGATCGCCGCGCCGAACACCACGAAGTAGAGAGAGGTCGAGAGCACCGGCGAAAGCAGGCTCTGGCCGAGCGAGCGGAAGAAGCGCGACATCTCGAACCGGTAGATGGCGAGAACGGCGGTGTAGTTCATGCGTCGTCCTTCACGAGGCCCACGAAGATTTCCTCGAGGTTGGATTGGCGGGTTTCGATGTCCACGAGGTGCAGGCCCGCGGCACGCAGATCCCCCATCAACCGAGTGATGCCGGTGGAGCCGGACGCCGCGTCGTAGACGTAAAGCAGACGGTGCCCGCCGTCCTCGCGAACGAGGCCGTAGCCGGCGAGCGCCTTTGGAACCTCGGCAAGCGGCTCCGACAGCTCGATGCGCAACTCCTTGCGGCCCATGCGCCGCATCAACGAGCCCTTTTCCTCCACCAGAAGAATTCGGCCGTTGTTGATCACACCGACCCTGTCCGCGATCGCTTCGGCCTCTTCGATGTAGTGGGTGGTGAGAATGATCGTGACGCCCTGGGCCTTCAGCCGGCCGACGATCTCCCACATGTCGCGGCGCAGCTCGACGTCGACGCCGGCCGTCGGCTCGTCGAGAAACAGAACGCGCGGCTCATGGGCCAGCGCCTTGGCGATGAGCACGCGCCGGCGCATGCCGCCCGAGAGCTCGCGGTTGGTCGCGTTGCGCTTGTCCCAGAGCGACAGGTCACGCAGGACCCGCTCCACCAGCGCGTCGTCGCGGCGCAAACCGAAGAGCCCGCGCGAGAGGCGGACGGTATTGACCACCTTCTCGAAGGGTTCGAGGCTGATCTCCTGGGGCACCAGCCCGATCAGGCTGCGCGCCGCGCGATAGTCCCGCACAACGTCGTGGCCACCCACGGTGACGCTGCCGGAATCGAGCGTGGAGATGCCGCAGACGATGGAGATGAGTGTCGTCTTGCCGGCGCCGTTCGGGCCGAGCAGCGCAAGGATCTCGCCGTCATCGATGTCGAGAGAGACGCCCTTGAGCGCCTCGAAACCCGACGCGTAGGTCTTCTTGAGATCGCGGATCGAAATCACGGGGGGCATGGCATGGTCCTTTCCGCGCGACAGGTAGCCCGGTCTCGACCGCGGGGAAAGTCGCGCCGCCGCGCAAGGGATGTGCAGCGGCAACGCACCGCCGGGCGTGCTTCCGGCGCATCCGGCCCGGCACGCCTCGAAACCGCCACGCGCGCGCCACACCCGTGCCCCAGCCAAGGCGGCGGTGCGGCCATTTCAGGGTCATTTCAGGGCGCCTCTTCCACGGTCTGGCCTTCGTTCCCACTTGCCTGCCATGAAATCGCCATCCCTCCAGGGCGCTTTCGCGCCAGATGGTCCCCCGGGCAGTCCGCCCGCGCCTTTCCCGGCTCCTGCCGGTGGCGGCCTGACCGGGGGCACGATGCTCGAGACCCGCACGGGGCCTGTCCGGGCCGACAGGCTACGCGCCGGGGAGCAGGTCCGCACCCTCGATGGCGGCTTCGTTGCGATCTGCGAGGTGCAGCGCCGGCCGCTGCCCTCCGGCACAGAGTTGATCACCCTGCCCCCCGGCGGCCTCGGCTCGAACCGCCCGCTGGTTCTGCTGCCGGCGCAATTCGTCATGATCGAGAGCGCCCGCGCCCTCGCGCTCTGGGATATCCCGAGCATCCTGGTGCCCGCCTCGGGGCTGCGCGGCACCCGGGGCGCCGTGGCCGCTCCCTCCGCCGCGCCGATCTACGCCGTGCGGCTCACCTTCGAGGAAGAGGAGCTGGTGCTCGCCAACGACGGCGCGCGCCTCTACTGCCCGGCCCGAACCGGGCGCGAGCCGTCCAGCGACGATGCACGTGGCAACGGATGGTCTGCCACGGTAACGGGCAGGCCTGCCGCGCGCCGCCCCGGCCCGGCCTTCGGCCTCGCGGATCTCGCCCACGCCGCGCAGTGAGCCGCGCGGGCGGCCCCGCTCGACAAGCCCGCCTGCGAGGTTAGCTTTGGCGGGCCAGCAGGATCGCGTGCCCGACCATGATCTTCGTTCAGACGCCAGCCACGGTGCTTCGGCCATCGGTGCTCAAGACGCGCCGGATGCCGCGGAAGACCCTGTGGTACGGGTTCGCCGCCGGGCCAAGGGCGCTATTCGCCAGCAAGGTCTTCTGGCGGCTCGCGTTCGACCAGACGGTGCTGCGCTACGGCATGGTCCTGCTGCCGATCCCGGTGGTGGCGATCCTTCGGCCCGAACTGGCCCTGCCCCTCGCGCAGGCGCCGCTCTTGATGTTCGGCCTCGTCTATTTCGTGGAGGTGCGGGTCTTTTCCGTGACCAGCCCCGAGCGCCGCCGCGCCGTGATCGACGAGACGGAGGCGGCCCGCGGCCTCGACCTGCTCGGTCTGCGCGCACGGGCGATCCTTTCGCGCATCGCCGCCGGGCGCGATCTGCGCGACGGGCGGCTGCACCTCGTGGTGGAGCAGAGCGAGCTGGCCCGCGTGACCCCGCTCACCTTCCTGTCTGTCCAGCTCGAGGGCGCTGCCGTGCCCTATCTCGCCCTCGACGAGGAGGAGCGGCAGCTGCTCGAGACCGGACTCTTCGACGATGAACTGTCGGAAGAGCGCCTGCTGCGCATCAACATCCGCGAGAACGACTTCCTGCGCAGCACCGTGCTCGAGGCCGGAAGCGTCTCTGCCCACGCCCGCCTCGCCGCCATGATGGCGCGGCCCGGAGGGAGCGCGGCGGCACAGGGGGCGGCGGGAGAGGCCTGACGCTTCAGCGGGCGAGGCTGAGCACACGGCCGAAGGGAGGGGGCGAAGGCGGCGTCTCGCCGGGCACGGCCCAGATAACCGGGATGCGCCCGGGCGACGGCCCGAACGGGCCTTCGAGATCGGTCTGAATCACGATCACCGAGGGCGCGAGCGCCGCGGCTTCGGCGATCACCTCGCGAAAATCGGTGCCGCCGCCCCGCGGGAACGAGAGCGCGGCGATCTCGCGCGCGTGGAAGCCCGGAGCCAGCTTGCGCCGCAGCCGAACCCTCTCGTCGAATACCAGCAGGTGTACCTCCGCCCCGCTCCGGCGGCCGATCCCCGCGATCTCGCCGGCAAGCCGGGCAAGGAGCGCGTCATCGATCGAGCCCGAGGCGTCGAGCCCCACCACGATGCGCGGCTCGGCGGCCTCTCGCTTCGTTCCCGGCTCATAGACCGGCACCGGTCCGCCCGTTGCGCGGGCCTGTGCCTCCATCGCGCACCAGCGCCGGCTCGGGCGCCGCCAGCTTGGCGCGGGCGCTCGCGTGACGGCGCGTGTCACGAGGCCGCGCAGCACGATCTCCCAGGGCGTTCGGCTGCGGGGCAGATCGGCCAGCCGGTGGCCGAGCAGCCCGAGGCCCCTCCCTGCGGCCCGGCCCGCCTGCATCGCGCGTGCCAGCCGCTGCCGCCAGTCGGCCTCGCCCTGGCTGCGCACCTCACCGGACGTGCCGCCACCCGCGCCGGGCTCGAGGTCTTCGGAGAAACCGGCCCGCTCGCCGTAGGCACGGGCCCGGCTTTCGGGATCGTCGCCGCCACCTGCACCGCCGTCGCCGGCAGCTCCGCCCCGGCTTCCCGCGCGCGAAAGGGCACGCGCCCGGCTCGTGCGCGCCTCGGGCCCGTGCCGCAGCCGGACGTAGAGCGCCTCTGCGTCGAAGAGCGCGAGCGCCTCCTCCCGCCCGTGCTCGAGGCCCAGCGCCTCGGCCAGGAGGGGAGAAAGCTCCGGCGCCGGGCGCGGCAGCACGTAGCCGGAGAGAAACAGCGCCTGGTTGACGATGGCGTCCGCGGCGAGGTTGTAGAGCGCCCGATGGAAGCCCCCGCCCTCGCGGGCAGCCATGTCATCGGCCCGTGAGGCGTGGCGGAAGGCCACGTGCAGGATGTGATGCGCCGCCGTGGCCACCTGTTCGGCGCGGCCGAGCGCCTCGAAGGCAGGGCCATAGAGGATGGTTTCGCCGTCGCTCCGCGCCGCGCCTTCCAACGCATCCGCATCCCGGTGGCGGCACCACAATGCCAGAGCCGCCAGCGCCGGATCCTGCTCGGCAAGCTGGCGAAGCGCGCGCGCGGCACGGGCCGAGTGCATCAGCCCAGCCCCAGCTCGGCGCGCTCCTCGCTGTAGGCCCGGAAGGCGGGCGAGGCCGCGAAGGCATCTGCGAGCCCGGCCTCCAGCCCCTTGGCGATCAGCAGCTCGAACCCGTAGGTCGCCAGCTCGCCGAGCGGCATCCGCTCGAAGCCCTCGCCCGGCCGCAGCGCGCCAAGGCGGCGGATGTCGGCCATGATCTCGATGGCGCCCGGCGCTGTGCGCGCATCGAGCGCGGCCACGAGCGCATAGACCAGCGCGGTGAGCCCGTGCAGCGATGCGGGGTAGAGCTCCAGCCGCTCGCGCCCGGTGGCGGCGAGCATCTCTTCAACCTGCACGGTGGCGGCGATATCGTCTGCAACCAGCGCGAACTCGGCGCCCACGGCCTCGCCCACGGTGCCCGCGATCATCACGTTCCGGGCCCGGCGCTCGGGCACAGACGAAACGATGTGGCTCACGCGCTCCCACGAACGCGGGGTGGTGGCGATGGTATCGCCTTCCCGGAGCGCCGCCTCGGTCGTTTCCAGCAGATCGGGGCGGATGCGGATGAAGGCGATCACCGAAGGATGCAGGCCGGCGGGCACCGCGAAGGACTCGAGCCAGTCCGCAGCGCTGGCCTCGACCATCATGTGGATGAGACGGTCAGAAAGCCCCGTGCCCATCTCGTATGCGATGGCCCCGTCTTCCACCGTGTTGCCCGCCGCCACCACGAAGACCGAATCCGGCAGTGTGTGGCGGCCCACCCGCCGTTCCTGGAGCAGCCCGTAGACGGTGGGCTGGAGCGCGGCGGGCGCCGCGGTGAGCTCGTCGAGGAACAACAGGCTCGGCTGGCCCGGATCCTCGGGCAGATCCTCGGGTCGGTACCAGGTGGTGCGCCGTGTCTCGTGATCGTAGTAGGGCAGGCCGCGCAGGTCCTGCGGCTCGATGGTGGTCAGGCGCAGGTCGAACAGGCGGGCCCCCATCTCACGGGCCAGCTGCGCCACGATCTGCGTCTTGCCCACACCCGGGCGGCCGTGGAGCATGTAGGAGGCGGTGAGCGCGCCGGCCTTCTGCGCCTCCCATCCCGCGCGCAGCACGGAAAGGGCCTCGCCCGCAGAAACCGTCATCGCGTTGATCGTCATCGCTTCCCCTCGTCGCACGGGCAGTTGCCGCAGCGGTCTGCATTGCAGGACATGGCGCGCGGGGCGCGGCAGTCTAGCCGGAGGGCGCGCTACGCCAGGAGGAACCAGGGAAGATGAGGCGGGGCTCGGCCGGCGGCCGTCACGCCATGGTCGGAGTGGCGAGATTCGAACTCACGACCCCTGCCTCCCGAAGACAGTGCTCTACCAGGCTGAGCTACACTCCGACCGTGGCGGAGGCGATAGACAACTGCGGCAGGCTTTGCAAGTGCTACCGCGGCCCGCCGGGGCTCTCCGCTTCGCCCTCTCGCGGCGATGGCGGTCGGCCGGGCCCCCCCGCCACATGCTGCCCGCTCTCGGCGGCGTCCCGAGCGGCCTCCCCGAGCGCCGCCTCCTCCTCGGCCTCGGCCTCCTCTCGGGCCTCGCGGGCGTAGATCATCGGCGCCACCCGCGGCGTGTTGCCGGTTTCGAAGCGCGAGCGTGTCCGCAGGACAGGCGTGTTCTCCGAGGGTCCGGTGCCCTCGCGGAACACGATGTAGAGCCCGCTGGCCACGATGACGGCCGCGCCGATCAGCGTCTCCCGGCTGGGCGTCTCCCCGAAGATCAGAACGCCGAAGCCGGTGGCCCAGATCAGCTGCGAATACTGCATGGGGGCCACGATCACCGCTTCCGATCTCCGGTAGGCGCCGAACAGGCACAGCGTGGCCACGAAGGCGAGCCCCGCCATGACGAAGAGAAGGCCGATGTGAAGCGCCGGCATCGGCTGGTAGACGAAGGGCAGGGCCATGCCGGTGAGCGCGAAATTCGCAACCATGGGATAGAGCAGCAGCACGGCGCTGCGCTCCTCGCGGCCGATCTTGCGCACGACCACCGAGGCGAAGGCGCCGCAAATGGCCGCCGTGAGCGCCGCAAGATGGCCGAGGCCGAGCGCCACCTCGCCGGGCTGCAGCACGTAGATCACACCGCCGAGCCCGACGCATACCGCGAGCCCCCGCCGCCAGCGCACCTTCTCGCCCAGGATGGGGATGGCCATGACCGTGATGAGGAGCGGCGAGGCGAAGAGGATCGCGTAGGCGATCGCCAGCGGCAGCACCGAGAAGGCATAGAACGCCGTCAGCCCCGTCACGGTCGCCGCCACCGTGCGCAGGATCGTCCACCGCGGGTAGAGTGGACGCAGAGTGCCCGGCGCCGCGTCCCGCATCAGCATCACCGTGACCAGCGGAAAGCTGAAGAGCACGGAGAAGAACAGGATCTGGAACGGCGAGTAGCTTGCCCCGAGAAACTTCACCACCACGTCGTGGCTCGCGAAAAGACCGAAGGCCAGAAGGCCAAGCCCGGCGCCCTGCAGAGTGGTCGGGGACATGGCCATGGGTACCTCCGCCGTCACGCCCTGTGCGATGCTACCGGCAGACTGCACCATGCGCGCGACGATGCAAGCCGGGCACGGCAGCGCACGGCACTGCCGCGCGGCCCCGGTGCTTCACAGGCACGGCGCGGCGTTGCGCCGGGCCGCGTCAGAGGCTCGCCTCGAGCGCCTCCAGCACCGCATCGCCCATCCCCGAGGTGCCCACCGGCGTGCCACCTTCGGCCTGCATCAGGTCGGGCGTGCGCTTGCCCTCGGCCAGCACCCGCTCCACCGCGGCTTCCAGCCGGTCGGCCTCTGCGCCCTGGTCGAAGGAGTAGCGCAGCGCCATGGCGAAGCTCAGGATGCAGGCGATCGGGTTGGCCTTGCCCTGCCCGGCGATGTCGGGGGCCGAGCCGTGGACGGGCTCGTAGAGCGCCTTGGGCCGGCCGTTCGCCATGGGCGCGCCGAGCGAGGCCGACGGCAGCATGCCGAGCGAGCCCGTGAGCATGGCCGCGAGATCGGAGAGCAGATCGCCGAAGAGATTGTCGGTCACGATCACGTCGAACTGCTTGGGCCAGC
>CAYXOX010000107.1:0-11066 GCA_964466745.1 uncultured Rhodobacterales bacterium
ACCTACGGTACACGGTACCAAAAACCGCTGCCTTACCACTTGGCTACACCCCAGCAGTGCGGGGCTAGTTACGCCGGGCGGGGCATGGGATCAAGTCCTCCGAAGGCAGAAAAAACTGTCGGGCCTGCCCCGTGGAATGCGCATGGCTGTGCCTTCTCCCTCCAGCGCGTGGCGGGTCTGCATCCAGCCGAGACAACGGCCCTCTCGGTGATCGTGCATGCGGCGGCGAGCCCTGCGGGGTCCGCCTGAGGGATGGTGTTCGCCGCCTCTCGCGAAACGCCAGGGTCCGCAGGAGGCGGCGCCGCAATCTCCAGGCAGGCACCGGCTTGTTTTCGCCCGCTTGCCGAACTGAGAGGGCGCTTTCATGCCCGCATGAGGCGGGGACGAGTCTTGCAGGGCTCGTCGGCGCGTCGAGCCAGATTCCGCGGGTGCCGACGTGAAGATGCGGATCTCTCCCGAAGCACTCGCGCAGGCCCACTCCGCGGAATGGTGCCTGTGAGACTGGCGCTGGCCGTTCTCGCGCCACGGCCTCTGTGTCCGCGCGACCCACTACACCTGCAGGGGGCGCTTCTTGGCCACTGCGTCGAAGGCCATCAGGTCGGCCACCAGCGCGGGCATCTCGGCAAGCGGAACCATGTTGGACCCGTCGGAAGGCGCGTTGTCGGGGTCTTCATGGGTTTCGATGAACACCGCCGCCACCCCGAGCGCCACCGCGGCGCGGGCCATCACGGGTGCGAATTCCCGCTGGCCACCCGAGGCGCCGCCGAGCCCGCCGGGTTGCTGGACAGAGTGGGTTGCGTCCATCACCACCGGGTAGCCGGTGCGTGCCATGATCGGCAGCGCGCGCATGTCGGCCACGAGAGCGTTGTAGCCGAAACTCGTGCCGCGCTCGGTGAGCAGGATCCGTTCGTTGCCGGTCGATGCGATCTTGGCCGCGACGTTCGGCATGTCCCACGGCGCCAGGAACTGGCCCTTCTTGACATTGATCGCGGCCCCGGTGAGGCCGGCCGCGAGGAGCAGGTCGGTCTGCCGGCAGAGGAACGCGGGGATCTGGAGCACGTCCGCCACCTCGGCTACCGGGGCGCAGTGCTCGGGGGCGTGCACATCCGTGAGCACCGGCACGCCAAGGCGCGCGCGCACCTCGGCCAGTGCGGCGAGCCCCGCCTCCAGACCGAGCCCCCGCCGCCCCGAAAGCGATGTGCGGTTGGCCTTGTCGTAGCTCGCCTTGAACACGTAGCCCGTCCCGGCGGCGGCGCAGGCGGCCTGCATCTGCTCGGCAATCTCGATGGCATGGGCCGCACTCTCGATCTGGCAGGGCCCGGAGATCACCGTGAGCGGCGCATCGTTCGCGATGCGCAGCCCACCCACCGTCACGGCGCGCGCGGTCACGAGGAAACCTGCTCGCGCAGGATCGACGCGGTGAGCGAGATCATCAGGTAGATGCCGCCGAACACGAGGAAGGCGAGAAACGTCTTCTCGAACGCCCGCGGGTACGTGGGCTCGTCTGGCGGCAGCGGGTTCACGCCCATCGAAAGGTAGCGCACCTGGCGGTTGGCCTCGATGCGCGCCGTCTCCATTTGCTGGAGCGCCTGTTGCAACATGAGATCGCGGGTGGCGAAATCGGCTTCCGCGACCCTGAGCTCGGCGTTCTTGACGGCCAGTGAGCTGCCATCGCCGGTGGGATCGGTCATCTGCCCGCGCAGATCGGTAATGGCGGCTTCGAGGCGTCGGATATCCGCGCGCACGCCCTCCACGCGGGCGGCGTTCGGGCTGCGGTTGTCGAGCAGGGCAGCCAGCTGCAGCTGGCGTTCCTGCAGCTGGGTTTCGAGATTCGTGATCTGGCCCATGAGCGAGCCCGCTTCGCTCACGGGATCGAGCACCTCGAGATCCTGCTGGATCGTGAGCAGCCGCGCCAGCGCCTCGCTGCGGCGCTGCTCGGCCTCGGCGAAGCTTTCGCGCGCGCCGGCCATCTGGTCCTCGCGCAGGCGCTGGGTGAGATTGTCCACCTGCTCCTCGGCATAGGAGATGAGCGCCTCCGAGAATGCCGCCGATGTCTCGGGAGACGCCGCACGCACCGTCATCTTGATGATGCCCTCGGTAGGATCGTAGGCGATCTTCACATGGCGCTGGTAGACCTTGTAGGCCTCCTCGTTGGATGCGCCGGGTGGGAGCCGCTGGATGGCGTCCATCTCCGGATCGGAGAAATGCGCCTTGAAGCCCAGATCGCCGTCGAGGCGGATCATCGCGTCGCGCGATTGCAGATAGCTCTGCACCGCGATGCTGTCCTGATTGGTGGCGAACTGCGTGCCCGCGAAGAGCCCTCCGAGGCCTGGCATCGCCGATTGGCTTTCGGCCTGCTGGATCACGAATTCCGATTTCGTGGCATAAAGCGGCGTGGCGACGGCGAAGAAGTAGTATCCAGCGATGAGCGTGGGCAGCAACACGAAGAAGGCGAGCCGCGTCGCCAGCAGCGCAAGCTTGCGCCGCCGGCGCTGGGCGATTTCGCGCTGGATGCGCCGGATCTCGGCCGCGCGTTCCTCGATGGGGGCGAGCGCCTTTGCCGGCAGGTTGGCATTGCCCACGGGCACCGTCTGCGGAAGCTGGATCGGCTTCTGGCCCGGCTCGTTGTTGGGGGCGGTCTCGAGGCGCGCGATCAGATCGAGCGCCTTGGGCCGCTCGAAGGGGTCGAGCCCGCGCTTGCGCATGAGGCGTATCGCGTCGAAATCGGAGGTCGGGGCGAGCCCGTGGCGCTGGGCATTGCGCCGTGCCAGCCGCAGCTGACGGCCCGTGAGGCCCTCGCGGCGGATCGCGTCGATATCGGTTTCGGCGGAAACCTCTCCCGGGCTCGAGATCTCGCCCTGCGCGGCGGGGGGCGCGGCAGCAGCGGCGGTTCGCGCCGTATCTGCGCGGCGCGGCGTGACCTCTTCTCCCGACGCCGGGCCGGGCCTTGCCGGCCGTTCTAGGCGCAACGGCTTGCCGTCCGGCGCCGGGCGGCTCGGGCGCAAGACAAGCGTGCCGGCGGGCTCGGGCTTGTTGGCGGGCGCCGCGGCCGCGACCCCGGGCGCGCGGGCCAGCGTTCCCGAGCGCCGGATGCGAAACTTCTTGGCCTTAGGCTTCGTAGTCATAGAGTTGTTTCGCTTCCTCGAGGGTGTCGAACATGTAGAGCTGTCCGTCGCGCAGAACCGCTGCGGAGCGCGCGAACTTCTCCAGGGTTTCGGCCTGGTGCGAGACGATGACCATGGTGGTCGTGCGCAGCCGTTCCTGCAGGATCGCGCCGGCTCTGCGGTTGAACTCCGCGTCGCCGGTGCCGGGCATCCCTTCGTCCACGAGATACATGTCGAAGTCCAGCGCCAGCATCAGCGCGAAGCTGAAGCGCGCCCGCATGCCGGAGGAATAGGTGCCCACCGGCTGGTCGAAGTACTCGGCGATATCGCACAGCCAGCGACAGAACGCCTCCACGTAGTCGGGGTCGAGCCCGTAGAGGCGGGCGATGTAGCGCGCGTTCTCGTTCGCGGAGAGCCGGTTGATCACCCCGCCCATGAACCCGAGAGGGAAGGAGATCCGGCACCCCCTGTAGATCTCGCCTTCGTCGGGTTTCTCGAGCCCGGACATCATGTTGATGAGCGTCGTTTTTCCCGTACCATTCGGGGCGAGGATGCCCAGCGAGCGGCCGAGCTCGACGCGGAAGGAAACCCGATCGAGGATTACCTTGCGCTGCGTCCCCGTCCAGAACGACTTGCTGACATTCACGAACTCGAGCATCTAACCGCTCAAACCTCACTTGGGCGCGACGCTGCATCGCCCTGCACCCCGACGGGCGTAGCTCTTTAAAACGGCCATTTTGCAACCGCATTATGTCCGAAACATCCCGATAGTGACAACCTGATTGACGCCGCGCCGGGAACGCTTGCAACCGCACAGCGCACCGCACCGCGGAGGCTTGCAGGGTGGGCTCGGTCCGGCTAGCCCCATGGGCATGAGCCGCACCGCTTCGCCATCCGCCGCACCGGCGCGCCACGACCTCGCTGCGGAGATCGCCGCCTGCCGGCTTTGCGCCGAAAGGTTCGCGGCAACGGCGACGCGCCACGCACCGCGCCCGGTTCCCTGGTTCGAGGCCGGGGCGCGGCTGCTCATCGCGGGGCAGGCGCCGGGAAAGCGTGTCCACGAGGCGGGGCGGCCCTTTGCCGATGCCTCCGGCACGAGGCTGCGGGCCTGGCTGGGGCTCGGCGAGGCGGCGTTCTACGATCGGTCCCGCGTCGCGGTGGTGCCGATGGCATTCTGCTTTCCCGGGTACGACGCGTCCGGTGCGGACCTTCCGCCGCCCAAATTGTGCGCGCAAACATGGCACCGCCGGGTCATGGCCGAAATCGGCGAGCCACGTCTGAGGGTGCTGGTGGGGGGCCATGCGCACCGCTGGCACCTCGGCGGATCGGAAAGCGTGACGGCGCGTGTCGCGGACTGGCGGTGCTGGGCGCCGGACGTTTTCGTGCTGCCGCACCCCAGTTGGCGCAACACCGGCTGGCTCAGGCGCAATCCCTGGTTCGAGGCGGAGCTCCTGCCCGCCCTGCGCGAGAGGGTTGCCGACGTGATGGAGGGCTCAGCTGATGGCTGAGGCGGTCACGCCGCTGGACACGGCTCATGCCGCGATGCGCGCCCGTCCGGAAGACGACGCGCCCCGGCTGGCATTCTACGGGGCGCTGGCGGCGTCGGAGCTCTTCGTCCTGCTCCGCGGATCGCCCGAGGGCGATACGGCGGACCCGGTGCTCGTGGAGATGGAGGGCGCAGCGTACGTGCTCGCCTTCGACAGGGAGGAACGGCTCGCCGCCTTCGCCGAAGGCGAGGCGCCCTATCTTGCCCTTTCCGGGCGGGCGCTGGTGGAGATGCTGACGGGCCGGGGGGCGGGTATCGGGCTCAACCTCGGGGTCGCGCCCTCGGCGTTTCTCGCACCGCCGGAGGCCGTGGAGTGGATGGCAGAACGCCTTTCGGTTCGACCTGCCGAGGTCGAGGCGCGCATCGAGGAGGTCTTCCCGCCGGCCGGACTGCCCGAGGCGCTGGTGCAGGCCCTGGACGCGCGCCTCGCGGTCATGGGCGGCCGCGCGCGGGCGGCATGGTTGGTGGCGGCGCGGTACGCCGACGGGGGCCGCGGCCACCTACTCGCCTTCTCAGGGGCCTCGCCGGGCGCGGAAGGCGCGCTCGCCCGGGCGGTGGGCGAGGCGGTGGCCTTCTCGGGACTGGAGGCGGGCGCGCTCGACGTCGCCTTCCTTCCGAAGGGCGCCCCGCTCGAGGCTCGGCTCGAAAGGGTGGGGCTGCGGTTCGACCTGCCGGAGCTGCCCGTTGCCCAAGCGCCGGTTGCCCCCGGGAGCGATCCCGACAGCCCGCCCCGGCTGCGATAGGCCGGCGTCGGTGCCGGGAAGGGCCCGTGCCGTTCCGTGCCGGGCACGTGGCCGCTCTCAGTAGCCCGCGGCGCGATCCACCAGGTGCAGGAAAGGCTGGCCTGCCTCGCCGCGCCTGACATTCTCGGCGATCACCGGAGCGGCCGTGTCCGGGTTCGTTTCGGCGGCCACATGGGGGCTCACAGTCACACGCGGATGCGCCCAGAAAGGGTGATCGGGCGGCAGCGGCTCCTGGCGGAAGACATCGAGGGTCGCATGGGCAAGCTGGCCGCTGTCCAGCGCGTCGATCAGCGCGCCGTCGTCCACCAGCGCGCCGCGCCCGGCGTTGAGCAGAACGGCGCCGCGCGGCAGCCCCGCCAGCGCGCGGGCGCCGAAGATATCGCGGGTGTCGGCGGTGAGCGGAAGCAGAACCACGGCGATCTCGCTGCGGGCGAGGGCAGAGGGAAAGCCGTCGGGGCCGTGAAAACAGGTGATTCCGTCGATGGTACGCGGCGAGCGGCTCCAGCCCGCGGTGTCGAAGCCGAGGAAAGCCAGCGCTTCGGCACAGGCGGCGCCGAGCGCGCCGAGCCCGAACACCGTGACCCTGCGTTCCGGCGCATGGGGCGGAACGTGCGGCTCCCAGCGCCCGTTCTGGGCGGCGAGCACCGCATCGAGGCCAAGGTGATGGCGCAGCGTGTGCGCGGCCACCCATTCCACCATGGCCTGCCGAAGGCCCCGGTCCACCATGCGGCAGAGCGGCTGGGTGAGGGTGGGGTTGGCCACCACGTCTTCCACCCCGGCCCAGAGACTGAGCACCGCCTTGCAGCGGCGGTACGGGCGGAAATCGGTGAGCGGGCAGGGCGGTGCGTAGACGATGTAATCCACCGTTTCGGGGGTCGCCTCCCGGCAAAGGCGTGCAGCCCCGAGGCCCGCTGCCTCCAGCGCGGCCCGCAGCGGCGCCTCGTGGCGTTCCCAAAGCCCCGGACGGGCGGCGAAGAGGATTACCGGCGCCAAGTGCGGCCTCGCGCTACCGTGGCCGGTGGACATGGGCCGACTGCACGAGCCCGAAAGCGCCCATCATCACCATCATCGCCGATCCGCCGTAACTGACCAGCGGGAGCGGCACGCCCACAACCGGCGCAAGTCCCATCACCATCGCCATGTTCACCGAGAAGGCGAGAAAGAAGGTCGCCGCGATCCCGAAGATCAGCAGCGACGAGAACCTGTCGCGCGTCTTGAGTGCCGAAATCACGCAGAACAGCACGACGAGCGCATAGAGCACCAGCAGCGACACCGCACCGATGAAGCCGAATTCCTCGGCCAGCGTGGTGAAGATGAAGTCGGTGTGTTTCTCGGGCAGGAAATTCAGCCTCGACTGGGTCCCCTGCATGTAGCCGCGGCCGGAGAAGCCGCCGGAGCCCAGCGCGATCTTCGCCTGGGTGATGTGGTAGCCCGCGCCGAGCGGATCCGAGGCCGGATCGAGAAAGGTATCGATCCTGCGGTACTGGTAGTCCTGCAGGATCTGCCACTCTGTCCCCCGTGAGCGCAGAACGGCGAAGATGCCGCCGATACCGGCTCCGACGACCGCCACGAAATAGGCCCAGTGCACTCCGGCGAGGAACATCACCGCGCCGCCGCCGGCCAGAAGCAGGAGGGCGGTGCCGAGGTCGGGTTGGCGCAACACCAGGAAGGTCGGCACCAGGATGATGAGCAGTGGCACCAGCACCCAGAGCGGATGCGAGACCTTCCTGACGGGGAGCCAATCGTAGTAGGCGGCGAGCATCATCACCAGGGCGATCTTGGCGATCTCGGAGGGTTGCAGCCGGACGAAGCCGAGATCGATCCATCGCTGGGCACCCATGCCCACGGAGCCGAAGAGTTCCACTGCCACCAGGAGGGCTAGCGCGAAGGCGAAGGCGAGCGCCGACATGTTCCGCCAGAACCAGATCGGCACCATGGCAACGGCGAAAAGCAGGATCATGCCGGCGGCGAACCGCTGCATCTGCGGCTCCGCCCAGCGCGAGAGATTGCCGCCGGCCACCGAGTAGAGCATCAGGAAGCCAACCGAGGCCACGGCCGTGAGCAGCAAAACGAGCGCCCAGTTGAGATAGAGCACCTTGCTCAGCCCGGTCGGCGTGGTCTTTACGGTATACTCTAGATAACTCATCGCACCGGTATCTCGCCACTCAGGCCCTGTCGCGGCCGGGCGCGGCCGGACGCTCGAGGTCGCGCAGCTTCAACGCCTGTTGCTCCGCGGCGATCTGTTCGCGAAGCGCCACCGGATAGGCCTCCAGCGGCGGCAGCCCGCCGTGGAGCGCGAATAGCGTGATATCGCGCGCGATCGGCGCAGCGGCGGTGGACCCGCCCCCCCCATGCTCGACGACCACGGAAACCGCGATGCGGGGCACCTCGAACGGCGCATAGTTCACGTAAAGCGCATGATCGCGCCGCTCCCAGGGCAGATCCTCGTTTCTGATCACGCCCGCGGCGCGTTCCGCCGGGGTGATGTTGCGCACCTGGCTCGTGCCTGTCTTGCCGGCCATGCGGTGCGCGTCCTCGATGATGCGCGAGCGGTAGGCCGTTCCGCGCCGGTCGTTGCACACCGCGTACATCGCGTTGCGGACATAGGCCAGATGCGTCTCCGAAAGGCCGAGGGGCTCGGGCTCGGGCGCCTCGATCTCCTCGCCGCCGACCGCGCGCAGAAGGCGGGGGGTGATCGCCTTCCCCGTGGCGAGCCGTGCCGTCATCACCGCGAGCTGAAGCGGCGAGGCCAGAACATAGCCCTGCCCGATGGCGGCGTTCACCGTATCGCCGATCCGCCACTCCTGGCCGCGCACCTCTCTTTTCCAAGCCCTGTCGGGCGAAAGGCCCTCGGCCACTGCGGTCATCGGGATGTCGTGGCGCACGCCAAGGCCCAGCCGGCGCGCCATGTCCGCAATCGCGTCGATCCCGACTTCCAGCGCGATCTCGTAGAAATACACGTCGCAACTTTCGACCAGCGCCTGGTGCAGATCGACGTTCCCGTGGCCGCCGCGTTTCCAGCAGTGTGCCCTGCGGTTGGCGATATCGAGATGGCCGGGGCACCAGACGTTCTCCTCGACACCGATCACGCCGGCCTCGAGCGCCGCGAGCGCCGTGACCATCTTGAAGGTTGAGCCGGGCGGGTAGGTGCCCTGCACGGATTTCGATGCGAGCGGGCGGTACTTGTTGTTCAGCAGCGCGTCGTAGTCGGCCACCGAGATGCCGCGGACGAAGAGGTTGGGATCGAACGCCGGGGTGGAGCCGACGGCCAGCAGCTCGCCAGTTGCGGTGTCCATCACCACCGCCGAGGCGGCCTGGCCGGCCATGCGGGCCTGGACGTAGTTCTGCAGGCGGCTGTCGAGGGTCAGCCGCAGGTCCGAGCCGGGCACACCTTCCTGGCGGTCGAGTTCGCGCATTATCCGGCCAACGGCGTTCACCTCGATCCGCCGGCTTCCGGCCTTGCCGCGGAGCGTGCGTTCCAGCCGCCGCTCCACGCCGTTCTTTCCGATCTGGAAGCGAGGGATCTGGAGCAGCGGGTCCTGGTCGTCGATCCGCGCGAGATCGAAATCCGACACCGGGCCGACGTAGCCCACCACATGGGCATAATCCTCGCCGAACGGGTAGATCCGGCTCAGCCCCACCTCGGCGATCACGCCGGGAAGCGCCGGTGCGTTCACGGCAACCTCGGCGACATCGTGCCATTCGAGCCGGTCCGCGACGGTCACCGGCACGAAAGGCGAGCGGCGCGCCAGCTCGTTCCGCGCATCCTCGATCTGGGCGTCGGTGAGCGGCACGAGTTTCGAGAGGCGTTCGAGCGCCGCGTCTATGTCGCCTGCGTCCTCGCGCACCATCACGATCCGGTAGTTCTGTTCGTTATCGGCGATCACCCTGCCGGCGCGATCGAAGATCAGCCCCCGGGCGGGGGGCAGGAGGCGCATGTTGATGCGGTTCTCTTCCGCGAGCAGGCGAAAGGCATCGGCCTGTTCGAGCTGCAGCTCCCGCATCCGCCAGCCCAGCGCGCCGAGCACGCCCAGCTTTATGCCGCCTAGCACGAGGCCGCGCCGGGTGATCCGGCGGGCGCTTTCGGCGGTTTCCTTCGGCGGGCGTCTCACAGGCGCCGTCCTCGCTCGTCGATCTCGCCGGTCGCCGCCTTGCGGACGCCCAGCATCAGGTGAGAGATCAAGACCACGACGGGATAGATTGCAAGCGTGCTGACGAACTGGGCCGCCGTGAGCCCGAGCGGCGCCTGGCCGACGCCCGTCGCAGCGAGGGCCAGGCGGTATGCGAGCGTGATCGCGGCGAGAACGAGGGCGACGGTCAGCCATTCGAACAGGAACCCGACTTCGCGAAGATCTCCGGCGCGCGCGCGAAGCGCCTCGGCGCCGAGCACCACCAGCGCGGCCCAGAGCCCAGGAGGCCGCTGCAGCAGCAGATCGGCAAGGCACATGACCGCCCCGAGCAGCAGCGCCGGCACATAGTCGGGCCGGCGGAGCACCCAGGCGAAGGCCAGCGCAACGATGAGGTCGGGCGGGGCCCAGCCGGGCGGAAGCGCCTGGAGCGGCAGGAGCCGGAAGAAGAGGATGGCGAGGGCGAGGCCTGCGAACAGGGTGCGAAACCCGATCAGGCGGCCGGTGCCTCCGGTGTCAGCCATCACCGCTCCCGACATTGGCCGCAACCGGAGCGGGGGGTGCATCGGCCGCGTCCGGCACCAGCGGCACGGGTGGCGCGCCGGCGCCGCCGGGCAGGAGCAGGCTGCCGGGATCGTCGAGGCGCTCGGTGGGCTGAAAGCGCAGCACCCGGAGGAATTCGAGGCGCTCGTAGTCGGCCGCGGGGCGCAGACGGAGCCGCCGGTCCGGCCCCTCGGTGACCTGGCCGACGAGAAGCCCGGCGGGAAACACGCCGCCATCGCCGGAGCTGACCACGCGATCGCCCGGGCGCACGAGCTCCGGATTCTCGATGAAGGCCAGCGGCGGCGCGCTGGAGTTGTCTCCCATCACGAGGGCGGTCTGGCCGGAGGGCTGAATCACGACGGGCAGGCGCGAGGCTGCGTCCGTAAGGAGCAAGACGCGGGAGGTGCGCTGGCCGACTCCCGAAATCCGCCCCACGAGCCCCAGCCCGTCCATCGCCGCCCAGCCGTCGACGATCCCGTCGCGGGAGCCGACGTTGAGCAACACGGACTGCCGGAACGGCGAGCCGCTGTCGGCCAGCACGACCCCGGTCACGAACGTGAGTTGCGGATCGACCCGCACCTTGTTGAGATCCAGCAGCCGGGCGTTCTCCTGCTCGAGCTGGAGCGCGGCCTCGCGCCAGGCCTGCATCTGGCGCAGTTCCCGCCGGAGTTCCTGGTTCTGCTGGTAGATCCTCTGGTAGCTCTGGAAATCGGCGGCGATCCTGGCCATCCCGGTGAGCGGAACCATGGCCCACTCCATGCGCGTCACCACCGCGTCCGAAATCTGTGCCCGCAACCGTTCCACCCGAGGGCTGTCGATCCGCCAGACCAGGAAGAGCCCGAGCAGCGCAAGCACGACGACCGCCACCAGCAGGCGCCGTATCGGGGTCACGTAGTCCTGTTCAGAGCTTCCGTTTCGCGCCATTGCCGCTCCTCGTGCCGCGGGTCGCGCGGCGGCTGGGGTCAGCTGTCGTAATCTATGACATGGCGGAGCTGTTTTTCAT
>CAYXOX010000108.1:0-10983 GCA_964466745.1 uncultured Rhodobacterales bacterium
CCGCCGCCACCGGGAGGCGACGGAGGGAGCGGCGGCGCGCCGGGCGAAAGCCCCGATCCCCAGCGCGATCCCGCACCCGACGACCCCGGCCCCGACGGCGGCACGCCTGCGCCTTCGCCACAGGGCGGCTCGGACGCCCCGCGCGCCTCGCGGTCCGATCCGGCCCCGCCGAGGGCCGTCCCGGTGCGCCGGGGCGAGATCTCCCGGGCGCGGGACGGGCGGCTCGAATACATCACCTCCGGCCCGGTTGCCGAAAGCGGGGATGCCGCCGCAGCACTCAACGCGCTGGGCGCACAGATCACGCGGCTTCGGGATTATCCCGCGCTGGAGCGTCGCGCGCTTGTTGCCGTGTTTCCCCGCGGGCTGTCGCTGGAGGAGGCGCGGGCCGCGGTTTCCGCCGCGGCGCCCGCCACCGAGATCGACGTTCACGCGCTCTACGGTTACGCCCAGGGACGGCCGCGCCTCTACGCGCCGGAGCTGATCGGCGACGGCGCTCCGGGGGTCTGCCGGCTTCGCCGCGCGGTTCCCGTGGGCGTGATCGACGGCCCCGTTGACGGCGCCCACCCCGCCCTGCGTGCCGCCACGGTTTCGGCGGAGACGGTGCTGGAGGCGGGGACGCGGCGCCCCGACTCGCGCCACGGCACCGCGGTGGCCGCGCTGATCGCGGGCGAGGACCCGGGCGGAGCCCTCGCGGGGTTCGCGCGCGGCGTGAGCGTGCACGCCGTGGACGCCTTCCGCATCCACCGCGGCAATCCGCGCGCCGATGTCGAGCATGTTGCCGCGGCGCTCGACGTGCTGGCCGCGCGCGGCGTGCGCCTTGTGAACATGTCTTTCGCCGGACCGCCGAACCGGGCGCTGGGCGATATCCTGCGGCGGGCAGAGGCGCGGGGCCTCGTGATGATCGCCGCGGCGGGCAACGCGGGCTCCTCCCGCGCGGCCTATCCGGCGGCCGCCCCGGAGGTCATCGCGGTGACGGCCGTGGACGCGCGCGGCCGGCGCTATCGCGAGGCCAACACCGGCGCGCATATCGAGTTCGCCGCGCCGGGCGTGGACCTCTACACCGCCGGCGGTGGCGGCGGGGGAAGCTACGCCAGCGGCACCTCCTATGCCGCTCCCATCGTCACGGCACTTGCGGCCCGCCTTGCCGCCCGCGAGCGGCTTTCGCCCGAAACCCTGCGCGCCGCGCTGCGCGCCCGGGCGCTCGATCTTGGTGCCGACGGGCGGGATGCGGAGTTCGGCTGGGGCCTCGTGCGCGCGGGCGGCTGCTGAATTCCACCTGTTTTCATGTGGTTGCGAGAAATGTGAAAAAAAGTTCCTGAAGCGATGAACCTTTCCCGGGCCGGCGCCGACCCATGGGCATAACGCAGCGAGTTGGCTGCACCAGCCCAAGGAAAGGAATACCCGATGTCCCGCACGCTTCTCACCCTCGCCACCCTCACCGCCGCGGCCCTCGGCGGCGCGGCCTCCGCCGGCAACGCCGGCGCCTCGCTGGGCGACTGCTACAACCACGTCATCAGCGCCTGCAACCAGACCAACCACCCCGTGTCCTGCTCCGAATCCGGCATGGACGCGTGCGACGATCTTCACAGCGCCTCCATCGCTCCCGGCGCGATCGCCTCGATCCGGATCGCAGCGGCAGGGGGCCGTCCGCAGGGCTACATCGTGCGCCTGCAGAGCGTCGGCGGCCGCACGGCCTCGGCAGGGCCGGCCGATGACGGGCGCGGCGACGGCGGAAGCCGCCCGGGGCGCGGCGGCACCGGCTCGGATGAGCCCGGCAACACGCCCAACCACCCCACCAAGCCGGAGCCGAGCGAACCCAACGATCCCCCGAAGCCCGACCCGGCAACGCCCAACGATCCGGCCACGCCCGACCCGGCGACCCCGAACTCCGACCCCAAGCCCGAGGCGCAGCCCGAGAGCAAGCCGAAGCCGAAGCCCCAGCGCGACCCCAAGCCCGAGCCGAAGCCGGATCCGAAGCCGCGCCCGGACCCCAAGCCGAAGGGCCTCGGCCTCAAGGCAGCGTCTTCGGGGGGCTCCAGCGGCACCCGCTGAGCCGAGGCAACGCCGCACCGTGCAACAAGACAGGGGAGCGCCCTTTCGGGGGCGCTCCTTTTCTGTGTGGAGGGCGGGCGAGGGGTCGGCGCCGGGCAGGGGCGACGCGCCGTTGGGATCGGAAAGGGTCTCCAAGCGGGGCGGTGGCGGCCGCCCGCGCTGCAGGATTCGGCGCCCGCGAGCGCGGGGCCCCGGCGCAGGAGCAAGGCCCACTCCGGTGAGCCGCGATCTGAGCGTGGGGCCACCCCGCGCCCGCGGGAGGTAAGGCGGCTTGCCGGGCCCCGCGGGGCGGGCGGGCTCGTTCAGCCGGGAGCTTCGGGGGCGCCTGAAAGAATGCGGTTGATCGGGCCAAGCGCCTCGTAGAGCGCGCGGAAGGCCACGAAGCGGGCATCCGCCAGCGGCGCGAGCGCCGGGTCGGGCGCGAACTCGCGGTCGTGGGCCACGAGCGCGCGGGCCGCCTCGGCGAGATCGGGCGCGACGCCCGATGCGACGGCGGCGATCACCATGGCGCCGCTGGCGCCGCATTCGGGGGCCGCGGCCCGCCGCATCCCGCGGCCCAGCGCGTTGGCCCGCACCTGGCACCATGTATCGGACGCCGCGCCTCCGCCGCCGTGGTGGAGCAGGTCCACGCGCCTTGCGCCGCTCTTTTCTATCGCCTCGAGCGCGAGCCGCCCGGCGAAGGCCACGCCCTCCATCACCGAGAGCGCGAGATCGGCCGCGCCGTGGGCGCCGGTCATCCCGGCGAAGGCCCCGCGCGAGGCGGGATCCCAGAGCGGCGCCCGTTCCCCCGCGAGATGGGGCAGGAAGAGCGGGGTCTCCCGGGAAAGGCGCGCGTCGCGCGCGGCGGCCGAGAGCGCGGCGGGCGACTGGCCGAGGATGCGCCCGAGCCAGGCCAGCGAGGCCCCGCCGGACTGGGTTGGCCCGGCGTGCAGGTTGATGCCCTGCCATGGCGGGAAGAGGACGATGCCGGGGGCGCCTGCGCGCGTCGCGGAGATGAGCCCGAGCACCTCGCTGGTGCCGGCGAGGTACATCGCGTCTCCCTCCGCCGCCACGCCGAGCCCGAACATCCCCGCCCAGGCATCCATCGTGCCCGCGGCCACCGGCACGCCCGCGAAGGGGCGCGCGGCACCCACACGGCCCACGATCCGCAGCGGGTCGCCGAGCGGCGGCAGCACCTCGGTGGCACGGGGCACGAGCCCGAGCACGGGCGCCGCGTAGCGCAGATCGGGGCCGACGAGCCCCACCGCCGAGATCGGATCGGCCGCGATCTCCCCGGTGAGCGTTGCGATCACGTAGTCCTTCGGAAGCAGCACATGGGCCGCGCGGGCCCAGAGCGCCGGGTCGGTTTCCGCCAGCCAGGCCATTCTCGCGAGCGCGTGGCTCGCGTCGATCGGGATGGGGGCGCCGAGCGCCGCCGCCTTTGCAGCGGGATCGATCGCCGCTTCCAGCGCCGCGGCCGCGGCGGCGGGCCGGGTGTCCTGCCACGTCACGGCGGGGGCGAGCGGGCGCAGCGCCGCGTCGCAGAAGACATGGGTGTTGACCTGCGAGGTCACGCCGATCGCCACCACCTCGCCCGCGCGGGGGTGCCCGGCGAACTGCGCCAGGGCGGCCTCGACGGCGTCCATCCAGGCCTGCGGGGCCTGCTCGGCCGCGCCGGGCGCCGGGCGCGCGGTTGCGTGCGGTGCCGAGAAGGCGGCGATCCGCTCGCCGCCCACCGCGCCCATCAGCGCCTTGACCGAGCTTGTGCCCACGTCGATGCCGATGAAGGCGGCACCGTCCCGTTGCGCTGACATCTGCTTTCCTCCCTGGCAAACGGCGCCCGGCCGGCTGGCTCCGGGGGTGCCCTCACCGCGCGCGGGCGCATCTCGCATATGGACGATCCGCGAGACCTGTGCCAACAGCTAGCCGATGCTCGCAACAGGAACCACGGGGAGGAACACCGCCATGGAATACAGGAATTCGCTCATCGGCCTTGCGCTTGCCGCTGGCCTCGCGGCACCGGCACCGGCGCTGGCGCAGGACGTGGCCGTCGTCACGCCCTATCTCGCCCAGCCGGGCACGCAGTTCTACGTCGACGGCTTCGAGGCGCGCGCGCAGGAGCTCGGCTGGTCGGTCAATGTCGTCGACACCGCCGGCGACGTGGCCGCCGTGATCAGCCGCATGGAGGATCTCGTCATCCAGGGCGTGGATGCCATCGTGATCAACGTCGATCCTGCGCAGATCGGCGCCGGGCTTGCCGCCGCCGCCGATGCCGGCATCCCGGTGGTGGGGATGGACGCGGGCAGCGATCCGCTCGTCGCGGCCAACATCACCTCCAACGGCTACGCCATGGCGGCCGAGACGGCCGTCTACGTGGCCAACCGGATCGGCGGGCAGGGCAACGTGGTGATGTTCACCTTCGATCCCTTCCCGCCGGTGCAGGTACGCGGCGTGATCGCCGATGCCGTGTTCGGCAACTTCCCCGACATCGAGATCATCGACCGCATCACGCCCGACGTGAGCGATGGCGGCATCGCCGACAGCCGTGCCCAGATGGAGGCGCTGCTGGCGGCCAACCCCGAGCCCGGCAGCATTGCCGCCGTCTGGGCCGCGTGGGACCAGCCCGCGCTGGGCGCGCTGCAGGCCATCGAGGCGGCCGGGCGCGCGGGCGAGGGGATCGTCATCACCGGGATCGACGCCAACCCCCAGGCCCGCGACGCCATCGCCGCGGGGGGCAATTTCGAGGCGTCCGTGGCGCAGGACTTCCAGGGGATCGGCAGCACCACCGCCGATACAGTGGCGCGCATCCTTGCCGGCGAGGAACTGGTGCAGCGGGTGATCTACGTGCCGACGACCCTCGTCACCGTGGCCAACGCCGGCGCGCAGTGACGCGGCAGGCGAGAACGGGCGTGGCGCCGGGCCTTCGTGCGCCGGCGGCACGCACCCGGGTCAGGGCGCTGCGCGCCCCGGTGCCCGCGCGGCCGTGACCCGGATCGAGCTGGAGCAGGTGAGCCGCGCCTTCGGCGCGGTGAAGGCGCTGGAGGGGGTGAGCCTCACGCTGCGCGCCGGCGAGGTGCACGCGCTGATGGGCGAGAACGGCGCGGGCAAATCCACCCTCATCCGCATCCTTGCCGGCCTCGACCGGCCAGATACGGGCAGGCTGCTGCTCGACGGCGCGCCGTTGCCGGGCGGCAGCCCGGCAGCCGTCCGGGCGGCCGGGCTGCGCTTCATCCACCAGGAACTGCACGCGGTGCGCGGGCTCTCGGTGGCCGAGAACATGCATCTCGATCACCCCTATCCGCGCCGGGCAGGGCTTGTGAACTGGCGCGCGCTCAACGCGGCGGCGGCCGGGGCGCTGGCGCGGCTGGGCCTCGGCAGCCTCGATCCGCGAGCGCCGATGTCCGGGCTCGGCGCGGGCGACCAGATGCTCGTGCGCATCGCCGCGACGCTGCTCGGCGCGGAGGGCCGCCCCGCCTGGCTCTACGTGATGGACGAGCCCACCGCCGCGCTCACGCAGGCGGAGTGCGACCGGCTCTTTGGCGTGATCGGGGAGCTCGTCCGGCAGGGCGCCGGGGTGCTCTACGTCTCCCACCGGATGCCCGAGGTGCTGCGGCTGGCGGACCGTGTGACGGTGCTGCGCGACGGCCGCCGCGTCTCTTCCCTGCCGCTCGGCGAAACCGGGCAGTCCCGCATCATCGAGGACATGACGGGCAGGACGCTGGACGGGCTCTTCCCGCCGCGGCGCCCCCGGGAGGGGGAGGCCGCGGTGGTGCTGGCGGCCGAGGGGCTGTGCGCGCCGGGCCTGCGGGCCTCGAGCTTCGAGCTGCGCGCCGGCGAGGTTCTGGGCGTGGCCGGGGCGGCCGGTTCGGGTCGTGGAGCGCTCCTGCGCGGGGTGATGGGCGCGCTGCCCCGCAGCGGCGGCTCGCTGACGGTGGACGGCCGGCCGCTGGAGGGGCGCAGCCCGCGCGAGGCATGGGCGAGGGGGATCGCCTACGTGCCGCGCGAGCGCCGCTCGGAGGGGCTGATGATGCGCCGTTCCATCGCCGAGAACATCCACCTGCCTCATCTTGCGGCACTGGCGCGTGGCGGGCTCTTTCTCGATCACCGCCGCCAGGCAGGCGATGCCGAGGCGCTGGGCGGGCGCGTCCTGCTCAAGTCCGCCTCCACCGCGCAATTCTGCGAAGAGCTATCGGGCGGCAACCAGCAGAAGGTGCTCTTTGCCCGCGCGCTGGCGGGCAGGCCGCGGGCGCTGCTGCTCGACGAGCCGACCCGCGGGGTGGACATCGGCGCCAGGTTCGAACTTTACCGGCTTATCCGCGAGGCCAGCGAGGCGGGGCTTGCGGTGCTGCTCGCCTCCTCGGACCTGCCCGAGCTGATCGGCCTTTCCGACCGGGTGGCCGTGATGCGCGATGGGCGTCTGGCCGAGATCGTGCCCGCCGAGGGGCTCACCGAGGCGGCGCTGCTGGCACGCTTCTATCACGACGACGGCGAAAGCGGGGGGGAGCAGGCGGCATGACACGCACGGTCCGGCGGTTCGGCGGCCTCGCGGGCATGGTGCTCGTGGTGCTCTTCTTCGCGGTGAGCCTGCCCGACACCTTCATGACGGTGCGCAACTGGCTGAACATCAGCCAGCAGATCAGCATGCTCGTGGTGGTTGCCGCGACCATGACGGTGGTGATGGTGATGGGCGATTTCGACCTCTCGGTCGGTGCCATGGCCTCGCTCGCGGGGGTGGTGGTGGCCACGCTCTTCGTCGCGGGCTGGCCGATCCCCGCGGCGCTGGCGGCGGCCCTCGCCGTGGGGCTTCTTGGCGGGCTGGTGAACGGGGTGATGGTGAGCCTCGTGGGCATCCTGCCTTTCGTGGCCACGCTCGCCACGCTCACCATCTTCAGCGGCCTGGCGTTCCTCGTCAGCGACGGGCGCACGATCTTCGGCCGCGACATTCCCGCCGCGTTCTCCGATTTCGCCCGCGGCGGCCCGCCCGTGGGGATGGCGGACGGGCGGGTGCTGGCGATTCCCAACCTCACGCTGGTGGCCGCGGCGGTAGTGCTCGTGGTGTGGGTGGTGCTCGAGCAGACCAGCTACGGACGGCGGCTCTACGCCATCGGCGGCAACAGCGAGGCGGCACGCCTCGCGGGGCTTCCCGTGCGCCAGCTGCGGCTCTCGGCCTTCGCCTTCACCGGGGCGGGGGCCGCGCTGGCGGGGTTGATGTACGCAAGCCGGGTGGCCTCGGCCAACCCCACCCAGGGGGACGGGCTGATGCTGACCGCCATCGCGGCGGTCTTCCTCGGGATGACGCTGACCAGGGACGGGGAGCCGCGCGTTCTGGCCACGCTGGCCGGGGTCGTCGTGCTTGGCGTCCTTGACAACGGGCTCACGCAGATGCGGGTGGACAGCTACGTGCGCGAAGTGCTTGTGGGGGCGATCATCCTCGCAGCCGTGGGCCTGAGCGCGCTGGGGCGCCGGGGCTTCGGCCGGCGCGGCTAGCCGGGCCGGCGCGGACCCTATGGCCGGTGCGCCACGGCTGCGTGCGCGGCACACGGGAAGCTGGCATTCCCAATCCTCGAGACGGCGCCTGCCCAAGCGCGGCGCCCACGGCGCATGCCTCGCATGAAGGGGCGGGCACCGGCGAGGGCGCGGGCGGAGGCGGAGCGCTACGGCGCCCGGCCCGCTAGGCGCCCGGCAGCACCGCACGCACCTCTGCACGCACGGCCTCGGCCACCGCATCGGGCGGGCGCGCCCCGTCGATCACGCGGACGCGGGCGGGAAACTCGCGCGCCAGCGCCAGGAAACCCGCGCGCAGGCGCTCCTGGAAATCGCCGCCCATCTCCTCGAAACGGTCCTCGCCGGAGCGCCGCGCAAGCCCCCGTTCGAGCGCGGCCGCCGGGTCCATGTCGATCACCAGGGTCAGGTCCGGCTCGAGCCCGATGGCCTCGGCGTGCAGCCTGTCCACCGCGGCGCGCAGGGCGCCCCGGGCGGCGCCCTGGTAGACGCGCGTGCTATCGGCGAAACGATCGCTGATCACGGTGGCGCCGCGGGCCAGCGCGGGCAGGATCGTGCGTTCCACGTGATCCCGCCGTGCGGCGGTGAACAGGAGGATCTCGGTCCAGCCCGACCATCGGCCCGGTTCGCCCTCCACCAGGAGGCGGCGAATTTCCTCGGCCCCCGGCGAGCCGCCCGGCTCGCGCGTCAGCACCACCTCGAGGCCGTCGCACTCCAGCGCCTCGGCGAGCCGCCGCGCCTGCGTGGACTTCCCCGAACCGTCGATCCCCTCGAAGGTGATGAAGCGCCCGGGGGCCGCCTCGCTCAAAGCGCGCTCTCCGCCGCCCCGGCGACCTGGCGCAGCAGCACCTGGGTCGCGGTGCGCATGCGCGCGGTGAAGCCGCCGCTCGGCACGTCGCGCGCGGCGACGAGCGGCACCCGCCGCTCGGGCAGCCCGTCAAGGGTGATCACCAGCTCGCCCAGGGGATCGCCCGCAGCGACGGGAGCCTCGACCGGACCGCGGTAGACGGCCTCGGCCTCCACCGGCCCCGTGTGCAGCGCAGGCACGAGCAGTCTCACATCCTCGCCCACCACGAGATCCACGCCCTGTTCCGCGCCGTCCCACACCTCGGCGCGGGCGATCACGCTGCCCTCCTCGGCCACGGTACGCGCCTCGAACTGGCGGAACGCCCAGTTGACGATCCGCGTGCTCTCCTCGGCGCGGACCTGTGCCGAATCGAGCCCGCTGACAACCCAGATGATCCGGCGGTCGCCCTGTTTCGCCGACCCGACCAGACCGTAGCCGGCCTCGCGCGTGTGCCCCGTCTTGAGCCCGTCGCCGCCGATGCCCATGCCGAGCACTGGGTTGCGGTTGCGGGTGTTGGCCGGCGCGCGTCCGTCGAAGGCGAATTCCTCCTCGGCGAAGAGCGGGTAGAAGGTCGGGAAATCGACGATCAGCCGCTCGGCGACGATCCCCAGATCGCGCATCGACATGCGGTGGCCGGCCTGCGGCCAGCCGGTGGAATTCATGAAGGTGGAGGCGGTGAGCCCGAGGGCCTTGCCGCGCTCCGTCATGGCGCGGGCGAAGCCCGCCTCGGTGCCATCGGGCGAAAGCGCCTCGGCGATCACCACGCAGGCGTCGTTGCCCGACTGCACGATGATCCCGCGGATGAGATCCTCTACCCGGACCCTGTCGGTGGTGTCGAGGAACATCGTCGAGCCCCCGAAGCTCATCGCGTGCTCGGAGACGGGAAGTTCCTCGTCGAGCGTCAGGCGCCCGTCCCGGATCGCCTCGAAGGCCATGTAGAGCGTCATGATCTTGGACATCGACGCCGGCGGGAGAGGTTCCTCCGCGTTCTTGGACAACAGCACGGTGCCGGTCGTCTGGTCGTAGATCCAGGCCGAGGTGGCCCGCGTTTCGAGCGCCGCGGCCTGGGCGGCAAGGACGAGACTTGCAATGAGCGAAGCAAGGGCGCGAAACATGGGTAAACTGCGTGTCCTTCTTGTTGCTGGTGCCGGGGGCGCCGTCTGGATGCGGCCGGCCCCTGCGGCTCAGTTGGTAACGAAATAGGCGTCGGTGAACCCTTCTTCCCGCACGGTTTCGAGCAGCGCCGCGCGCTCGGCGACACTGCGGGCCGGCCCGACGATCACCCGCCAGAACGGCTTGCCGGCACTCTCCTGCCGCAGCACGGTGGGCACGATCCCCGCTGCGCGCATGCGTGCGGCCGTCCGTTCGGCATTCGCCTCTACGCTGAAGATGCCGATCTGGATGAAGGGGCGTTCGAGACCGGATGCCTGGGGCGCCGCCGCGGGAGCGGGGGAGGGCGGCGCATCGGCGCCGGTGGAAGGGGCGGGCGCGCCGGTCGCCGGCTCAAGCGGTGCCTCGCCCACCTCCGGTGGCGCGGGCAGCCCGGCCGGCTCTGGCTCCGCCGTACTCTCCCGGCGCAGGGCGGTGACGTTCAGCGCGGCGGGCTGGCCGGCGAGCATGCCGAGCGCCGAGGCGGCGTCGGACGAAACCTGGAAGGGCGGGCCCGGGTTCGCGGCCTCGCGGCGGAAGAGAGCGCCGATGACGAACCCGCCGGTCTCTTCGTTGCGGATGATGACGCGCTCGGGCTCCGCGACATCCGGGTATGCCACCCAGACCCCGCCGAGCGAGGGCCGCCCGTCCCAGAGGCCCGCGGCCGTCGCCTGGAAGGCCTCGGGTGCCTCGACGTCGCGTTCCACCACCCTCGGTCCGCCCGCGACCCCCGAGGACTGCGCGCCGCCGTCGCGCTGGAAAGGGTTGGGCAGCGAGGAAAGCGGGCCGTTCTCGCCGCAGCCCGAGAGTGCCAGAAGCAGCCCGAAGGCAGCCCCCGTTTTCAGCCCGACCGTTGTTCCGCCCGCCATGTCGCCCCCTTTGCCGCGGTCGTTGCCGTGGCCCTGCCCGAACTCGTAACGCGGCCCCGGCGCCGCCGTACCGGGAGCACCGGCGCGCGCCATGGCCTTCCGGCACCGGTCGGGACCCGAGGCCCCTGCCACGGGACGCCGGTGCGCTCGCCGCGCCGCCTGGCGCAGCTTACCGGCGCGCGCCCATCAAGAAAAGCCCGCACGGCGCTCCCGGGTAGGGCGGGTGCCCGGCGCGCGGACCGGCGCTGCCGCCAGCCCGGTATTGAGCTCCGGGGGCTCTGCCAGCACCGGGCTCCGCGCTGCCCCAGGCTCCCGGGGGGCGGCAATTGCCGACGCTGCTCCGGCACGTGGCCTGTTTTGCCCGCCGGGCCCCGAGGAAGGGGTTGAGCAGAGACGCGCGACGCGGCACCTTGAAGCGCGCCCGGGCCGGACCGACGATGGCTCCGCCGGAGGAGTGGCAGAGTGGTCGATTGCGGCGGTCTTGAAAACCGTTGGGCGCGTGAGCGCCCCGTGGGTTCGAATCCCACCTCCTCCGCCACTTGCCCTCGCGAAAGCGTTCTCCCGATCCGGCTGCGGCCGGATTTT
>CAYXOX010000109.1:0-10861 GCA_964466745.1 uncultured Rhodobacterales bacterium
CCGCGATCCGGGTCGGGCGGGGATGCCGGCCGCGGAGCGCCCGTGGCGGGCGCGCGCGTGCGGGCATCCACCGGCGGGGGCGGGTTGCTGAACCGGCCCGCCGATTGCCGCGGATGCCCGCGAGGGGAGGGGGCGACGGTCTACGCGACGCCGGTCAGCACCAGCACCAGCCCGCCGCCGGCCGCGGCGTAGAGGGCGCAGGCGAGCAGGGTGCGCGCGAGGATCTCGCCCTCGCGTCCGGTGCCGCCCACGGTGGCGCATCCGGCGATGATGTTGTGGGGTGCCACGGTGTTGCCGATGGCCGCGCCGAAGCCCTGGGCGGCGGCGAGCGCGGCCGGGGGCAGGCCGAGGCGCGCGGCCGCGCCCGTCTGCAGATCCGTGAAGAGGATGTTGGAGGCCGTGGCCGAGCCGGTGATGAAGGTGCCGAGCACGCCGATGGCCGGAGCGAGCAGCGGCCAGAAGAGCCCGGTGGCCGCCGCCGCCCCGGCGAGCGCCTCGATCATCCCGGAATGCACCATGGTCCGCGAGAGCGTGAGCATGAGCAGCAGCGCCAGGGCCACGGGTGCCAGCCGCCGCAGGCCCGCGCCGAGCGCCGGGCCGAGCGTGGCTGCCCGGCCGGTCGCCAGCGCGCCGATGACGAGCCCGGCAAGCAGGAGCGTGCCCGGGTGGTAGAGCGGCGCGAAACTGCCCGAGAAGCCCCCCGGCAGGGCCCAGCCCAGCTCCACGGCCAGCGCGGCCTCGCGCAGCGGCGGTGCCAGGCGCGTGGCCAGCACCAGCGCGAGGATCAGCAGGTAGGGCGCGAGATCGGCCAGCAGGCTGCGCGCGGGCGGAAGCGCTCCGCCGCCGGCGCGCCGCAGCAGCGCCACAAAGGCCGCCGCGCCGAGCAGCGCGCCTCCCAGCGTCGGAAGCTCAGGTCCCGCGAGCGCGGCGAGCGCGAGGGACGGCACGAGGAAGCAGGCCGCGGCGAGCGCCGTCCAGCGCCGCTCCGCGCCGCTCAGCGGGCCCTCGCCGGCCATGCGCACCATCGCCCAGAGCAGGGCCGGCGCGAAGGCCGCGTGCAGCAGCGCTGTCGTTCCGGCCAGCGCCCGCGGATCGAGCCCGGCGAGATCGGCCTGCACCAGCGCCGGGGTGCCGACCGCGCCGAAGGAGACGCCCGCGGCGTGGCCGAGCAGCGCGAGCGCGACGGCTCGGACGGGCCCGTAGCCGAAGCCCACGAGCAGCGGCGCGGCGAGCGCGACGGGGGTGCCGAAGCCCGCCGCCCCCTCCATGAAGAGCCCGAAGAACCACGCGATGAGGATCGCCTGCAGCCTTCGGTTGGGCGTCAGGCCGGCCAGCGCGTCGCGGATCCGCAGGAGCGCGCCGCTTCGGCCCTGGAACTCGTAGAGCGCGAGCGCCGGCAGAATGATCCAGAGGATCGTGATGGTAGAGAAGCCCGCCTCGACGAGGGTTCCGACGCTCGCGGCGAGGGCACCGCCCGGCGCGGCGTCGGCGAGATCGAACAGCGCGAAGGCGAGCACGCCGGCTACCGCGACCGCCGCTGCCCCGGCCTGCGCGGCCGAGCGGTGCAGCGCCCCCATTGCCACCAGCACGACGGCGAGCGGCAGCGCGGCGGCGAAGGCGGCGAGCGCGGGCGGCACCGCGCTCAGCTCTCGCCGCCGAGTAGCTCCCCGGCGATCTGGCGGGCGATGGGGCCGGCCTCCGCGGCCTTCATTCCCGGCCGCATTCGCGGATCGTAGAGCATCGCCAGCAGAAGCTCGTCGTGGCGGGTGAGCAGCGCGAATTCCTCGTCGTCGTTGAAGATCGAGGGGCGCGCGGCCGGGCTGTCGTTGGCGAGCCCGAGCCCCTGGGCGAGTTCCTCGTGGATGCAGGAAAGCGTGAGCAGATCGGGGTGTTCGGCCCGGATCACGGCGACGGCCTTGGTGTAGGCGAAGCTCTCGCCGCGGCTGAAGGCGAAGACGAGGCAAAGGGTCTCGCGCGGCATGTCACGGAAGGCCCGCACCGCCGCATCGCTGATGCCGGGCACGATCCGCCGCAACTCCGGAACGAACGCCGCGCGGTCGTCCTCGCCGAGAAACAGCACGTGGAAATTGGGCGAGCGCTCGGTCGGCGTGATCTCGAGCCCGGTCGCGCGGGAGAGCTGCGCGGCGTAGGCGGCCACGCGGCCGGCCTCGGTGATGCGCCGCTCCGGAGGCACGGTGTCGCCGAAGGCGACCTGCATCCGCACCGGCTGCTCCCAGCGGCGCAGGCGGCTCTCGGTGCGTTCGGCGCGGAGCACGCCGCCGTCGCGGCGGTACTCGTCGAAGAGTGCGATCTCCACGAAGGCCTCGGCGAGCCGGCGTGCGTCGAAGGGGGCATCGACACCGCCCCGGTCGCGGCGCAGGAGCCCCTGGTCGAGCAGGGATTGCTGGAGCCGCGCGTAGTAGAGCTCCAGGTCGCGGCTGGCCTGCGAGCGCTCGTCCGGGGGCGGCACGGGCGGCGGGGCGGGCGGCACGACCGGCCGTACCGGTGGCAGCGCGGCGGTGCCCGGCCCGGCCACCGGTGCACAGGCGACCGCCGCGAGGAGAGCGCCGGAAGCCAGCGCAGAACGGAGGGCGTGGCGCAGACGCACCCTGCCTCAGACCTCGCCCGTCGCCGTTCCCGCGTTGTCGCCGGTGCCGGTCTTGCGCGCCCGGGCCGAGGCGAGCGTGTCGCGCAGCTCGGTTTCCATCGCCTGCAGGTCCTTCTCGGCCGCCGCGCGCCGCGCCTTGCCCTCGTCGGCGATCTGGAGACTCTCCTCGATGGTGGCGATGAGCGTGGCGTTGGCCTCCTTCACCGCCTCGATGTCGAAGACGCCGCGCTCCATCTCCTGCCGGATGATCCGGTTCGCGTCCTGCAGGTTCCTGGCGTTGGCGGTGAGCAGTTCGTTCGTCAGGTCGTTGGCCTCGCGCACGGCCTTCGCCGCTTCCGCGGAGCGCTGGATGGTGACGGCCTGCGCGAGCTGGGTTTCCCAGAGAGGCACGGTATTGACGAGCGTCGAGTTGATCTTGGTGACCAGGCTCTTGTCGTTCTCCTGGACCAGCCGGATCGACGGCAGCGACTGCATCGTGACCTGGCGCGTGAGCTTGAGGTCGTGCACCCGGCGCTCCAGATCGTCACGCGCGCCCCGCAGGTCGCGCAGCTCCTGCGCCCGCATCACCTGCTCGTCTTCTGGGGCGGCCTTCACCTCCGCCTCCTTGGCGGGGATCGTCTCGCCGTCGAGCTCCTCGAGCTTGGCCTCGCCGGCGGCGATGTAGAGCGCGAGTTCGTCGTAGAAGGCCAGGGTTTTGTCGTAGAGCCGGTCGAGCGCCTCGATGTCCTTGAGCAGCTGGTGTTCGTGGCCGAGCAGCTCGTCGGTGATCTTGTCGATCTGGCCCTGAACCGTCTCGAAGCGCGCGGCGAACTTCGCGATGGGCGCGGCGCGGCCGGTGAGGCGCTCCCACCAGCTGCGTTCGCGGCGCACGTCCAGCTCGGTGATGGAAAAGCCGCGGATCGTGGTCACGATCTCCCGCAGGCTGTCGCCGGCCGGCCCCACGTCCTTGTTGCGCACGCCCTGCAGCATCGACTGGCTGATGACCTGAAGTTCCGACTGCGCGCCCGAGCCGAAGGCGACGATCGAGCCGGTGTCGGACATGTCGATCTCGGCCATGCGGCTACGGATATCCTCGGCCTGAGCGGCGGGTGCCTCGTTCATCGGCACGATCTCTCCTTGCGGTTCGGCCAGCACCACGGCGGTGACCTTTTCGACCTCGGCAAGCGCGGCCTCTGCCTTCTGGCGGACGGTTTCGGACATCTGGTGGTTTCCCTCGCTAACGTTTCACAGTGGTATCGCGCGCGCAGCCGGCGCCGTCATTCCGTCCTGACGCCTTCGCGCCCCAGCCGATCGCGCAGAACCTTTATCTCGATTTCCATGTCGGAACGGTCGTCGATCAACATCTTTTCGGTGCGCGAGGCGAAATTCTGGCCCAGATCCTCGAGCAATGCCTCGTATTGCGCCCTGGCACCGGGATCGCGGCTGCGGCTGTAAAGATCGGCGAACTTCACCGTCGCGTCGCGCGCCCCGAGCAGATACACGCCCAGGTAGCGGCGCACGGCGGTGAGGTCGCGCGGGTCTTCCTCGACCCGGCGGAAAAGGCCGCGGGCGACGTGGGAGAATTCCGCGACACGGCGTTCGAGGCCGCGGTCGCGCGCGCGCAGGATCGCCTCGGACATGGCCTTGAGATGGGCTTCCGCCTCGTCCACGGCCCGCGCCACGCGGTCCTGCTGGAAGGTGTCGATCCCCTCGGTGCCCTTGTCGGCGAGCGGATCGAGCCCGAACGCCGCCAGGTGGAGGCCCCCCGCCAGCACCGCGTAGATCGCCGCCGCGACGAGCGGCGCCCCCGAAACCGCCGTGGCAAGGCCGGTGCCGGCGGTGGCGAGGACGGCGGCGAGGATCTTGCGCGGCAGGGCCGGGCGCCTGGCGACCTTGCGTTCGTCGAAGGCTGCCTCGGCGCGCAGACCCTCGCGGAGCAGCCAGGCCCCCAGAGCCAGCGCGGCTGCCGCGCCGAGCAGCCCGGCCATGGTGACCGCGCCGTCGCCAACCGAGCGCACGGCGAGCGCCACGGGCGGCACGAACATCAGGTTGGCGCGCAGGCCGACAGGATCGGGGCGGTGCTCGGGCGGCGGCGTCTGTGCCTGCGGTGCCGCGGTGCCGGGCGCGGCGTTCTCGCCCGGGCTGTAGCGTCCACCGAAGCGCCGGGCCATCAGAGGCTCACCAGGAGCCCGGTCGCCGCGCCCATCAGGAGCAGCCATAGCAGGGTGAAGGCCACCGTCCGGATCGGCTGGGACATGCTCACCTCCCTCAGGCTTCGCCCGGCGCCCGCGCCCGCGGCGGCTGCGGCGAAGGCCGCCGCGAAGACAACGACGACAACCACAATCAACAAGACGGCCACGCGCGCCATTGGTAATCTCACCGGGCCCCTCTGCGCTCGGTAGATAGGCAATTCTCGCCGGAGTCGCTAGGGGGTGCCGCCCCGCGATGCCTCCGCGCGGCCGGTCGGGGCGGGTGCGGCGCGAGGCGAAGGGGCAGGGCCCGGGCGGCGCGCCGGGCTTGGTGCCCGGTGGGTACCGCATGGCTGCCGGCGTGCCCGCTCAGGCCCGCGATACGCCGCGGCTTGCGACCCATGAGGCTCCGGCGAAGCCCGGAGCATAGCCCCGCTCGCCTGCGCGGCGACGCGGCATGCCGGGGGCGGGCCTCCCTCTCGCACCGCTTGCGCATAGGGGCTGCCCGGTTATCGGGACCGCGATCCGGCGCCAGATCGCGCCGCTCCCCCGGTTTCAGCGCTTGGGGCGCGCCGGGGGTTTTCCGCTCGCCGGGCCCGCGCCGCGACCGCCACGGAGCGGTGCACCGGGCGTGCCGCGCGGGCCGCGCGGCTGGCCCGAAGGGCCATGCCGCGGGGTTTCCTCAAGGCCGAGCTGGTCCCGCACCACGCGCGGCTTCACCTCTTCCACGGCGCCTGGCTCAAGATCGCCGAGGCGGAACGGCCCGTAGCTCACCCGGATCAGGCGGTTGACCGAAAGCCCTACCGCCTCGAAGGCGCGCCGGATCTCGCGGTTGCGCCCTTCCGTGAGCGAGACGGTGAACCACTGGTTCGCGCCCTGGGTGCGGTCCAGGGTCACCTTCATGCCTCGGAATCGCTCGCCGTCCAGCTCGATGCCGGCGCGGAGCCGCGCGAGCTCCGCCTCCCCCGCGGCTCCCTTGGCGCGCACGCGGTACTTGCGCGTCCAGCCCGTGGAGGGCAGCTCCAGCCGGCGCTTGACCGCGCCGTCGTTGGTGAGCAGCAGGAGCCCTTCGGACGTGATGTCGAGCCGGCCGACGGAGACGACGCGCGGCATGTCACCGGGCAGGGCGTCGAAGACGGTACGCCGGCCCTTCTCGTCGGCGGCGGTCGTCACCAGGCCCGGCGGCTTGTGGTAGAGCCACAGGCGCGGCGGCTCGGGGGGGGCGATCTCCGCGCCATCGACGGCGAGCCTGTCGGACGGGGCCACCTTCACCGCGGGGCTCTCCACGGGCCGTCCGTTCAGGCTGACGCGGCCCTCGGCGATCATGCGCTCGACCGCCCGGCGCGAGGCGACGCCCGCCCGCGCGAGCACCTTGGCGATTCGTTCGGACTGGGGAGGCTCGGCCATGGCACCGCTTAACGCGCCCCGCCCTGCGGGGAAAGCGGCGCGTGCGGGGCCGGCAGGAGGCGGCGGGTGGAGGGTGCCGTGGCCCTCGGCGTCTCGGACCGGCGACGCGGATCAGACGCCGAGGCACCAGCGCAGCACGGCCTTCTGCGCGTGCAGGCGGTTCTCGGCCTCGTCGAAGATCACCGAGCGCGGCCCGTCTAGCACCTCGGCGGTGGCCTCCTCGCCGCGGTGCGCGGGAAGGCAGTGCATGAAGAGGGCGTCGGGCGCGGCCCTTTCGAGCAGCTCCGCGGTGACCTGGTAGGGCGCGAGCATGTTGTGCCGGCGCTCGCGGTTCTCCTGGCTGTCGTGCATGGAAAACCAGGTGTCCGTGACGACGAGATCGGCGCCGGCGAAGGCGGCGGCGGGATCGCGCTCGAGGGTGATCGCGGCGCCCTTGCCCCGGGCGAAGGCCACCGCGCGGGGGTCCGGGTCGAGCGCCTCGGGCCCGGTGAAGGTGAGATCGAAGCCGAACTGCCCGGCGGCGTGGATCAGCGAGGCGCAGACATTGCAGCCGTCCCCGGCCCAGACCACCTTGCGCCCGGCGATGGGGCCGCGATGCTCCTCGTAGGTGAGCACGTCGGCCATGATCTGGCAGGGATGGCTCTCGTTGGTCAGCCCGTTGATGACCGGAACGCTGGCATGCTCGGCCAGCTCGTGCAGCTTCGCTTCCTCGAAGGTGCGGATCATGATGAGATCCACGTAGCGCGAGAGCACGCGCGCGGTGTCGGCGATGGTCTCGCCCTTGCCGAGCTGCATCTCGGAGCCCGAAAGCACCAGCACCTCGCCGCCCAGCTGACGCACGCCGATGTCGAAGCTCACGCGGGTGCGGGTGGACGGCTTCTCGAACACCAGCGCCACCGCGCGGCCTGCCAGCGGGATCTCGTCGTCGGGGGCGCCGCGCGGCCGGCCGGCGCGGGCCGATTTCATCGCCGCGGCATGATCGACCATCGCGCGCAGTTCCGCGGCGGGGGTGGTGTGCAGATCGAGGAAATGGGGCATGTCCGGTGTCTCTGGTTGCGGATGTCCGGGGGGGGCCTGCCCCCCGGACCCCCCGGAGTATTTCGGCCAGGTGAGGGGGCCGGGACGCAGGCCGGGTTCAGGGCGCGTGTCTCGCACCGGGCGGCGGGGAGAAACGCATCACGAGCACCGGGTCGCCGTCTTCGCAGGGGCATTCGCGCAGCGGGCGGAACCCGGCGCGGGTGTAGGCCGCCACGGCGCGGCTGTTGGCGGGATCGGGATCGGTGAGCACCGACGGCGCGCCGGACGCGACAAGCTCGAGCGCGCGCTGGCGCATGTAGCGCGCGGCGTGCCCGCGCCCGTGGAAGGCCGGATCGCCGAGGAAGGTATCGATCGCGCGTGCGCCGGCGGCTTCGCCGGCGTACTGGGGCATCGACCAGTGGTGGGCAGGGTAGTCCTGCACGTAGGCGAAGGGCGTGTCTCCGAGGCAGACGAGGCGCATGTCGGTCGGCCCGGCGGCGAGATCTTCCTCCATGAGCGCGATCTCGGCGTCGGGATCGCCCCACCAGCCGCCGATGTGCGGCAGGCCGAGCCAGCTGCGCAGAAGCGGGAAATCGTCTCGGGTGACGGTCCGGAACCCGTAGCGGGGTGCCGTTTCATGCGGGCACATCGGCGGTGACCCGGGCGGCGGCGCGGTCGAGGCGGGCGCCGGCTTCGGAGATTTCCGCGTCGGTGACCGTCAGCGGCGGCAGCAGGCGCACGACATTGTCGCCGCCGGGCACGGTGAGAATCCGCTCCTCGTGGCCCGCCGCCACGACCCGGGCGTTGGGCACACGGCACTTCAGGCCGAGCATGAGCCCGTTTCCGCGCACCTGCTCGAACACCGCGGGATGCCCCGCCACCAGCCCCTCGAGCCGCTGGCGCAGGGTGCCCGCGCGGCTGCGAACGCCTTCCAGAAACGCCGGATCGGCGATGTGGTCCAGCACGGCGAGGCCGACCGCGCACCCCAATGGGTTGCCGCCGTAGGTGGACCCGTGGCTGCCGGCCGTCATCGCCGCCGCGGCGTGCTCGGTGGCCAGAACCGCGCCCAGGGGGAAGCCGCCCCCGATCCCCTTGGCGACCATCATCACGTCCGGCGCGATTCCGGCCCATTCGTGGGCGAAGAGCCGGCCGGTCCTCCCCATGCCGCACTGGACCTCGTCGAGGATCAGCAGCGCACCGGTCTCGTCGCAGAGATCGCGCAGGCCCTTCAGGCAGGCGTCGGGCAGGGGCCGGATGCCGCCCTCGCCCTGGATCGGCTCGATCAGGACCGCGGCCGTGCGCCCGGTCACCGCGCGCCGCAGCGCCTCGTGATCGCCCCAGGGCAGGTGGGTGAAGCCGGGCAGGAGCGGGCCGAACCCCTCGGTCAGCTTGGCCGAGCCCGCGGCCGCGATGCCTGCCGAGGAGCGCCCGTGGAAGGAGCCCTCGAAGGCGACGATTTCGGTGCGGTCGGGTTGGCCGGCGGCGAACCAGTGCCGCCGGGCCATCTTTACGGCCAGCTCGCAGGCCTCGGTGCCGGAATTCGTGAAGAAGACGGTGTCCGCGAAGGTCTCCTCCACCAGCCGCTCGGCCAGCCTGCGCTGAACGGGGATCTCGTAGAGGTTGGAGGTGTGCCAGAGCCTGCCGGCCTGCTCGGTCAGGGCCGCCACCAGCGCCGGGTGCGCGTGGCCGAGGGAGCATACGGCGATCCCGGCGCCGAAATCGAGAAACCGGCGCCCGTCCTCAGTGACGAGCCAACTACCCTCCCCCTTGACGAAGGAAAGCTTGCTGCGGGCATAGACCGGAAGAAGGGCGGGGATCATGGCAACGCTCGGGTAGATGGGCGCCTGACACATGCGCGGCCCAGAGGTGCCAGCGCCGGCGCGTGCTGTCAATGAAGGGCGACGGTCGCACCGGCGCGGCTACGCAGCTGCGGAGGTCAGGCGCGCGCGGTGCCGGGACGGTATCGTCGGAGCGTCATGAGGCGCGGATAACACGCCCTCGGGCGGCCGGAAAGGGGGAGGGCGCGCCCGCGGAGGGTTGCGTGGCGGTGTGCGCACCGTGCCCTGCGGGACGGTCGGTCGCCGGAGCGCCACCGGCGGCCCACGCCGCCGCTTGCCAGCCCGTCCGCGGGGTGCGATGGCGGGCCATGGCGCTCGTTCCCTTCAAGCCGGCCCTGCCGGCGCCCGGGCTTGCGGCGGGGCTCATGCTGGCCTCGACCGCGTTCATCGCGGCCACCACGCTCCTTGCCAAGGCGCTGGGGACCGCGACCCTCGGGCCGCCGCTGCACCCGCTGCAGGTCGCCCACGGGCGGTTCCTCTTCGCCTTCCTCGGGTTCGCCGCTGCGGCCTCGCTGCTGCGGCCCGCCATCGGGCGGCCGCACTGGCGCCTGCACGTGGCGAGGACGGTGTGCGGCTTCACCGGCGTTTCGCTGCTCTTCGCGGCGGCGGCGCGGGCGCCGCTCTCGGATGCCACCGCGATCAGCTTTCTCAACCCGGTCTTCGCGATGCTGCTGGCGATCCCCCTTCTCGGCGAGCGCGTCGGGCCCTGGCGATGGGCGGCGGCAGCCATCGCCCTTGCCGGGGCGCTCGTGCTGCTGCGTCCGGGCGGCGCTGCGCTGGCGGTGGGGGCGCTCCTGGCCCTCGGAGCCGCCCTCGCGCTCGGCCTCGAGGTGATCTTCCTGAAACGGCTCGCCGGGCTCGAACGGCCCTTCCAGCTGCTCCTCGTGAACAACCTGATCGGGCTCGGCATCGCCAGTGTTGCGGTGCTGGCGGTCTGGCAAGCGCCCACAACCGGCCAGTGGGCGGCGCTGATCGGGGTCGGTCTGGCCATGGCTGTCGCGCAGAGCTGCTTTCTGAACGCCGTCGCCCGTGCCGACGCGAGCTTCGTGGTGCCGTTCAGCTACGCCACGCTGGTGTGGGCCGCGGCCTATGACGCGGCCGTCTTCGGGGTCCTGCCGGACGCGGTGAGCTGGGCGGGAGCCGGGATGATCCTCGGCGGGGCGGCCCTGCTGGCCTGGCGAGAGGCCGGCCGTGCCCGCCCGCCGCGCGCCGATCCCGGCCCCGGCCCGGGCGCCGCCGGCTAGCCGCAGGTGCCGCGCAGCGCCCGCGACGGTGTACCGACCCCCGCGCCCCCCGCGCCGCGCCGCCGGCCCCGGTCTTTCATCTTGGCGGAAATACTCCGGGGGGAGGGCACGGCTCCGCCGGGCCCGCAGTGGGCGGAGCCCCCGTTGCCGCATCCGGCTCGCGGGGGGCCGCCGACGCAACCTGCTGCAACGCCCTGCAAGCGGCCGGCCCGGGCTGCACCCGGCGCACCCCCGTGCCGGGCAACGAGCAGGTCCCCCGACCGCCCGCAGGCCGGGGAGCCTGTCAGCCCGGCGCGTGGGAGAGGTCGGGCACGTCGCCGGCGCCCGCCGAGCCCCGCCCGGAGAGCGAGGGGTTTTCCATGAAGAAGCGATGGCAGTTGAACCCGTAGCCGCCCTCGGGCACCGGGGCACGCAGGAAGCTGCCGTCCGAGGCCATCACCCAGCTCTGGGCGGTATCGGCCATGTTGGCCGCCATGATCTGGCCGACGATCTGCGCCTTCACCGTGGGGTTGTGGCACTCCACCAGCGTTTCGACACGGCGGTTGAGGTTGCGCCCCATCCAGTCGGCCGAGGAAATGA
>CAYXOX010000110.1:0-10724 GCA_964466745.1 uncultured Rhodobacterales bacterium
AACGAGCCGCTGCGCAGTTTCGCCGAGACGCTCGAGCGGGTCATCGTCGAAACGGTGGAGAGCGGCTACATGACCAAGGACCTCGCGCTGCTCGTGGGGCCCGATCAGAAGTGGCTCACGACCATGGGCTTTCTCGAGAAGGTCGACGAGAACCTCAACGCCGCGCTTGCCGGCTGAAGCCGCGGCGCCCCCTGCCTCGTGGGCAGCGGCGCCGCACCGAGATGCGAAAGGGGCAGCCCGGCCGGGCTGCCCCTTCTGCTGAACGGCATTGCGTCACCGGCCGGCTAGATCCGCCCGGCGTGTCGTCAGAGGCTGGCCTCGAGGAACTCGGTCAGCGCTTCCCAGCTCTCCCTGTCCGCCTCGAGATCGTAGTCGTTCGAGCCGAAGACCGTGAAGGAATGGCGCGCGCCGCCGAACACCTCGGCGCCGTGCTCCACCCCGGCGGCCTGCAACTCGTCGAGCAGGGCAGCCAGATCGGCCATGCCCGAAACCGGGTCCGCCGAGCCGTGCAGCAGCAGGACCGGGCCGGTCGTCGCCGCGTAACTCTGCCCCTCCGGCGTGCCGAGCCCGCCGTGGAAGCTGACGAACCCCTCCAGATCGGCCCCAGCACGCGCGGCTTCGAGCACGGCCGCGCCGCCGAAACAGTAGCCGATCATGACCATTTCCTCGGTGGCGCCGGGAATCTCGGCCGCGGCCATGATCGAGCCCATGAGCCGCTCCTGGAACAGCGCGCGATCGCCGTAGAGCGCGCCGGAGAGCGCCCGGTATTCATCCACGCTCTGGGGGTCGGTGTCGGCGCCGTAGACGTCGATGGCGAAGGCGGTGTAGCCCAGGGCGGCCAGCATCTCGGCGCGGCGCTCCTCGTAGCCGGTCAGCCCGTCCCAGTCGTGGACGATCAGGACGGTGCCGCGGCTTTCGGCAAGGTCGGAGTTGCGGGCCACATAACCTTCGAACTCGGTGTCGCCGACGGTGTAGCGGAAGGGCTCGCCCACGATCTCGGCGAGCGCCGGCGCGGCGGGGAGCGCCGTGGCCAGCGCCAGCGCGGCGGCGAGGCGGGTTGCGGTGATGGACATGTCGAACTCCTTTTGGGGAATGATGTCGTACGGTGAAGGTAGCCGGGCTTGGGGCGTCATCCACCCGCCCTGCCGCACAGCCCGCCGCGCCGACTGTGCACGGTGCCACAGAACCGGCACGCGGGGCTGGACAAGGTCAGCAAGGCTGCCCTAAAACGACGCATGCCCGCGCCCATGCCCCTGCCCGATCCGGCGGCCGTCGCCCATTCTCCCCTCGAAGACGCGCAGGGGCTCGGCGCCGGCGTGATCATGTGCACGCTCGGGCTCGTGTTCCTGACGCATCTGGGCCTGCTCACGGGCCAGACGGCCGGGCTGGCGCTGCTCATCGCCTATGTCACCGGCTGGTCGTTCGGGGCGGTCTTCCTGGTGGTGAGCGTGCCCTTCTACGTGCTGGCCTGGAGGCGGATGGGGGCGGAGTTCACGCTGAAATCGGCGGGCTGCGTCGTGGCGGTCGCCGCGGGAAGCGAGATCCTCCCGCGGCTCGTGGTGCTTGGCGAGGTGCAGCCCGCGGTCGGCGCGGTGCTCTTCGGCGTGATGACGGCTTTCGGGCTCCTCGCGATCTTCCGTCACAAGGGCAGCCTTGGCGGGCTGGGCGTTGTCGCGCTCATGGTGCAGGACACCACCGGGTTCCGCGCGGGCTGGGTGCAGCTCATCTTCGATCTGTGCCTCTTCGCCGTGGCGCTCGTGCTGTTCCCGGTCAGCGTGGTGGCCTACTCGCTTCTGGGCGCCGCGGTGCTGAACGTCATGATCGCGCTCAACCACCGGCGCGACCGCTACATCGCGGGTTGAGGCGCGGCGCGCCGCTCAGAAGCGGTGCGGAAAATGCGACATCATCATCTCCACGTCCAACTCGCTTCGAAAGGCATCGGGGTTCGAGCGGAGCATCTCGTTCACGAAGGCGCGCCGCTCCCGCGCGGCCTCGGCCGCCTCCTCGGGCGAAGGCACGTCCTGCGCGGCCCGACGGCCCAGCGAAGCGGCGATCGGAGCGATCGCGGCGATTGCGGCGGTCAAACACGAGGCGAGGGAAATGGCGGTCATCTGACAGTGCTCCCGTGTGAATTCTCCCCGCCAGACTGACCGCACCGCCGCTGCGCTGGTATCCGCGACGGCATTGTGCTGTTCTACGAAAATGAATAGCGCCTTCCGCGACTGGTCCGACATCCGGGTGTTTCTCGCCGTGCTGCGCGCAGGCTCGACGCTGGCCGCGGCCCGGCAGATCGGGATGGCGCAACCCACCGTCTCGCGCCGGATGGATGCACTCGAGCACGCGCTCGGCCTCACGCTGTTCGAGCGCGACACGCGCGGATTTCACCCGACGGCCGCCGCGGTCGCCCTGCGCGAGGCAGCCGAAGCGATGGAGCGGGCAGCCGAAACCCTCGAAGGAGCGGCCCGCGGCGCCCGCAGCGCTGGCGGGACCATCCGGTTCACCGTGCCGCCGCAGAACATCTCGCCCGGGTTCACGCGGATCATCGACGATTTCCGTGCCAGGTATCCACGGGTCACGTTCGAGTTCGTCTCGTCATACCGACAGCTCGACCTCTGTGCGGGCGAGGCCGACATCGCGATCCGGCTGGTCGCGGCCACGGCGCTCGACGACCGGCTCGTCTGCCGCCGCCTGACCACCGCCACCCATTCGCTCTACGCGGCGCAGAGCTATGCCGCCCGGCACGGCCTGCCCGGGGCGCCCGAGGACATTGCCGGGCACCGCTACGTCGTTGTCGACACCCCGAACCGGACCAACGCGCTCAACACCTGGCTGATCGAGAACTGTCCGTCGTCGCAGATCGTCGCGCGGGTTTCCGACCTCGATGGTCTTCTGACCTCGGTGCGCTCCGGCATCGGCGTGGGTCCGGTTCCAACGACGCTCGCCGCGGATTTACCCGAGCTTGTCCGCTGCTTCCCGCCGGTTGAAGGCACCGGCACGCCCGTGTGGCTGCTGATCTCGCCCCAGGCCTGGCGTCGGCAGGAGGTGAAGCGCTTCGCCGCGTTCTTCGCCCCGCGCTGGATCGCCCATATCGAGCGGATCAAGGCGGAGGCGGCCGGCACCACCGGCTGAGGGGCTGCACCGGACGGCGCGGCCCCGGGAGCGGCGCCCGAGCGCGCCGCCCCTCCCCTCGTGCGGCGGCGCAGGAAGGCGGGGCCCGCTTTCCCTCTTCCTTTTGCTGCGGCTGCATTGTAAGGGGCCGCAACTCCTCCCTCAGGATATCCCCATGGATCTGCGTAACATCGCCATCATCGCCCATGTCGACCATGGGAAGACGACGCTCGTCGACGCGTTGCTCAAGCAGTCGGGCGCGTTCCGCGAGAACCAGGCCGTTGCCGAGCGCGCGATGGACAGCAACGATCTCGAACGCGAGCGCGGCATCACGATCCTCGCCAAGGCCACCTCGGTGGAATGGCGCGGCACGCGCATCAACATCGTCGATACGCCCGGGCACGCAGATTTCGGCGCCGAGGTCGAGCGCATCCTGAGCATGGTCGACGGGGTGGTGCTTCTGGTGGATGCCGCCGAGGGCCCGATGCCGCAGACCAAGTTCGTCACCCAGAAGGCGCTGGCGCTGGGGCTGCGCCCCATCGTGGTGCTCAACAAGGTGGACAAGCCCGACGCCGAGCCCGATCGCGCGCTCGACGAGGTGTTCGATCTCTTCGTGGCGCTCGATGCGAACGAGGCACAGCTCGATTTCCCGGTGCTCTACGCCTCGGGCCGCGCCGGCTGGGCCGACGAGACGCTCGAAGGCCCCCGGGCCGATCTTTCCGCGCTCTTCGAACTGGTGCGCGCCCATGTTCCGGCGCCGGCCCAGATCGCGGCACAGGACGAACCCTTTGCCATGCTCGCCACCACGCTCGGCGCCGACCCCTTCATCGGGCGCATCCTTACGGGGCGCGTCGAGGCAGGGCGGCTGCGCGCCGGCGAAACGGTCAAGGCCCTCTCGCGCACCGGTGACAGGGTCGAGCAGTTCCGGGTCACCAAGATCCTCGCCTTCCGCGGGCTGGGGCAGCAGCCCATCGAGGTGGCGGAGGCCGGCGACATCGTGACCATCGCGGGCATGTCGAAGGCGACCGTGGCCGACACGATCTGCGCGCCGAGCGTCACGCAGCCCATCCCGGCCCAGCCCATCGATCCGCCCACCATCTCGGTGACCTTCGGCATCAACGACAGTCCGCTTGCGGGGCGCGACGGCAAGAAGGTCCAGAGCCGGGTCATTCGCGAACGGCTGATGAAGGAAGCCGAGAGCAACGTTGCGATAAAGGTGAGCGACACGCCCGGCGGCGAGGCGTTCGAGGTGTCCGGCCGGGGCGAACTGCAGATGGGCGTGCTGATCGAGAACATGCGCCGCGAGGGCTTCGAGCTTTCCATTTCCCGGCCCCGGGTGATCTTCCGCGAAAACAACGGCCAGCGCCTCGAGCCCGTCGAGGAAGTCACCATCGATGTCGACGACGAGTATTCCGGCGCGGTGATCGAGAAGATCACCGGCGCGCGCCGGGGCGAGCTTGTCGAGATGCGGCCCTCGGGCGCCGGCAAGACGCGGCTGATCGCCCTCGTGCCCTCGCGCGGGTTGATCGGCTACCACGGCGAGTTCCTCACGGACACGCGCGGCACGGGCATCCTCAACCGCGTCTTCCACAGCTGGGCGCCGTACAAGGGGCCGATCCCCGGCCGCAGGGCCGGCGTGCTGATCTCGATGGAGAACGGCGTTTCCGTGGCCTACGCGATCTTCAACCTCGAGGATCGCGGCCGCTTCTTCATCGGCGCGCAGGAAGAGGTCTACCAGGGCATGATCCTGGGCGAGCATTCCCGGGAGAACGATCTCGAGGTGAACCCGCTCAAGGGCAAGAAGCTCACCAACATCCGCGCCGCCGGCTCGGACGAGAACGTGCGCCTGACGACGCCGGTCCGGATGTCGCTCGAGGAGGCGATCGCCTACATCGACGATGACGAGCTGGTGGAGGTGACGCCCTCGGCGATCCGCCTGCGCAAGCGGTTCCTCGATCCGCACGAGCGCAAGCGCCAGGCGCGCGCGGCGAGCTGACCGCGATACGGGTGCGGCCGGCGCCGCCGGCCGCGCGCCACCACCCCGGGCACCGCGGGCAGCGCCCTGGCGCGGCGGCGCAGGCTCATCGCAGGCGTTCGCCGTTTTCCGCGTCGAAGAAGAAGGCACGGTGCGGCTCGAAGTCGAGCCCGACGGTGTCGCCGGCCTTGCTGCGCTCTTCGCCGCGCTCTTCCACCACGATCCGCTCGCCGGTAGACGCGCGCAGGTAGGCGTAGGAGACGCCCCCGAGCGCCTCGGTCAGTTCCACGGTATGGGTCTCACCCGAGGGATCGAGCGCGATGTGCTCGGGGCGCAGCCCCACTTCCACCGCTCCCGAGGCACGCAGCTCCGCGGGAACGCTACGCGCCAGCCCCGGCACCTCGACGCTGCCGTCGCCGCCGGCACGGCCGGCCACGAAGTTCATCGCCGGAGATCCGATGAACCCGGCCACGAACCGGTTGGCCGGATCGCGATAGAGATCCATCGGCGCCCCGACCTGCTCGATCCTGCCGAGGCGGAGTACCACGATCTTGTCGGCCATGGTCATGGCCTCGACCTGGTCGTGGGTGACGTAGATCATCGTCGCCCCGATCTCCTTGTGCAGGCGCGCGATCTCCACCCGCATCTCCACGCGCAGCTCGGCGTCGAGGTTCGAGAGCGGTTCGTCGAAAAGAAACACCTCCGGGCCCCGCACGATGGCGCGGCCGATCGCAACGCGCTGGCGCTGGCCGCCCGAAAGCGCCTTGGGCTTGCGCTTCAGATACGGGTCGAGCTTCAGGATATCGCTCGCCTCGGCCACCTTCCGCGCGATCTCCTCGCGGGGGTGCCCGTTCATGCGCAGCCCGAAACCCATGTTCTCCTCGACGGTCATGTGCGGGTAGAGCGCGTAGGTCTGGAACACCATCGCCACCCCGCGCTCGGCCGGGTCCATGCGGGTGACGTTGCGCTGGCCGATCCGTATCGCGCCGCCGGTCGTTTCCTCGAGCCCCGCGACCATGCGAAGAAGCGTCGATTTCCCGCAGCCCGACGGGCCCACGAACACGCAGAACTCGCCATCGTCGATATCCAGGTCCACCCCGTGGATCACCTGCGTCTCGCCGTACCTCTTGACGACTTTCTCCAAGGTCACGCCGGTCATCGGGATCCTCCGTTCTGGTTGCATGTCTGGGCCTCGGGAAACCGCCAGGCCTCGGCCTCCTCGGCGATCTTCCGGGCCGTGGCCTGAAGGGCCGGCACGCGGCGCTCCAGCTGGGCGAGGTTGGCCTTCGCCGTTGTCGCCGTCACCGACAGGCCGCCGAGAACGCGGCCCGAACGCGAAAGGATCGGCACCGCGGCGCAGATGATGCCGGGCTCGTGCTCCTCGCGGTCGAAGCCGTAGCCGTTGGCGCGGATGCCTTCGAGTTCGCGGCGCAGGCTCTCGGGCCCGCGGTGGGTGGCCTCGGTGAAGCGGTGAAAGGCCTGGCGCTCGAGCGCGGCGGCAAGCTCCGCCTCGGGCAGCCACGCCAGCATCGCCTTGCCGACCCCTGTGCAGTAGGCCGGGCCGACCTTTCCGGCCTGGCTGAACATGTCCACCGCGGTGTCGACGTTGCGCTTGTCCACGTAGAGCACCTGGCCGTGATCGAGCTGGGCAAGGTGCAGCGTCTGGCCCAGCGTCGCGGCGAGCGCGTCGAGATGCGGCCGCGCGATGGGGGCGAGCGAGCTTTGCGCCCAGGCGGCATGGGCCAGCCGGACAAGGCGCACGCCGGGCGTGTAGGTCTGGCGGTCCTCGTCGTAGGCGAGCATGCCCTGGTTGGTGAGTTGCTGCACGAAGCGGTAAAGTGTCGCCTTTGGGAAGTCGGAGCGGTCCAGCAGCTCGGAAAACCGCACGGGGCGGCCGAACCCTGCCACCTGGTCGAGCACGGCCAGCGCCTTGCCCACAGTTCCGTCGCCGCCGCGCACCGGGGCCATCGCGTCCTCCCTCCACCGCGCGGTGCTCTTGCCGGCACCGCCTTCGTGGCACTGTTGACAACACTAGGCGAGTCGGCGTTAGAATTTCAACATGCAAAACCGGGTTCCGAATAATGGAACCGAAATGCATCGGAAGCATCAGGGAGGATAGCATGCATTCCAAGTTCAAGGCGTCGGTCGCGGCGCTGGCACTTTCTGCCGTGGCAGCACCGGCATTCGCCGAGGGTCACGGCCTTTCCGGCACGCTGCGGATCATGTCCGACATGTCCAACCCCGCGCCCCGCGCGGTGATGGAAGGCCTCGCCGCCCAGTTCGACGAGTTGCACCCCAACCTCGAGGTCGAGCTGGAGATCATCGACCGCGAAGCCTGGAAAACCCAGATCCGCAACGCGCTTTCCGCCAACCCGCCCGACGTGGTGAACTGGTACGCCGCCAACCGGATGCTGCCCTACGTCAATGCCGGGCTCTTCGCCGACGTCTCCGATCTGTGGGCCGAGCCCGAGTTCGAGGCGCTCGCCTCCACCAAGGGCGCGATGACCATCGACGGCAAGCAGTGGGGCGTGCCCTATACCTACTACCAGTGGGGCGTGTACTACCGGAAAGACATCTTCGACGAGCTGGGCCTGAGCGAACCGACGACCTGGGAAGAGGAGCTGGCCAACTGCCAGGCGATCCTCGATTCGGGCCGGAAGTGCTACACCATCGGCACCAAGTTCCTTTGGACGGCCGGCGGCTGGTTCGACTACATCAACTCGCGGACCAACGGGTACGATTTCCACATGGCGCTTGCCCGCGGCGAGGTCGAGTGGACCGACCCGCGCGTGCGCCAGACCTTCGAGAACTGGCGTCAGCTGATCGACATGGGCGCCTTCATCGACGATCACCAGACCTACAGCTGGCAGGAGGCTCTCCCCTTCATGCTGGAGGGCGAGGCGGCCGCCTACCTGATGGGCAACTTCGCCGTGGCCGCCATGCGTGACGGCGGGCTCACCGACGACCAGATCGATTTCTACCAGTTCCCGGTGATCAACCCCGATGTCGATTACGCCGAGGATGCGCCGACCGACACGTTCCACATGGCCTCGGGCGCGCAGAACCCGGAAGCCGCTCTGGAATTCATGCGCTTCGTGACCTCGCCGGAAGTCCAGACGGCCATCAACGCCGGCGACGCGCTCGGCCAGCTTCCGGTCAACGCGAACGCCAGCGTGGACGACGACAAGTTCCTCAACCAGGGCTTCGACATGCTCTCCAACAACGCCGGCGGCGGCGTGATGCAGTTCTTCGACCGCGACTTCCCGGCGGAGATGGCCTCCATCGGCATGGAAGGCCTGCAGGAGTTCATGGTGTTCCCCGACAACCTGGACGACATCCTCGAACGCCTCGAAGACGCGCGCCAGCGCATCTACGAAGGCTGACCCTCACGAACGAGCGGGGGGCGGGTCAGCCCGCCCCCCGAACCGCCGGAACCCTGCGTTTGGAGGCACCCATGCGCGACACGATCATCTGGCAACGTGTCGAAGGCGCGGCCGTGTTCCTGGCCGGGCTGGCGCTCTACGCGGCCGGTGACGCGCCGTTTTCGCTTTGGGTCGCAATCCTTGTTTTTCTGGCGCCGGATCTGACCTTTGCCGGCTATCTTGCCGGGCCTCGCATCGGTGCGCTTCTTTACAATACCGCTCATGTCTACGCCTTCGGCCTGATCGTCATGGCCATCGGTGTGCTGGCTGCCGGGCCTGGGATCGTCGCGATCGGCACACTTTGGGTAATGCACTCGGGCTTCGACCGCGCGCTCGGCTACGGTCTGAAATCGACCGAAGGCTTTGGCGTGACGCATCTGGGCCGGATAGGGGCCGCCAAATGACCAACGTCTCTCCCGCCGTTCCCGATCGCCACCCGCCCGTCAGGCGCGGATGGTACAGGCGCAACGAGATCCGCCTCACGCCCTGGCTCTTCCTGCTGCCGGGCATCCTGTTCTTCGCCGTGTACGTGATCCTGCCGATCTTCCAGTCGGTCTGGATCAGCTTCCACGAGTGGGACGGGCTGGGCGAAAAGACGTGGGTCGGCACAGCCAACTACGAGCGACTGCTCACCGACGACCGCAAGTTCGAGGTCTCTTTCTGGAACAACATCAAGTGGTTGATCCTCTATCTTCTGGCGATCCCGGCCGGGCTCTTCATCGCGCTGTTCCTCAACCAGACGGTGCGGGGCATCCGCATCTACAAGTCGCTCTTCTTCTTTCCCTTCGTGCTCAGCCAGGTCGTCGTCGGCCTCGTGTTCTCGTGGTTCTACCTGCCGCGCGAGGGGCTGCTGAACGCGATCATCGGGGTGTTCGGCATGGGCCCCGTGAACATTCTCGGCGACCCGAGCCTCGCGACCTACGGCATCATTGCCGCCGGGCTCTGGCCGCAGACGGCCTATTGCATGATCCTCTATCTCACCGGGCTCAACGCCGTGGACCCCGAGCAGGTGGAGGCCGCCCGCCTCGACGGCGCCAAGGGCTGGCGCATGCTCTGGTTCGTCATCCTGCCGCAGTTGAGGCCGGCGACCTTCATCGCCTTCGTGGTCACCATCATCGGCGCGCTGCGCTCGTTCGACCTGATCTCGGTGATGACCAACGGGGGGCCGTTCGGCTCCACCCGGGTGCTGAGCTTCTACATGTTCGAGGAGAGCCTGAGCGAATTCGGCTTCCGCATGGGCTATGGCGCGGCCATCGCGGTGGTGCTCTTCTTCATCATGCTCTTCTTCATCGTCTACTTCCTCTGGCAGATGTGGCGCGACGAAAAGGAGGGCCGGTGATGCCCGTGACCCGCGCCGAGATCGACGCGATCTGCGCCGCCCTGCCCGGGGCAACCGAGGCGCACCCGCCCGAGCTGATCAGCTGGAAGGTGGGCGGCAAGATGTTCGCCTGCATCGGCGGGCAGGACGGTCGCGAGGGCGTCTCCGTCAAGTGCCCGGATGTCGAGACCGCGGCGATGCTGATCGAGACCGGCGCCGCGGCGAAGGCGAAATACTTCCACGCATCCTGGGTGCGACTCCATGCCGATGAGGCCGCCGTGGAGGACGTCCGGCACCGCATCGCCGTTTCCTACGACATCGTCCGGGCCGGCCTGAAGAAATCCGTGCGCGACCCGCTGCCCCCGCGGGAGGCGAGCTGATGTTTCCCCGCCCCATCGAGAGCCAATCGCGCGCCGCACAGATCACCTACCAGTCGCTGCTGCCGCTCGCACTGATCCTGTGGCTCCTGCCGCTGATCGCCGTGGCACTGTTTTCCATCAAGCCCGACGCCGATTTCATCACCGGCAACTACTGGGGCTGGCCCAGTTCCTTCGAGGGGTTCACCAACTACGGGAAGGTGTTCTTCGAAAGCGACATGCCGCGTTACCTGCTCAACTCCGTTATGATCACGGTTCCGACGGTCATCGGGGCGGTGGCGCTTTCCTCGATGACAGGCTTCGCGCTGGGCATCTACAGGTTCAACGGCAACCTCCTGATCTTCTTCATGTTCATCGCCGGCAATTTCGTGCCGTTCCAGATCCTGATGGTCCCGGTGCGCGACCTGACGGTCTCGATGAACCTCTACGACACCAAGCTGGGGCTCGTGCTGTTCCACATCGCCTTCCAGACGGGGTTCTGCACGCTCTTCATGCGCAACTTCATCCGAGCGCTTCCGCGCGAG
>CAYXOX010000111.1:0-10590 GCA_964466745.1 uncultured Rhodobacterales bacterium
ATCCCGCAAGGGACGAGGGCGGCGGATCGGGCAGTGGCAGCAGCTCGATCCGCCGTTTTCCGTAACAGGGGGCCGAACAGGCGAAGGACCGCCGGGACAGTGGTTCTCAGGTTCAGAGGTGAAAGCCACCACAAGGTGGATGCCAAGGGCAGGGTCTCGATCCCGGCCCTGTTTCGCCGTGTCCTCCAGGAAGGCGATCCCGAGTGGGCCGAGGGCCGGGCCGCGCAGATGGTGCTGGTCTACGGCGACCACCGCAAGAAGCGGCTCGATTGCTACACCGTTGCCGCCTTTCACGAGATCGAAGACGAGATCATGTCGCTCCCGCGCGGCTCCATCGAGCGCACGGTGCTCACCCGCACGATGGTGGGCCCGTCGATGACGCTCGAGGTCGATCGTGACGGGCGGATGGTGCTGCCCATCAAGCAGCGCGAGAAGATCGGGCTGGAAGGCGAGGCCTTCTTCACCGCCGCCGGCGATCACTTCCAGATCTGGAACCCCGAGACCTTCGATGCCGAGGAAGCTTCGCGCACCGCGGCCTATCTCGACGAACAGTCCGAGGATTTCGACCCGCTCATCCTGCTCGACCGCGCCAAGGGGCAGTAACCGATGGTGTCAGCGGCACAGGTCGTTCCCCCCGGTCCACCCGCGCCCCATGTCCCCGTCCTGCTCGGCCCGCTTCTTGCGGCCGTGGCGCCGGTGCACGGCACATGGCTCGATGGCACCTTCGGCGCGGGCGGCTATAGCCGTGGGCTGCTCGATGCGGGGGCCGAGCGTGTGATCGGTGTCGATCGCGACCCGGCGGCCCTCGCGCTCGCCGCGTCCTGGTCGGGCGCGTATGGCAGCCGGCTCCGTCTGGAGCACGGCGTTTTTTCCGACATGGACGCGTTCGCCACCGGGCTCGACGGCGTGGTGCTCGATCTGGGCGTCAGCTCGATGCAGCTCGACGAGCCAGAGCGGGGATTTTCCTTTCTGCGCGACGGACCGCTCGACATGCGCATGAGCGGCGAGGGGCCGAGCGCGGCCGATCTGGTGAACGAGGCTCCCGAGGCCGAGCTGGCGGATATCCTCTTCCGCTACGGTGAAGAACGCGCCTCGCGCCGGATCGCCCGCGCCATCGTGGCCACCCGCGCAGAGGCCCCCATCGAGACGACCGCCGCGCTCGCCGGCATCGTGGAACGCTGCCTGCCGCGGCCGAAGCCCGGCCAGATGCACCCGGCCACGCGCAGCTTCCAGGCTATCCGGATCGCGGTGAACGACGAGCTGGGCGAACTCGCGGCCGGGCTCGAGGCCGCGGAGCGGGCGCTGGCCCCCGGCGGCCGGATCGCGGTCGTCAGCTTCCATTCGCTGGAGGACCGCGTCGTGAAGCGCTTCTTCCAGCTCCGCTCGGGCGGCCTCGGTGCGGCCAGCCGGCACGCCCCGGAACGCGCGCCCGAGGAGCCGCGCTTTCGCGTTCTGACCCGGAAGCCCGTGGTGCCCGATCCCGAGGAGATGGAACGCAATCCGCGCGCCCGGTCGGCCAAGCTGCGGGTGGCGGAACGCACAGATGCGCCGGCCGGCCGCGTGGATCGCGCCGCGCTCGGGCTGCCGGCGCGCGCGCTGGAAGGGGAGGGGGGCTGATGCGCGGGCTTGCCTTCGCCCTGTCCGCACTGGCCGTCATCGGCCTCGCCTACTGGGCCTACCTCGAAAACTACCGGACCCAGACCGCGATCCGCGAGGTCACCATGCTGCAGCGCGAGACGCGCGAGGCGCGGGCGCGCCTCTCGGTGCTGCGCGCCGAATGGGCCTATCTCAACCGGCCCGAACGTCTCCGCGAACTGGCCATCCTGAATTTCGACAGCCTGGAGCTTCTCGCGCTGGAGCCCCGCCAGTTCGGCAGCGTCGACGAGATCGCCTATCCCCCGCGCCCCGGCACGCGGCTCAACGCCCCGATCGAACTGAGCGCCGAAGCCCAGGACGGCGATCCATGACGCGCACGCCACTGCGCCCGCTGGCCCGCGTTCTGCGCGCGCGGGACCGCGGCGAGAACCCCGACAGCATCGAGCGGGAGAACCGCCGCCTGCGCCACGAGGAAATGCGGGACAAACTGCGCAACCGCGCCGAGGGCCGGCTGCTGGTGCTCGGGCTCGTCTTCTTCTGCTGCTTCCTGGTGATCGGCGCGCGCATGGGCCTGCTCGCCGCCTCCGAGCCGGAAGAACCGCGGGCCGCGGCGACGGGGGCGGCGATCCTCAACCAGCGGGCGGATATCGTGGACCGCAACGGCCACATCCTGGCCACCAACTTCTCCACCCATTCGCTCTACGCCCAGCCACACCTGATGGTGGATCCGGGCCGCGCCGCCGAGGAGCTTGCGCGGATCTTCCCCGATCTCGATGCCGAAACGCTGCGTGGCCGGTTTACCGGGGACCGGCGCTTCTTGTGGATCAAGCGCACGCTCAGCCCCGAGCAGATGCAGGCGGTGCACGACATCGGCGAGCCGGGGCTGCTGTTCGGGCCGCGGGAAATGCGGCTCTACCCCAACGGGCGCCTTGCGAGTCACGTTCTGGGCGGCGCCTCCTTCGGGCGCGAGGGCGTGCACTCGGCCGAGGTGATCGGCGTGGCCGGAGTGGAGAAGTATTTCGACGAATACCTGCGCGATCCGGCCAACGGCGGCGCGCCGCTCGAGCTGAGCATCGACATGACGGTGCAGGCCGCGGCCGAGCGGGTGATGCTCGGCGGGATGCGCCTTCTGAACGCGCGCGGAGCGGCGTCGGTGCTGATGGACGTGCACACGGGCGAGATCATCTCGCTGGTGAGCCTGCCCGATTTCGACCCCAACGACCGCCCGCCGCCCGCGACGGAGGGCGAGCCCGGCGACAGCCCGATCTTTAACCGGGCGCTGCAGGGCGTCTACGAGCTCGGATCCGCCTTCAAGACGATCACCGCCGCACAGGCGCTGGAACTCGGCCTCGTGAACCCCGGCACGCTGATCGACACCACCGGCCCGCTCCGGTACGGGCGCCACCGGATCCGGGATTTCTCGAACTACGGGCCCGAGCTCTCGGTCACCGACATCGTGGTGAAGTCTTCCAACATCGGCACCGCGCGCATGGCGATGCAGATCGGCGTGCAGCGCCAGCAGGCGTTCCTGAAGGCGCTGGGCATGCTCGATGCCACGCCGCTCGAGATGATCGAGGCAGCCGGTGCCGAGCCGCTCCTGCCGCCCAACTGGTCCGAGTTGTCGACCATGACGATCAGCTACGGCCACGGGCTCTCCGCTTCGCCGGTGCATCTCGCAACCGCCTACGCGAGCCTCGTCAACGGTGGCACGCTGGTGCGCCCGACGCTGGTGAAGCAGTCCGCGCCGCAGCGCGGGCCGCGGATCGTTTCCGAGCAGACCTCCCGCTCGCTCCGGACGATGCTGCGCCAGGTGGTGACCCGAGGGACCGCGAGCTTCGGCGAGGTTCCGGGCTACGCCGTGGGCGGCAAGACCGGCACGGCCGACAAGCCGCGGGCGCGCGGGGGCGGCTACTACGACGACAAGGTGCTTTCGACCTTCGCCAGCGTCTTCCCGGCCCACGATCCCCGCTACGTCCTGATCGTGACGCTGGACGAGCCTTCCGAGAACTCGGGAGACAGGCCACGCCGCACCGCAGGCTGGACGGCCGTTCCCGTGACCGCCGAGATGATCCGGCGCATCGCGCCGCTGATGGGGCTGCGCCCCGAGATTGAACCGCCCATGGCGGCGGGTGTAACACTTGCGGGCAACTAGGCGGGGCAGCGCCGCGGAAGAGCCGCGGGCGCGGTGAGGCAGGCGAGGCGATGGTCGAGGCAGGGGCGAAAACGCTGGCGGAACTCGGCCTGAGGGCGCGGGGTGGCGCGGAAGCCCGTGTGACCGGCCTTGCGCTCGACAGCCGCGAGGTGCGGCCCGGCACGCTCTTCGCGGCGCTTCCCGGAAGCCGGGTTCACGGCGCCGAATTCATCTCCTACGCGCTTCGGATGGAGGCCGGCGCAGTGCTCACGGATGCCGAGGGCGCGCGGCTCGCGGCGGATGTGCTCGGCGCCAGCGGGGTGCCGGTGGTGGTTGCCGAGGATGCGCGGGAGGCGCTGGCCTATGCCGCGGCGCTCTGGTTCGGCGCCCAGCCCGCCACCATGGTTGCGGTAACCGGGACCAACGGCAAGACGAGCGTGGCCAGCTTCACCCGCCAGATCTGGGAGGCGCTGGGCTATGCCGCGGCCAATCTCGGTACCACGGGTATCGAAGGCGCCTATGCCGCGCCGCTCGGCCATACCACGCCCGACCAGATCACCCTGCACCGCCACCTCGCAGCGATGGCGAAAGCGGGCGTGACCCACTGCGCCATGGAAGCCTCCTCCCACGGGCTCGACCAGCGCCGCCTCGAAGGGGTGCGCCTGCGGGCCGCGGCCTTTACCAATCTGAGCCAGGACCACCTCGACTACCACGGCACCATGGAGGCGTATTTCGACGCCAAGGCGGGCCTCTTCTCCCGGCTTCTGCCTGCCGAGGGCACTGTGGTGGCCGATCTCGACGATGCACACGGCCGGGCGGTGGCAGCCGCCGCGCGCGACCGGGGGCAGGACGTCGTTGGCGTGGGCCGCGCCGAGGACGCCGACCTGCGGCTGCTGGCGCAGCGCTTCGACACGACCGGCCAGGCGCTGCTTCTCGATTGGCAGGGTGAGCGGCACGAGATCCGGCTGGGGCTGATCGGGGGCTTCCAGGCGCAGAACGTTGCGGTGGCCGCTGCCCTCGTGGCGGCCGATGGCGAGCCCGCAGGGGAGGTCCTGCGGACGCTGCCTCGGCTGCGCACGGTGCGCGGGCGTATGGAACTGGCCGCCCGGCGCGGCAACGGCGCGGCCGTTTTCGTGGACTACGCCCATACCCCCGATGCGGTGGCCACCGCGCTCGCCGCGCTGCGCCCCCATGTTGCCGGGCGCATCGTGATCGTCCTGGGCGCGGGGGGCGACCGCGACCGTGGCAAGCGCCCGCTGATGGGCCGCGCCGCCGCGGCCCACGCCGACGTCGTGATCGTGACCGACGACAATCCCCGCTCCGAGGACCCTGCCGCCATCCGTGCCGCCATCCTCGAAGGGGCCCCCGAGGCGCTGGAGGTGGGCGACCGCGCCGAGGCGATATTGCGCGGGGTCGATGCGCTCGAGGCGGGCGACGCGCTGCTGGTGGCCGGCAAGGGGCACGAGACGGGGCAGACCGTGGGAGATGACGTTCTGCCCTTCGACGACGCGGAACAGGCCAGTGTCGCGGTGGCCGCGCTGGAGGGCCTCGCGTGACCGCGCTCTGGACCGCGGCGGAGGCCGCCGCCGCCACGGGCGGGCGGGCGACGGGTGCCTGGCAGGCCCGCGGCGTCTCCATCGACAGCCGCACGCTGGAGCCGGGCGATCTCTTCGTCGCGCTCTCGGCGGCACGCGACGGGCACGGGTTCGTGGCCGACGCGCTGGCGAAGGGCGCCGCGGCGGCCCTGGTGGAGCACCGCCCGCCGGACGTGCCGGATGGCGCCCCGCTTCTGCTCGTGGACGATGTGCAGGCCGGGCTGGAGGCGCTGGGCAGGGCGGCGCGGCACCGCGCCCGCGCGCGGGTCGTGGGCATCACCGGCTCGGTGGGCAAGACCTCGGTGAAGGAGATGCTGCGCACGGTGCTGTCGCGCCAGGGCGAAACCCATGCCGCCGAGAAGAGCTACAACAACCACTGGGGAGTGCCTTTGACGCTGGCGCGCATGCCGCGCAGCGCCGATTTCGCCGTCATCGAGATCGGGATGAACGCGCCCGGCGAGATCGCTCCGCTCGCGCGCATGGCCCGGCTCGACGTCGCGGTGGTCACGTCGGTGGCGGCGGCCCATCTCGCGGCCTTCGAAAGCCTCGAAGGCATCGCCCGGGAGAAGGCCTCGATCCTCGAGGGGCTGGCGCCTGGCGGCCCCGCGGTGCTCAACGCGGATGTCTCGACAACGGCGATCCTGCAGGAGACGGCGGCACGGCTGGGCGCGCGGCCGCTGCTCTTCGGGGAGGCCGGCCCGGACTACACGCTCGAGGAGGTGCGCGTCGCGGATGCCGCGACGGTGGTGCGCGCGACGCTGGCCGGCACGCCCGCGCTCTTCCGCCTGGCCGTCCCGGGGCGCCATTTCGCACTCAACGCGCTTGCCTGCCTCGCGGCAGTGGATGCGCTCGGTGCCGATACCGCGCGGGCGGCGGTGGACCTCGGCCTCTGGGCGCCGCCCTCGGGGCGCGGCACACGCGAGCGGATCGTGCTCGATCCCGTCGAGGATCTCGCCTTCGAGCTGATCGACGATGCCTACAACGCCAACCCCGCCTCGCTGGCCGCCGCGCTCGAAGTGCTCGCTGCGGCGACCCCCAGCGATGGCGTCGGCCGCGTCTCGCGCGGGCGGCGCATCGCGATCCTCGGGGACATGCTGGAACTGGGGCGCACAGAGGCGGAGCTTCACGCGGCTTTCGCGGAGAACCGGCATCTGCTGGCCTGCGACCTTGTCCACTGCGTTGGGCCGCGGATGGAGCATCTGTGGCAGGCGTTGCCGCCCGCCATCCGGGGCCGCCATGCCACGACGGCGGAGGATCTCGCCGCCGTGGCAGGGCGGCTCGTGGACGCCGGCGACGTGGTGCTGGCCAAGGGCTCACTGGGCAGCCGGGTGAGCAGGGTCGTTGACGCGCTGCGCAAACTGGGGCACCCGGGCGCACCGGGCATATGAGACGGACGGAAACACGATGCTCTTCTGGCTGACCGCGCTCAGCGACGGAGGAGATTTCTTCAATCTCTTTCGATACATAACCTTTCGGGCCGGGGGCGCATTCTTCACCGCGCTCGTCTTCGGCTTCCTCTTCGGCCGCCCGCTGATCAACGTGCTGCGCCGCCGCCAGGGCCGGGGACAGCCGATCCGGGAGGACGGCCCGCAGGGGCATCGGCAGAAGGCGGGCACGCCGACCATGGGCGGCGTGCTCATCCTCGGAGCGGTGCTCGTCTCGACCCTGCTCTGGGCGCGGCTCGACAACCCGTTCGTGTGGATCGTGCTCTTCGTGACGGTCGGTTTCGGGGCCATCGGCTTCGCCGACGACTACAAGAAGGTGTCGCAGCAGAAGAGCGACGGGGTCTCCGGCCGGCTGCGACTCGCGCTCGGCTTCGTCATCGCCGCGGCAGCGGGCGTCTGGGCGAGCGCGTTGCACCCGGAGGCGCTGCAGAACCAGCTGGCCTTTCCGGTGTTCAAGGACCTGCTCCTCAATCTCGGCCTTCTCTTCGTGCCCTTCGCCATGATCGTGATCGTGGGAGCGGCCAACGCGGTGAACCTGACCGACGGGCTCGACGGTCTGGCGATCATGCCGGTGATGATCGCCGCCGGAGCGCTGGGGGTGATCGCTTATGCCGTGGGCCGGGTGGACTTCACCGAATACCTCGACGTGCACTACGTGCCGGGGACGGGGGAAATCCTGATCTTCTGTGCCGGGCTGATCGGCGGCGGGCTGGGCTTTCTGTGGTACAACGCCCCGCCCGCGGCGGTGTTCATGGGGGATACCGGCAGTCTCGCCCTCGGCGGCGCGCTGGGCGCGATCGCGGTGGCCACCAAGCACGAGATCGTCCTGGCCATCGTGGGCGGGCTCTTCGTGGTCGAGGCGCTCTCGGTGATCATCCAGGTGCTCTATTTCAAGCGGACCGGGCGGCGCGTGTTCCTGATGGCGCCGATCCACCACCACTACGAGAAGAAGGGCTGGGCGGAGCCGCAGATCGTGATCCGGTTCTGGATCATCGCGCTGATCCTCGCGATGATCGGGCTGGCGACGCTGAAGGTGCGCTAGGCCGGGCGCGGCGCCCGCAGCGGGCGGTGCGGCGGGGGTTTTCCACCCCCGCACCCCCGGAGAGTACTTGGGCCAAGATGAAGGGAGCGATGGACGGATGATCCCGGTGCAAGGTCTTGACGGCGCCCGCGTGGCGGTCCTGGGACTGGGGCGGAGCGGGATTTCGGCGGCGCGGGCGCTCCGCGCGGGCGGCGCGCATCCGCTGTGCTGGGACGACGGCGAGGCCGCGCGGGAGCGCGCCGCCGCCGAGGGCTTCGCGCTGGCCGACCCGCTTGCCCCCGGGGCGCTTGACGAGGCGGCACTGATGGTGGTGAGCCCCGGCATCCCCCATCTCTACCCGTCCCCGCACCCCGCGGTGGCAGCCGCCCTGGGCGCGGGCGTGCCGGTGGACAACGACATCGGCCTGTTCTTCCGCTCCTTCGCGACAGCGGGCTGGGAAGACTTCGGCCGCGTTCCGAAGGTCGTCGCCATCACCGGCTCGAACGGCAAGTCCACCACCTCGGCGCTTTTGCACCATGTGCTCCTCGAGGCCGGGCGCCCGGCCCAGCTTGGCGGCAACATCGGGCGGGGGGTTCTGGATCTCGACCCGCCGACCGAGGGCGGCGTGGTGGTGCTCGAGCTTTCCTCCTACCAGACGGAGCTGGCGCGGGCGCTAACGCCGGACGTGGCCGTCTTCACCAATCTCGTGGCGGATCATCTCGATCGTCATGGCGGCATGGGCGGCTATTTCGCCGCAAAGCGGCGGCTCTTCGCCGAGGGCGGCCCGGATCGCGCCGTGATCGGCGTGGACGAGCCCGAGGGCCGGTTCCTCGCCAACCAGCTCGCGGAGGGGCGGTCGGACGACCGGGTGATCGCCGTCTCCGCCGCCGGGCCCGTCGCCGGGGCGGGCTGGTGCGTCGCGGTGCGAAAGGGGTTTCTCGTGGAGCGCCGCGGCGGCCGGCAGGTCGCGGCCATCGACCTGCGCGGTCTTTCGGGTTTGCCGGGCCTGCACAATCACCAGAACGCCTGCGCCGCCTACGGCGCGGCCCGGGCGCTGGGCCTCGGGCCGCGGGAGATCGAGACCGGGCTCGCCAGCTTTCGCGGGTTGCCCCACCGCAGCCAGCCGGTGGCCGAGATCGGCGGGGTGCGGTTCGTCAACGACAGCAAGGCGACCAATGCCGATGCCGCGGCCAAGGCTCTCGCCGCCTTCGGCCGCATCCGCTGGATCTGCGGCGGGCTGATGAAGGAGGGAGGGCTCGGCACGCTCGCGCCGCTGCTCGGGCGGGTCGAGACGGCCTATGTCATCGGGCGCGAGGCCGAGACCTTCGCGCTGGAGCTGGGCCCGGGCGTGCCCTGCGAGATCTGCACGACCATGGACGCCGCGGTGGCGCGCGCAGCGGCCGACGCGCAACCCGGGGAGGTGGTGCTGCTGGCCCCCGCCGCCGCGAGCTTCGACCAGTACGACAATTTCGAACGCCGGGGCGAGGATTTCATCGCCTGCGTGGAGGCACTTGCCCGGCGCTGACGCGCCGCGGCCCGGCACTCCCTCTCGCGCGTCGCCGGGCTTTGGCAGGCGACGAAGGGCGCGCCCGGTGCCCCGCCCCGGGAGCCCCGCCCGTGGCGCGCACACCGGCGGGAGCACGCCGTGCGGCGGCCCCGTCGCGATAAGCGCTGGCCTGCGCGCGTGCCCTCGGCTAACCTCGCGGCCGACGCCGGGACAACCGGCGCACGAGGCAGCACGAGCAGGTTGCGATGACGGAACTGGTGTACGGCGCCGCCCCGGCACGGGAGGGCGACCCCATCCTGCCACGCTGGTGGAGGACGGTGGACAAGTGGTCGATGTCCTGCATCCTGATCCTGTTCGGGATCGGTCTCCTGCTGGGGTTCGCGGCATCGCCGCCGCTGGCCGCAAAGAACGGGCTGCCGGCGTTCCATTATGTCGAGCGGCAGGCCATGTTCGGCGGGCTCGCCCTCGTGACCATGATCGTGATGTCCACGCTGCCGCCGGGCCTCGTGCGCCGGCTTGGCGTTCTCGGCTTCGCCGTCGCCTTCGTGGGGCTCGCGCTGCTCCCCTTCTTCGGGACCGATTTCGGCAAGGGCGCCGTGCGCTGGTACTCGATCGGCTTCGCGAGCCTTCAGCCCTCCGAGTTTCTCAAGCCCGGCTTCGTCATCATGGCGGCCTGGCTGATGGCCGCCAGCCAGGAGATCGACGGGCCGCCGGGCAGGCTCTTCTCGTTCGCGATCGCGGTGGCGATCGCCGGGCTTCTCGCCGTGCAGCCCGATTTCGGGCAGGCGGCGCTCATCCTCTTCGGCTGGGGGGTGATGTATTTCGTGGCGGGCGCGCCGATGCTGCTCCTCGTGGCGCTCGCGGGCGCGGCGGTGGGAGCGGGCACGATCGCCTACCAGAACTCGGATCACTTCGCCCGGCGGATCGACGGGTTCCTCTCGCCCGAGGTCGATCCCACCACCCAGCTCGGCTATGCCACCAATGCGATCCGCGAGGGCGGTTTCTTCGGCGTGGGCGTGGGCGAGGGCGAGGTGAAGTGGTCGCTCCCCGACGCTCACACCGATTTCATCATCGCGGTGGCGGCGGAGGAATACGGGCTGGTGCTGGTGCTTGTGATCATAGCGCTCTACGCGACGGTCGTGGTGCGCTCGCTTGTCCGGCTCATGCGCGAGCGCGATCCCTTCATCCGGCTGGCCGGCACTGGCCTTGCCTGCCTTTTCGGTGCGCAGGCCATGATCAACATGGGTGTCGCGGTGCGGCTGCTTCCGGCCAAGGGCATGACGCTGCCCTTCGTG
>CAYXOX010000112.1:0-8759 GCA_964466745.1 uncultured Rhodobacterales bacterium
CTGGTGGCGCGATTCCTCCTGGCGGCGCTGCATGCGGCCGAAGCGGATATGGCTGAGGTTCTTGACCCATTCGAAATAGCTCACCGTGACGCCGCCGGCGTTGGCGTAGAGATCGGGGATGATGATGCAGCCCTTGCGCCGAAGGATCTCGTCGGCCCCGGCGGTGATCGGCCCGTTGGCGGCCTCGATGATGAGAGGTGCCTGCACGCGCTCGGCGTTGGACAGGTTGATCACGCCCTCCAGCGCCGCGGGAATCAGGATGTCGCAGTCCGCTTCCAGAAGCGTCGAGCCGTCCGGCACGTAGGTGGCATCGGGATAACCCGAAACGCCCCCATGGTCGGCCAGCCAGGCCGCGACGGCAGGCACGTCGAGCCCCTCTTCGGAAAAGAGCCCGCCGTCGTGCTCGATCACCGCCACGATGCGCGCACCGTCTTCGGCGGCCAGGAAACGCGCGGCGTGCGAGCCCACGTTGCCGAACCCTTGCACGATGACGCGCTTGCCCTCCAGCGAGCCCGCGAGCCCGGCCGCGGCGATGTCTTCGGGATGCCGGAAGAATTCCTGCAGCGCGTACTGGATCCCCCGCCCGGTGGCCTCGACGCGCCCCATGATGCCGCCGGCGTGTTCGGGCTTGCCGGTGACGCAGGCGTTGGCGTTGATGTCGGTGGTGTTCATCCGCCGGTACTGGTCGGCGATCCAGGCCATCTCGCGGGCGCCGGTTCCCATGTCGGGGGCGGGCACGTTCTGTGCCGGGTGGATGAGATCGCGCTTTGCAAGCTCGTAGGCGAAGCGCCGTGTGATCTGCTCCAGCTCGTGCTCCTCGTAGGCGCGCGGATCGATGCAAAGCCCGCCCTTGGAGCCGCCGAACGGCGTTTCCACCAGTGCGCACTTGAAGGTCATCAGCGCGGCCAGCGCCTCCACCTCGTCCTGGTTGACCGCCAGCGAGTAGCGGATGCCGCCCTTCACCGGCTCCATGTGCTCGGAATGAACCGACCGGTAGCCCGTGAAAGTCTGGATTCGGCCGCGCAGGCGCACGCCGAACCGGACGGTGTAGGTGGCGTTGCAGACCCGGATCTTCTCCTCGAGCCCCGGCTCGATGTCCATGCACTTCACGGCACGGTTGAACATCAGGTCCACGCTTTCGCGGAACGTGGGCTCCGCGGCGGTCACGGCATCCATCATGCGCTCTCCTCCCTATGCACCGGGCGGGTTCGGCCCGGTCATTTCGCCGGGCACGGACCCGGCCCTTGCGGCACCCTAACCGGGCGGCCCGTCGGATTCTCCCTCGAATCGCGGGCGCGCCCGGGACGGACGGGTTGCGGCGTCTTGATGGCGCAAGAGCGACGCTGCTCCGTTGATTGTCGCCCGCGCATGCACAATGCCAGTGGCCGGGCAGGATCGGCGGTAAACCGCCGCAGAACCCCCGAAGCTGCTGCGCCCTTTCGCCAAACTTCGGCCACAGTGCCGCGCGATGTTTTCGGGGTTCAAGGAGGCGCTGCACCGAACGTCCACACAGGCGGACGAGCAGTTGCGGCCGCCGAGAGGAGAGCACGGAATGAATAGAGCCCACGGGCCAATGCGCAGCTTTGCGCACCGCGTCCGCCGTTTCCGCGGCGACGAGGACGGCTCCATGGTGATCTTTTCCCTCTTCGTCTTCCTGCTGATGGTCATGGTCGGCGGCATCGCCGTGGACACGATGCGCGCCGAGATGCGCCGCACCGAGCTGCAATCCACGATCGACCGCGCGATTCTCGCGGCCGCGGACCTCGACCAGACGCGTCCGCCGGCCGAAGTGGTCAACGACTACTTCGAGAAGGCGGGCATGTCAGCCTACCTGGGCAATGTCACCGTCACGCAGGGGCTCAACTTCAAGACGGTAACGGCGACGGGCAGCTACCCGCTCGATACCTTCTTCATGCGCATGTCCGGGGTGGACACGATCAACGTGCCGGGGCGCGGCACCGCGGAAGAACGTGTCACCGACGTGGAGATCTCGCTGGTGCTCGATATCTCGGGCTCCATGGGCTGGAACAACAAGATCGCCAACCTGCGCACCGCGGCACGCGATTTCGTGGATACCGTGGTCAAGGAGTCCGACGACGGGCTGACGACGATCTCGATCGTGCCCTACAACGCCACGGTCAACCTCGGCTCCGTGCTGGCCCAGTACTACACGCTTTCGGACGAGCACGACTATTCCCGCTGCGCGATCTTTCCCGATGCGGCCTTCTTCGACACCACGATCTCGAGAGTCGACGAACTCGAGCGGCTCGGGCATTTCGACCTGAACTCGCAGGACCGGGACAGCACCGAGATTCCCAATCCGTGGTGCCCGGATACCGACTACGGCTCGATCCTTGTGCACAGCCACAACACCTCGACGCTGAAGTCGCACATCAACGGGCTCGGTGCATCCGGCAACACGGCAATCGACCTCGGCATGAAATGGGGCGTGGCGCTGCTGGACCCGAGCGCAAGCACGCTGATCACCGACATGATCGCCGACGGCCATGTGAGCGGCGAGGCCGCCTCCCGGCCCGCGGCCTACACCAACATCGACACCCTCAAGGTGATCGTCCTGATGACCGACGGTGAGAACACCACCCAGTTCGACCTGCGCGACAGCCGCAAATCGGGGTATTCCGACATCTTCGTCGATCGGCGCGGCGACAGCGACCCCAGCAACGACAGATTCTCCGTGCGGATCAGGGACAACTGGGGCACGAGCAACGATGTCTACTACCTGCCCCGATACGAGGGCTGGAGCTGGAGCTGGCGCTACCAGAACGAGCCCGACGGCGGGCTGGCGAACGTGGAACGCATGACCTTCCCGGAGGTCTTCGCGCGCTGGGGCACCGCCGCCTATGCGCTCGAATTCTATCGCAGGCCCTATCTCGATGGCTGGGTGAGCTACAACACCTACTACTGGGAGTGGTACTCGTGGGGGTCGATCGTCGGCCCGGACGATGCAGACGACCGCCTGGAAGACATCTGCTCCGAAGCCCGCAACGCCGGCATCACCATCTTCACCATCGGCTTCGAGGCGCCTCAGCGCGGCCTCGCGGCGATGAGCGACTGCGCCAGTTCGCCCAACCATTACTTCGACGTGGAGGGAACCGAGATCTCCGAGGCATTCTCGGCCATTGCCAGCCAGATCAACCAGTTGAGGCTGACCCAGTGACCGGCGTTCTCAAGAAAATCGCGCGTTGGCTGCGGCGTGCCCGTTCCGATCAGCGCGGGACGGCCACGATGGAGTTCGTGATCGTCTTTCCCCCGATCATCCTGCTCTTGGTGATGTCGGTGGAAGCGTCTGCCATGCTCACCCGGCAGGCCATGCTCGACCGCGGGCTGGACATCGCCGTGCGCAACGTGCGCCTCGGCGTGAACCCGGTGCTGGGCCACCAGGATCTCAAGCAATGGGTGTGCGACGCGTCTCCTTCCATCCCGAACTGCTCGGACCGGGTGAAGATCGAGCTCGAAACCCGGGATCCCTTCGCTTGGACGCCGCCTGACCCCACCCCGGATTGCATCGACGAGGACGAGCCCATGGCCCCCGTTCGCAGCTTCGTGCCGGGCAACGCCAACGAGCTGATGCTGGTGCGCGCCTGCGTGCTGTTCGAGCCGCTTTTCCCGGGCGCCGCGCTCGGCAAGCAGATGAAGATCCGGAACGAGAAGTACTACGGCCTCGTGTCGACCGCCGCCTTCGTGAACGAGCCGAGATAGCCCATGCAGGCGCGCGCGAACACCCAGACCCGCAAGGCGACGCAGGCGCGCCGGTGCCGTGCGCGCATGCGGCGGTTTGCCCGCGAGGACCGCGGCGGGCTCGCCGTCGAGGCCATCGCGATGCTGCCGCTGCTCCTGTGGGCGTTCCTGGCGACCTATGCCTTCTTCGACGGCTACCGGATGAACAACGTGAACTATCGCGCCGCGTTCACGGTGGCGGACGCGCTTTCGCGCGAGACGCGGGAGATCAACGAGGCCTACATGGACTCGGTCTACGGCATGCTGCAGTTCCTCGCGGACGGCGAACACGAGATGAAGCTGCGTGTCACCAACGTCCGGTTCAACGAGGACGACGATGTCTACGAGGTGCGCTGGTCTTCCATCAGGGGCAACTGGGAGCCGCTCACCAACACCGGCCTGCAGGAACTCTCGAGCCGGATCCCTGAATTGCCGGGCGGGAATACCGTGATCCTCGTGGAATCGAGGATGGTCTACGAGCCCATCTTCCGGATGGGGCTGGTCGAACCGGTGGAAATGGAAGCCTTCATCGTGACGCGCCCGCGTTTCGCCCCCCAGCTGAAGTGGGCCGGCACGAGCTGAGGCGGCGTCAATGAACGCGTGGGGTATCGCGGCGCGGGAAAGCGCGGCGGCGCGTGGGCGCAGGCCGCCCGATACGCATCAGGTCCGTCCATCTCCCTCCCGCTCCGCCAGCAGCAGCGCAATCCGTTCCGCCATAAAGCGCCCGGCGGCCGAATGCGTGACGCCGCCCACACCCACACGGCGCCCCGCGCGCCACCACAGACCGGGCGACCAGCTTCGCGTCATCGGCGCGGAAAGCCGCAAGGTGAAGCCGCCGGAGGGCTTGAAGGCAAAAGCCCCCCGCTCGACCCGCTGAACATCGGCGATGCGCGCGAGAGTTCGCCCCGCACTGTCGCGCAATTCGATGCGGGTAAGGGTGAGAGTGAGCGCCGTCGCCCGCCGCAGCCGCTCGGCAAGCCAGAGCGCGGCGACCCCGAGAGCCAGCAGGAAAGCGATCCAGCCGGGCGCCGGGCCGCCGGAAAGGCCGGTCAGCACGAGAAGCCCGCCCAGCAGGACGAGCGAGGCGTAGGCGAACCATCGGCGCGGCGCGGAGGCCGAAAGGGTGGCGAGCACTTCCCCGGACATGCGCCTGCGTAGCGCGAGAGGGGCGGGTTGGCGAGAGGGCGCTGCATCAATACGCCCGGAGTCCGGGGCGCCCGGGCGGGTGGGGCCAGGGCCCCCACGCGGCCGGCACCCCCGCATGGCCCGGCCCCTGCGGCGCGCGCGAGCACTGGCCTCGGCACCGGCGCTGAGCTAGCGTACCGCGCATGGCAAGATACGCAATTGCCTCCGCGCTTCTCATGGCGCTGTCGGCCTGCGCCGAATTCCCCGCGCTCGATGCGGCGGAAAGCGACGCCGCCGCGCGCGCGCCCTACCCCGCCCTCGTGCCGCTGGGCCCTCTCCTCGATGTCGGACCGGCCGAGGAAGAGGGCTCGGACGCCATCGTCGCGGGGCTGCCGGGCCGCGCCGCGGCACTGGAGGCGCGCGCGAACGCGTTGCGCGCGCCCGTCCTCGCCGAGGACGACCGTCAACGCCTCGCGCAAGGCCCCCGCTGACGATCCCGCTCCGCAGGCGCACCGCCCCGAACCGACCCGCGTTGCGCGCCCCTGTGCAACCGGCTAACACCCACCGCGGAACTCGCGACGGCAGGAGCCCCAAATGACAACCCCTCTCAGGCTCGGGATCGCCGGGCTCGGCACCGTGGGCGCCGGCGTACTGAAGATCGTCCGCCAGAAGGGCGCGTTGCTGGCGGCGCGGGCCGGGCGCGAGATCGCCGTCACCGCCGTGAGCGCGCGCTCGCGCGGCAAGGACCGCGGCGTGCCGCTTTCCGACTACGCCTGGGAGGACGATCCCGTCGCCCTCGCGCGCCGCGACGACGTGGACGTTCTGGTGGAGCTGATGGGGGGCGCCGACGGGCCCGCCAAGGCCGCGACCGAGGCCGCCATCGCCGAGGGCAAGGACGTGGTGACCGCCAACAAGGCGATGATGGCCCTGCACGGCCAGGCGCTGGCGGAAGCCGCTGAAGAGGCCGGGCGCGTGATCCGCTTCGAGGCGGCCGTGGCCGGCGGCATTCCTGTCGTCAAGGCGCTGACGGAGGGCCTGGCCGGCAACGAGATCACGCGCGTGATGGGCGTGATGAACGGCACCTGCAACTACATCCTGACACGCATGCAGAGCGCGGGCCTGCCCTACGAGGCCGTCTTCGAGGAATGCCAGAAACTGGGGTATCTCGAGGCTGACCCGAGCCTCGACGTCGGCGGGATCGACGCGGGCCACAAGCTTGCGCTCCTCGCTGCAATCGCCTTCGGCACCCGGGTGGATTTCGAGGCCATGGCGATCGAAGGGATCGAGCGCATCTCCATCGACGACATCCGCCGCGCGGGAGATCTCGGCTACCGCATCAAGCTGCTCGGCGTTGCCGAGACCACCGGGCGCGGGCTCGAACAGCGCATGTCGCCCTGCCTCGTTCCGGCGGACTCTCCTCTCGGACAGCTCGAGGCGGCGATGAACATGGTGGTTCTCGAAGGGGATGCGGTGGGCCAGATCGTGCTGCGTGGCGCCGGTGCCGGCGAAGGCCCGACGGCAAGCGCCGTGATGGCCGATGTTCTGGACATCGCACGCGGCACGCGGCTTTCCACCTTCGGCCAGCCGGCGGCGGCACTCCGCACGGCCCTTGCGGCCCGTGTCGCCGCGCCGGCGCCCTACTACCTTCGGCTCGCCCTGCAGGACAAGCCGGGTGCGCTTGCCAAGATCGCCACGGTTCTTGGCGACGCGGGCATCTCGATCGACAGGATGCGCCAGTACGACCACGATGGCCCCATGGCACCCGTCCTGATCGTGACCCATCCGACGGGCCACGATGCGCTCGGCGCGGCTCTGGAGGGCATGGGCGGCACGGGCGTGCTTGCCGAAGAGCCCGTGGCGCTGCGCATCGAGCGGCCCTGAGCAGCGCACCCGCGGCTGCGCCGGACCCGCGGCCGGTGGCCGGGGCCACGCTCGCAGCGCATGCGCCCATGAGGGCCAGGCTGCCAAAACGGGCCGGCGCAGGGTAAGGTTCACGCCCCGCGCCCTTGTGCCGCCATGCACCGCCGGGCTACGTCAGGGCCGAACGGATTTCCTGAAGGACCAGGCCCATGACCTCCCCGCCCGAGTTTCACGACCGCATGCTCTCGCTCGGGCTCGCCCGCGTTTCCGAGGCTGCGGCCATCGCATGCGCGCGCCTCATCGGCCGGGGCGACGAGAAGGCGGCCGACCAGGCCGCCGTCGATGCCATGCGCAACCAGCTCAACAAGCTCGACATCCGCGGAACCGTGGTGATCGGCGAGGGAGAACGCGACGAGGCGCCGATGCTCTTCATCGGCGAGGAAGTGGGCAGCGGCGATGGCCCGGAGGTGGACATCGCGCTCGACCCGCTGGAAGGCACCACGCTCACCGCGAAGGACATGCCCAACGCGCTCGCCGTGATCGCGATGGGCCCGCGCGGCACGATGCTGAACGCGCCCGATGTCTACATGGACAAGCTCGCCGTGGGGCCGGGCTACCCCGAGCGCGTGGTGACGCTCGACATGACGCCCACGGAACGCGTGCAGGCGCTGGCGCGCGCCAAGCACTGCGGCCCGGAGAACATCACGGTCTGCATCCTCGAACGGCCGCGCCACGAGGGCCTCATTGCGGAGGTGCGTGCCACGGGCGCGGCGATCCGCCTGATCACCGACGGTGACGTGGCCGGCGTGATGCACTGCGCCGAGACCGCCAAGACAGGCATCGACATGTACATGGGCTCGGGCGGCGCGCCGGAGGGCGTGCTGGCGGCAGCCGCGATGAAGTGCATGGGCGGGCAGATGTCGGGCCGCCTCATCTTCCGCAACGGCGACGAACGCCTGCGTGCCGAAGGCCACGGCATCAGCGACTTCGACAAGATCTACTACCGGGACGACATGGTGACGGGCGACGTGATCTTCGCCGCAACAGGCGTGACCGACGGCAGCCTCGTTCCCGGCATCAAGCGCGAGGTGGGCTTCATCACCGCCACAACGGTGCTGATGCGCTCAAAGACCGGCTCGGTACGCTACATGACCTACCGGAACCCCGACAAGTGAGGCCGGGGTGACACCGGCGACACTCGTCCTGATCGATTTCCAGCTCGGGTTCGACGCGCCAGGCTGGGGGCCTCGCAACAATCCCGGCGCCGAGGCGAACGCCACGCATCTGCTGGGGGCCTGGCGGGCGGCGAAAGCGCCGGTGGTCCATGTCCGGCACCTGAGCCAAGTGCCCGGCAGCCCCCTTGCCGCGGGCAGCGCCGGCACGGCCTTCAAGCCCGAACTCGCGCCCCTCCCGGGCGAGCCGGTGTTCGAGAAATCCGTGAACAGCGCTTTCATCGGCACCGCGCTCGAGGCGCATCTGCGCGAGGCCGGCGCAGGCAGGCTGGTTATCTGCGGGCTCACCACGCCCCATTGCGTGTCCACCTCGGTGCGGATGGCCGCGAACCTCGGTTTTGCGGTGCTCCTCGCGCATGATGCCTGCGCTGCATTCGCCGGCAACGCCCGCACGGGCTGGGCCCCGGACCTGCCGCCGATGAGCGCCGACGAGGCACACCGCAGCGCGGTCTCCCACCTGCACGATGAATTCGCCAGCGCCTTGGCCACGGCCGACGTGCTGGCAACCGGCCCATGAGCGCCTTTCTCGGCGTCGAGGCTTCACTCACCGGACGGCGATGGGTGGGCCCTTCCGCCGAGGCGGAGCGCCTTGCCGAAGCGATGGCGCAATCGGGCGACCTGCCCCGGGAACTCTGCGCCGTGCTGACACGTCTCGGCGTGGCTCCGGAGAACGCGGCGGTCTTCCTGGCCCCCGCCCTGCGCGACCTGCTGCCCGACCCGCGCCGCCTGCGCGACATGGAGACGGCCGCCGCCAGGCTCAATGCCGCGGTCCGCGGAAGGCATCGGGTGGCGATCTTCGCCGAC
>CAYXOX010000112.1:8769-10430 GCA_964466745.1 uncultured Rhodobacterales bacterium
CGCGACATGGAGGCGGCGGCAGCACGGCTGATCGAGGCGGTGGCGAGGCACGAGCGCATCGCGATCTTCGCCGACTACGACGTGGACGGCGGCGCGTCGGCCGCCCTGCTGATCGACTGGCTGCGGCAACAGGGCCACGGGGCGACGCTCTACGTGCCCGACCGAATCGAGGAAGGATACGGGCCCAACGCGCCGGCCATGGCGCGGCTCGCCGCGGAGCACGATCTCGTCGTCTGCGTGGACTGTGGCACGCTCAGCCACGAGGCCCTTGCCGCGGCGAAGGGCGCGGACGTGCTGGTGCTCGACCATCATCTCGCCGGAGAGACGCTGCCACCCGCGCTGGCCGTGGTGAATCCCAACCGCCAGGACGAGGATGGAACCCTCGGCCACCTGTGCGCCGCCGGCGTGGTCTTCCTTGCGCTGGTGGAGGCCAACCGCCAGGCGCGGGGCAGCGGCGCCTCCCAACCCGATCTCATGGGCATGCTCGATCTGGTGGCGCTCGCCACCGTCGCGGACGTGGCGCCGCTTGTCGGGGTGAACCGCGCTTTCGTGCGCCAGGGGCTCAAGGTCATGGCGCGGCGCCGGCGGCAGGGACTGCGCGCGCTGGCCGATGCCGCGCGGCTCGACAGCCCGCCCACCAGCTACCACCTGGGGTTCGTGCTGGGACCGCGGGTCAACGCAGGCGGCCGGATCGGCCAGGCCGACCTCGGGGCGCGGCTGCTTTCCACGGCGGACGGTGCGGAGGCGGATGCGCTCGCTGCACGGCTCGAGACACTCAACACAGAGCGCCGCGACGTGGAGGCCAGCGTGCGCGCGGCCGCCGAGGCGCAGACGGAAACGCGGGGCACGGACGGCCCGCTCGTCTGGGCGGCAGGTGAGGGCTGGCATCCGGGGGTCGTGGGCATCGTGGCGGCGCGGCTGAAGGAATGGGCCGGGCGCCCGGCGGTGGTCATCGGTTTCGATGGCGACGAGGGCAAGGGCTCGGGTCGCTCGGTGCCGGGTGTCGATCTCGGCGCGGCGGTCCAGCGCCTGGCCGCCGAGGGGCTTGTCACCCGCGGCGGGGGCCACAAGATGGCTGCCGGACTCTCGCTGAGCCGCTCCCAGCTGGAGCCGGCCATGGAGCGGCTCGGCACGCTCCTTGCCAGGCAAGGCGCCTCGACCGGGACCGCCGCCGACCTCCACCTCGATGGCCTGCTCATGCCCGGCGCCGCCACCGTCGATCTCGTCGCGCGGCTCGAGGAAGCGGGCCCCTTCGGCGCCGCGGCCCCGGCCCCGCGCTTCGCCCTCCCCTCGCTGCGAATAGCAGACTGTCGCCGGGTGGGCGACGGCCACCTGAAGCTGCGCTTTGCGGACGCCTCGGGGAGCGGCTGCGAAGCCATCGCCTTCAGGGCGTTCGACAGCGCGCTCGGCGCCGCGATGGAGGCCCACGGTGGCGCCCGTTTCCACGTGGCCGGCCGTCTCGAGATCAATCATTGGAACGGCCGGACCATCCCGCAACTGCGCCTCGACGACGCCGCCCCGGCCTGACACGCGCAGGCTCCGGGAACGCCAAGAATCCCCTTGCCCTCTGCGGGAGGTTTGCCTAAGTACGCCCCCACCACGGCGTGGCCCGTTCGTCTATCGGTTAGGACGCCAGGTTTTCAACCTGGAAAGAGGGGTTC
>CAYXOX010000113.1:0-10407 GCA_964466745.1 uncultured Rhodobacterales bacterium
AGTCTGTCCGGGGAAAGGGTAACCCCGGCCATCAACCGATTTATGCAACAGAGCCACTCGACGCCCTCCTCGGCGGAGACAATGAAGCGGAACTGGTGCCGGTCGTCGCGGCCCCGGTCGAGGAAGTCTCGGCCATCTGCCGCATCCTCATTCGCGGAATAGACCTGGCCGCGCTCGCCGTCACGCGTGACGCCGTCGCGCTCGAGGTAGCGCAGATGTGCCTCGACCGCCTTGGCGCTGACGAAGGACCGTCCCCGGACCGCGCCCCGCTGCGGGTTCAGCTTCACGATCCGCGCCTTCACGGTCACCCGCCGGGCACGCGTCCGGCTGCCATCCGGGCCGCGCGACCACGGGTTCCGACCCTTCAATTCGGCTGCAACCTTCGCACCCCGACCGCGCGCATTGAACCTACCGCTCGCCTTTCCCTTTCCGGCCAGCCTGTTCGGATCGCCACCCGAGCGGCGCACGGCCTGGTGCACTTGGGCAAGGAATCCCTGCGGCTTGCGGCGCACGCGCGGGGGGCGCGGCTGGTGGTCCCGGGGCTTGCCGGGGCGGATACGGAACTCGGTCTCGTCGCGGGTCATGAAGAGACGATTGAGGGTGCTTGGGGACGGATCAAGGGCCGTCCGAGGGTCATCGTAGCCTGGCGTGCAACGACAGGCCGTGGCGTAAGGTGCGTCCCGATTGCGGCGCGGCGTGGCAGGAAAGAGCATTGAATTCATTGGGGAAAGTGTCGAGGCCTGCCGCACGATATTCGCACACCGGCCGGGATAGAGCCCAAAAAACAATGTGCAGACAACAGCTTAGAGCCAGAGGCCCGGCCAGCGAGGAACTCGCTTTATCTTGCCATCCCTTCTGTTGTCTCCCGCGACCGTCCCAGGCGAGAATTTTACGCTCTCCCAAAGGCGCAAATGCGGCGATCCTTGCAACGCACTTCGACGCATGAGTCGTGATCCGGAAGTGACCGCCAAGGTCACGGCATCGACGACCAGTAGCTGCCCGAGATCGCGCGAGCATCCCGTCCGATTTGCACGCTGTGGCAGGCCGCTTTGCGCGGCGCGGCCGCGCGCCCTGCACAAGACGCACGCGCCGCCTCATGCTTGTTGGCATGACACGCGCCCGACCTTCACAGCGACGCAATCGCCCGGCCCAACCGGTCGATGCCGCGCGGATCGAGGCGGCACTTCTGAAGGTGGCCGCGCTGGTTGCTGATGACCCGACCTTTGCGCCAGTCTTCGAGCGACTCGAGGCCGAACTGGCCGCGGCCGTGAAGAAGGAGCAGCGGCTGTCGGAGGCGCAGCGCCGGGGGCGGGCGCTGCTGGCTCAGAAGGCGATGCGCGCGACGAGCTCTGCGACGTGTTCCAGCGACGCGCCCTTGCCGTATCGTTCGCGGTCAAGCCGGTGACCGAAAAGGTCGCGCCTGATCCTGTCGTCGATCCCGGCGGCGAGCATGCGGTCCTCGAAGGAATGGCGCAGGGAATACATCGAGTGGCGCGGCGTCTCGAGCAGGCCGTTGGAGCGGAGGAACTTGTTCACGACCGCGCTAAGGGTGGCGCGGTTGCGGTAGCGAGGGAAGCCATCGGGGAATTGCTTGAAGGCCTTGAGCGAGACACCGGTCAGCGGAATGACACGGCGCGCGTAGTGGCTCTTCAGCTGCCGTCCCTCCGGTTCGATGGAGATATGCGGCACGTCGCCATCGAGCCGGATCGTGTCCGCCGTGAGCGCAGCACCTTCGGACGGCCGATAGCCGGTGTTGATCATGCCGAGCAGCAGCGCGCGGGCCTGACCGTTCAACCTGTCCAGCGCGCCGGGCGCGAGCAGGCGCGTCCTGATCCAGTCCTCGCTGAACGGCGGGCGTGTCAGCTTCTCGCCCTCCTTGAAAGACAACTCACCCAGCGGCAGCGCCAGCCCCAGCCGCTTCATCGTGTTCACGGTCTTCAAAACGTCGCCCAGGTGGATCAGGTCCTTGTTCGCAGAGTTTGCGGTCACTTCACCCGCCTCGATCCGGTCGAGCCATTGCTGGCGAAAGTCCAGCATGTCGTCGCGAGTGATGTTGGCGATTTCTTTGTCGCCCACGACCGCGACGAAGTTTTTCACCGCCTTCTTGCGCGGCGCTTCCCAGCGGCGCAGCTGATCCTCGCTCTTGCCGAGGGTCTTCTCCTTCGCCAACCCCCAGTAGAGCTCCAGCGCCTTGTTGACCCTGATGCGGGGTTCCGGGACAGTGCCGAGAAGGGCGGCGGCCTCGATGGCATCGGGCTGGTTCGCCGGGGCCGGGATCGCCTCGACGCGCTCGACAACGTCCTCGACCGGCAGCTTGGCCACAGCACCCGCATCCAGATACCGAAAGCCTCGTGCTCGAGCGAGGTCGCGCGCGGCTTCGTAGCGCACCTGTGCATCTTCACTGTTCCCGGCCAGACGCGCCTCCCAGGCCTCGATCATCTGGCTCCAAGCCCGATCCGCCTTGCTGCGGGCAATGGTCTCCGAGTCGGTGTGCAGGCTGATCCAGACAGTTTCGCGCGGCTCGATTACCCGATACCGGCGCGGGACGCGGCGGCGGAGGTGGTAGAGACGGCCTCGTTTGGCGATGCTCATGGCGGAGAAATCCCCCATTTGTGCAGCAAATTGTGTAGCAAAATGTGCAGCAAATCAAGCGGATCAAACACCGACATCGGCGCGAGAACGCCGAATTCCGCTCTACTATCAGTATGTTGTGAGAAGGCACTTCTGAGGAAAATGGCGGAGACGAAGGGATTCGAACCCTCGAGACGGTTTCCCGCCTACTCCCTTAGCAGGGGAGCGCCTTCGACCACTCGGCCACGTCTCCGCGGAGGGCTGTAGCAGCCTGTGCGCGGGGAGCACAAGGCAGAACTCGCCGTTGTCCGCGCGAGGTGAGCCTCGGGCCTTCTCGGTGAGATGGTTCACTGCGCCCCGGTGGCCTCGTCGCGGGCGCCCCCGAGGCCGTCCGGTGCCGGGGCAGGCGCGCCGGCAGCGCGGTCGAGGGTCGCGGTCGCCACAAGGCCGCGCATCGGCATGGATGTCGCGACCTTCTCCGCAAGATCGAGGCTGAACCGTGCAACGAGTGCGTGCTCGAGGGCGCGGCTGCGCCGGGTCTGGCGGCGAAGCTCCTCCACCGGCCAGCTCGAGAACCGGGTGCGCGCAGGCACGCGGACCGTGGCCGATGCCGGGCGCCCGGTCAGGAAGGCGATCTCTCCTGCGAAAGCGGGCCCGCGGGCATCGACGGCCTGACCGCCCTTCTCGATCACGAAGCGGCTTCCCTCGATGAAGTAGAGGCGCGAGGGAACCGTGTTTTCGGAGATGATCTCGACCTCATGGGTCGTCTCGTGCATGTCGCCGCGCCGCATGATCCGCCGGAACTGCCCCGGCGTCAGGTTGCCGAAGGCGTTGTAGAGGCGCTTCTGCCGCGGTGTGAGGGCAAGTGTTGTCCGCTCGTAGACGATCGCGAAGAGCACCGCCGCGTTGATCGCCACCAGGATGGCGTTGGCGACGATGGACGGCATGATCGGTTCGGGCTGGAGCGCGTAGAAGGAGATGTCGAAGGCGATGCCCGCCATCACGAAGAGCCGCAGCAGAAGCTCGTCGCGCGCCACGAACCCGGCTGCCTTGAACACAAGACCGAGAAAGAGAAGGGTTTCGAGGCGCAACAGGCTTTCAAGCGTCATCGGCTCGCTCGCTCAGGTGTTGAAGAGGAAGTGCAGCACATCCCCGTCGCGCACGCGGTACGCCTTGCCTTCCACGCGCATCTTGCCGGCGTCCTTCGCGGGCTGTTCGCCGCCGAGGCTGACGAAATCCTCGTAGGAAATGGTTTCCGCCCGGATGAATCCCTTCTCGAAATCGCCGTGGATCACGCCCGCCGCCTGGGGGGCGAGGGTGCCGGCGCGGATCGTCCAGGCGCGTGCCTCCTTGGGCCCGACCGTGAAGTAGGTTTCGAGATCGAGCAGCCCGTAGCCGGCACGGATCAGCCTGTCGAGGCCGGGCTCTTCGAGGCCCATCTCCTCGAGGAACATCGCCTGCTCGTCGGCGTCGAGCTGGGAGATTTCCTCCTCGATCCGCGCCGAGATCACCACCGATGCCGCGCCTTCCTCTGCCGCGCGGGCGGCCACCGCGTCCGACAGCGCGTTGCCTGTCCCTGCCGAGGCTTCCTCGACATTGCACACGTAGAGGATCGGCTTCGTGGTCAGGAGTTGCAGGCCCTTCCAGGCCTTCGCGTCCTCGGCTTCGATCTCGACGCGGCGGGCGGGGCGCCCGGCTTCCAGCTCGGCCATCGCGGCCTTGAGCAGCCTTTCCTGCTGGATCGCCTCCTTGTCGCCGCCGCGCACCTTGCGCGACAGGCCCGCGAGGCGCTTCTCGACCGACTCCAGATCGGCGAGCATCAGCTCGGTGTCGATCGTGTCGGCATCTGCGATCGGGTCCACCCGGCCTTCGACATGGGTCACGTCGCCGTCCTCGAAGCATCGCAGCACATGGGCGATCGCGTCGACCTCGCGGATGTTGGCGAGGAACTGGTTGCCAAGCCCTTCCCCCTTGGAGGCGCCGCGCACGAGGCCGGCGATGTCCACGAAGGTCATGCGCGCGGGCACGATCTCGCGGGAGCGCGCCAGCTCGGCGAGGCGTGCAAGCCGCGGATCGGGCACGGCGACCTCGCCGACGTTCGGCTCGATGGTGCAGAAGGGGAAGTTGGCCGCCTGTGCTGCCGCCGTGCGCGTGAGCGCGTTGAAGAGTGTCGATTTCCCGACGTTGGGAAGTCCGACGATTCCCACCTTGAAGCCCATGCGTCGCCCCCTCTTGCGGCCCCCGGCGCTTCTAGGCGCTCCGCCGCGCCCCGGCAACCGGGGCCGTCGCCGCGCGCGCGGGAGGCACGGTTTGCGCAAATTGCGTGCGAGCCGGTAACGGGTGGGCTTTCGCGCGGCGGGGCCGCGGGCTATTTCTCCGCGGGTGGCGCGCGCCGCGTGCCGCGAGGAGTGCGAGAGCATGAAGACACCACCCACGCAGCGGAATGCTTGGCACGAGCCCTGGGCGAGCCTGCTCTGGGAGAGTTACCTTGCGCGCACCGGCCGTCCGCTCCTGCCGGGGGCCGAGGCGCTCGTTCCGTCTGCGCGGGCGCGGGCGCTCTACGAGGCGCCCTTCTGCCTGCTCTCCCACGACGGGGCGGAAGACCCTCGGCTTGTCTACGTGAACCTGGCCGTCCAGAGGCTCTGGGAGGCCGATTGGAACGTGCTCGTCGGGATGCCGTCGCGGCTGACGGCCGAACCTGATGCGCGCGAGGCGCGCGCCGAGGCGCTCGGCCGGGCGCGCGACCAGGGCTATATCGACGACTACTCCGGGGTGCGGGTTTCGGTCACCGGCCGGCGGTTTCGAATCGAGCGGGCGGTGGTTTGGACCTTCTCGCCGGGCGAGGGCGCGCGCGTCGCGCAGGCGGCGACCTTCTCTTCCTGGACCCGCCTCTAGGCGCCGGCCACGAAGGCCCCATCGGGCGGCCTCCCCGCCCATTGCCTTTCGCCGCGGCTTCGGCCAAACCGCCCGAAACGCTGGGGACGAGACATGACACGGATCGATGCACGCTTCGCGAAACTCCGCGCAGAGGGGCGCAAGGCCTTCGTTGCCTACGTGATGGCGGGCGATCCGGACTATGAAACGTCGTTGCGGATCGTGAAGGGCCTGCCCGGCGCCGGGGTCGACGTGATCGAACTCGGCATGCCCTTCACGGACCCGATGGCCGACGGCCCCACGATCCAGCTCGCCGGGCAGCGGGCGCTCGAGGGTGGGCAAACGCTCGACAAGACCCTGCAGATCGCGCGTTCGTTGCGCGAGACGGACGACGAGACCCCGATCGTGATGATGGGGTACTACAACCCGATCTATTCCCGCGGGGTGGACCTCTTCCTGCGCCAGGCGCGCGAGGCGGGCATCGACGGGCTGATCGTGGTGGATCTGCCTCCGGAGGAGGACGCGGAACTGTGCCTGCCCGCGCAGGCCGCCGGGCTCAATTTCATCCGGCTCGCCACGCCCACCACCGATGACGCCCGGCTGCCCCAGGTGCTGCGCAACACGTCGGGCTTTGTCTACTACGTCTCGATCACCGGGATCACCGGTTCGGCCGAGGCGCAGGCCGCCGACGTTGCTCCCGAGGTCACCCGTATCAAGGCCCGGACCGAGCTGCCCGTGATCGTGGGCTTCGGAGTGCGCACCCCCGAGGCCGCCCGCGCCATCGCCGAGATCGCCGATGGTACGGTCGTGGGTTCGGCCATCGTCTCGCTCATCGCCGAGGGGCGCCCGGTGGAGGAGGTGCTGGCGAGCGTGGCGGCACTCGCCGACGGCGTGCACGCCGCCTAGGACTGCTGGCCCGGAGCGGGCGGTTGCGCGGCGTGCTGCGCGATTGCGGGGCGCTGCGCGACTTGCTACCTGCTTCTGGCCTCATCAGGAGCCTGCCATGCCGGTGATCACCGAGATCGAAGACCTCAAGCGTCTCTACCGCCAGCGCGTGCCGCGCATGTTCTACGATTACTGCGAATCCGGAAGCTGGACGGAGCAGACCTTCCGCGAGAACGTTTCGGATTTCGACGATCTCTATTTCCGGCAGCGTATCGCCATCGACATGTCCGGCCGCAGCACCGCGAGCACGATGCTGGGCGAGGACGTGACCATGCCGGTGGCGCTCGCGCCGGTCGGCCTCACCGGGATGCAGCACGCCGACGGCGAGATCCTGGCAGCGAGGGCGGCCGAGGAGTTCGGCGTGCCCTTCACGCTTTCGACCATGTCGATCTGTTCCATCGAGGAGGTCGCTCGGAAAACGCGGAAGCCCTTCTGGATGCAGATCTACGTGCTGAAGGACGAAGACTTCAACCGGCGCCTGCTGGAACGCGCGAAGGCCGCAGGATGCTCGGCGCTTGTCATCACGGTGGATCTGCAGGTCCTCGGCCAGCGCCACCGCGACATCAAGAACGGGCTTTCGGCGCCCCCGAAGCTCACGCCCAAATCCATCGCCAACCTCTCCACCAAGTGGGGCTGGGGCCTCGGGATGCTCGGCACGAGGAACCGTTTCTTCGGAAACATCGTGGGCCACGCCAAGGATGTATCGGACCCGTCCTCGCTCTCGGCGTGGACGGCCGAGCAGTTCGACCCCTCGCTCGACTGGAAGAAGATCGAACGGCTGATGGAGATGTGGGGCGGCAAGGTGATCCTGAAGGGGATCCTCGACGTGGAAGACGCGCGGATCGCCGCGAGCCTCGGGCCCGATGCCATCGTGGTGTCGAACCACGGCGGCCGCCAGCTCGACGGGGCGCTCAGCTCCATCCGGATGCTGCCCTCGATCGTCGAGGCGGTGGGCGACAAGGTCGAGGTGCATTTCGACAGCGGCATCCGCTCGGGGCAGGACGTGCTCAAGGCCGTTGCGCTCGGCGCCAGGGGCACCATGATCGGGCGGGCCTTCGTCTACGGTCTCGGCGCCATGGGCCAGAAGGGCGTCACCCGCGCGCTCGAGGTGATCCAGAAGGAGATGGAAACCACCATGGCGCTCTGCGGGCGCGTGCGGGTCTCGGACGTCGACCGCGACATCCTGCTGATCCCTGAAGGCTTCGAGGGCGCCTGGACCAAGAACTGAGGCTGCCGCAGGACTCGCCGATCAGCGGCGCGGCACCCGCCTGAGCGCCCAGAGCGGCAGAAGCGCGGCGAGGCAACTCGCGGCGATGGCGGCGAAGGCCAGCCGCAGCCCGAAGCCTTCGGCGAGAAACCCCATCAGCGGCGGGCCGAAGAAGAAGCCGGAAAAGCCGATCACCGCCACCCGCGCCATGGTGCGGGTGCGCGTGCCCGGGGTCGCCCGGCGTCCCACCATGGCCAGCGCCGTCGGCGCGACCACGGAGATCCCGAGCCCGAGCGCGGCAAGCCCGGCGTAGGCGCCCGCGGGGCTGCCGGCCGTCGCCGTCACCAGCGCGCCCGTCGCGGCCAGGCTGCAGGCCACCGCGATGAGCCCGGCGCCGTTGATCCGCGCCGCCACGATCTGCCCGCCGACGCGCCCGAGCCCCATGGTGAGCCCGAGCATGGCCGGCCCTAGCGCCCCCTCGATGGCCTCGCCGCCGAGGGTGCGCTCCACGTGCAGCGCGGCCCAGCTTTCGGTGCTGCTTTCGGCAAGGAAGGCAACCAGCACGATCAGCCCGCCCGGCACGATGATCGCCAGCGGCGCGGCGGCGCCGGCCGGACCCGAGGCCTGGGTCTCACCGGGCAGCCCCCGCAGCGAGAGCGCGAGCACGGCGGCGATGGCGCCGATGACCGCGAAGATCGCGAGCGGCGCCGCCCCCGCTTCGCGCAGGAAACCCGTCAGCACCGCCGAGCCGGCATAGGAGAAGGAGAATATGGCATGTGCGAGGTTCATCAGTTCGCGCTTGTGCCGCGCCTCGAGTTCCGCGACGCGCGCGTTCATAAGAACGTCCATGACGCCGGAGCAGAGCGAGCACAGGAAGATCCCGGCCGCGAAGACGAGCGGCAGCATCGCCGCACCCGGCAGCAGGAACGAAATCGCCAGAACCAGCGTCGCGCCGGAGAGCGCGGCCCCCCCGATGCGCCTGTCGAGCGCCGGCGCCAGCGCCATGGCGCAGGCAAGGCCGAAGGCCGCGGACGACAGGATCAGCCCGAAGAGCGCGTCGCCCGCTCCGATCTGCGCCTTCAGCACCGGCACCTGGGCCGCGAAGCTGCCCCAGCCCAGCCCCATCGCAGCGAAGGCCGCACCGGGGCGGCGCGCCAGGTGGAAATCGGAAAGAAGCGCGCGGGCACCTGTCATGGCCGCCGCATGGCACGGCGGGGCAGGGCCGGCAAGATGGCGCGTGCGCATCGGCGCCTTTGCCCTTTTCAAGCCGTCGCGCTGCGGCTATGGGAGCGCCTTCACCCGGGCACACACCCTTGGAGGGTGCCCGAAACACGCAAGGAGACAATCCATGGCTGGAGCAATTCCGGATCTTCACGCCGAGGTGCGCACGGGGACAGGCAAGGGGGCCGCCCGTCAGACCCGCATGGCGGGCAACGTACCAGGCGTCGTCTACGGGGGCGGTCTCGATCCGCTGCCCATTTCGCTGCCGTTCAACGTGCTCCTGAAGCGCCTCAAGGCGGGGCGCTTCCTGTCGACTCTCTTCAACCTCAAGGTCGAGGGCCACGACGACGTGCGCGTGATCTGTCGCGCGGTGGAGCGCGACGTCGTGAAGGATCTGCCGACCCACGTCGATTTCATGCGCCTCAAGCGGACCTCCAAGATCAACCTCTTCATCCCGGTGGAGTTCATCGGCGAGGACGAGGCGCCGGGCATCAAGCGCGGCGGCGTGCTGACCGTGGTGCGCCCCGAGGTGGAACTTGTGGTGACCGCGGGCGACATTCCCGAGAAGATCACCGTCAACCTCGCGGGCCTGAAGATCGGCGACACCATCACGATTTCCTCGGTCACGCTGCCCGAGGGCGCGGTGCCGACCATCGACCGTGATTTCGTGATCGCCAACATCTCGGCGCCTTCGGGCCTGCGTGCCTCCGAGGATGCCGCAGAGGCCGAGGAGGCCGCCGAGGCCGAGGAATAGGCCGCGCGCCCTTCCAGCGAAGCGCCGGGGCCCCGCAGCGCGGGGCCCCGTGCGTTTCCCGCTCAGTCCAGCGCCTGCACCGCCTCGAAAACCTCCAGCTCCGGCGGGCCCTCGTAAAGCGCGGCGTTCGTTTTCGCGCCCTTGTGCGCGGCGCGGAACGCCTCCGATTTCGTCCAGTCCCGGAACGCCTCTTCCGAGGCCCACATCGTGTGGCTCGCGTAGAGCCGGTGGCCGCCCCGCGCCTCGCCCCTGAGCAGGTGGAAGGCCACGAAGCCGGGCACCGTCTTCAGATGGCTGTCGCGGTTCTGCCAGACCTCCTCGAAGGCCTCCTCCTGCCCGAGCTTCACGTGAAAGCGGTTCATCGTCAGGTACATGCGGCCTCCTCTTGATGCGGTGTCGCGGGCCGCGGTCAGATCCGCCGCCCCCAGAGATCGTAGTCCCCGGCCTCCTCGACCTCCACGGTCACGATGTCGCCCGGGGCGAGGCCCTCGAAGCCCTCGTCGATGAAGAGCGTGCCGTCGATCTCGGGCGCGTCGGCCTTCGTGCGGCAGGTGGCGGCCTCGGCGTCCACCGCGTCCACGATCACCTCGAGTCGCCGGCCCACCTTGGCGGCGAGCTTCGCCGCGGAGATGCGCTGGGCGGCCGCCATGAAGCGGTGCCAGCGCTCGTCCTTCACCTCCTCGGGCACATGGCCCGGCAGGGCGTTCGAGCGCGCGCCGGCCACGTTCTCGTAGCGGAAGCAGCCGACCCGATCGAGTTGGGCTTCGTCCAGCCAGTCGAGCAGCGTCTGGAATTCCGCCTCCGTCTCGCCGGGATAGCCGACGATGAAGGTGGA
>CAYXOX010000114.1:0-10338 GCA_964466745.1 uncultured Rhodobacterales bacterium
CGAGACGAAGGCGCGGATGAAGGCGATCCTGGGCGACATCCAGTCGGGTGCCTTCACCCGGGACTGGATGCAGGAGTGCGCCGTGGGCCAGCCCTTCTTCAAGTCCACGCGCCGCAACAACGATGCCCACCAGATCGAGGAGGTCGGCGAGAAGCTGCGCGGCATGATGCCGTGGATCTCGGCCGGCAAGCTGGTGGATACCGCCAAGAACTGAGCCCGAAGCCCTTGCCCCGGCCGTCGCGTCGGGGCAAGTGGCGCGCGCCATGCAGCACGCCCCCGCCACCCCGCAGAATCCCGGTCTTTCGAGCTGGCTGCTTGTCGGGCTCCTGAGCGTGATCTGGGGCACGGCTTTCATGGGCATGGCGGTGGCGCTCGAAGGCCACGGGCCGCTGACGGTTGCCGCCGGACGCACGGCGGTGGGGGCGCTGGCACTCCTCGCCGCCGCCCGAGCCACCGGGCAGGGTTTTTCCCGCGTTCCCGGTGCTGCGGGCTGGCGCTTCGTGGCGGCACTCGCGCTCACAAACGTCGCGCTGCCCTTCGGCCTGCTGGCCTGGGGGCTGCAGCACGTTCCCTCGGCGTTCGCCGGCGTCACCATGGGGGCGGTGCCGCTGTTCATCCTGCCGCTGGCCTATCTCTTCTCGCCCGAAGAGGGCATCGGACCGCGGCGGGTGGCCGGCGTGGCGCTGGGTTTCGCGGGTCTTGCCGTGCTGGTGGGGCCGGGTGCCGTCGCGAGCGGCGGTGGCGAGTTGGCAGGCTGGGGTCGGCTGGCCTGCGTCGGCGCCACGCTGTGCTACGCGGTGGGATCGATCCTGACCCGGCGCGCACCGGCCATGCCTTCGCTCACCATGGCCGCCGCGATGCTCGCGCTGGCAAGCGCGCTTCTGGTGCCGCTGGCGCTCTGGCACGAAGGCGTGCCGGACCTCGCCGCCGACCGGGCGATGCTTGCGCTGCTCTACATCGGCCTTCTGCCCACTGGGCTCGCTTTCTTCGTGCGGGTCCGCATCATCACCACCGCGGGATCGGTGTTCATGAGCATCGTGTCCTACCTCGTGCCGGTCTGGGCCGTGATCTTCGGCGTCGCGCTCATGGGCGAGGCATTGCCGCCGCAGCTCTACGCGGCGCTCGTCCTCATTCTCGGGGGGATCGCGCTGAGCCAGTGGCGCGCCCTGGCCAGCCTCGTCGGCATGCTCCGCCGCTGACCAGATGCGAAACGCCGCGGGCGCCGCCGGTGCGAGCAGACCGCCGGTGCGGCACCGCGGACGGATCGCGGCGCCAAAGCGCGCGCCTCAGGCCACGCGGACGGCAGCCGCGACTTCCGCCTCCAGCCCGCCGACGATCTCCTCGAGCAGCGCCTCGTTCTCGCATTCGGCCATGATCCGCACCATCGGCTCGGTGCCGGACCTGCGGATCAGCAGCCTGCCCCGCCCATGAAGCCGGGCCTCGGCGTCGGCCACGGCGGCGATCACGGCGGCGGCGGCGAGCGGATCGGCGCCGGCGGCGTGCCGCACGTTGCGCAGACGCTGCGGCACCGGCTCGAAGGAGCGGGCAAGGCGGCTGGCCGGGGCACCTGTGCGGCGCATCTCGGCGAGGAACTGGAGCCCGGCGAGAAGCCCGTCGCCGGTGGTGGCATAGTCCGTCATCACGATATGGCCCGACTGTTCGCCGCCGAGGTTCCAGCCGCCGCGGCGCATCGCTTCCACCACGTAGCGGTCCCCGACCCGGGTACGTTCGAGGTGCAGGCCGCGTGCCGAGAGGAACCTTTCGAGGCCGAGGTTCGACATCACGGTGGCCACCAGCACGCCGCCCCTGAGCCGCCCCTCCTCGGCCCATCGGCCGGCCATGAGCGCCATGAGCTGGTCGCCGTCGGCGGGGGTGCCGGTCTCGTCGAGGATCAGGATGCGGTCGGCATCGCCGTCGAGGCAGAGGCCCACGTCAGCCCCGTGGGCGATCACGGCCTCGGCGGCGGTCTGCGGCGCGGTGGAGCCGCAGCCCCGGTTGATGTTGGTGCCATCGGGCGAAACACCCACCGGGATCACCTCGGCGCCGAGTTCCCAGAGTACCTCGGGCGCGGCCCGGTAGGCAGCGCCGTTCGCGCAGTCGAGAACGACCTTGAGGCCGTCGAGGCGCATGCCGGAGGGGAAGGTCGATTTCACCCGTTCGACATAGCGGAACCGCCCGTCGTCGATCCGCTTGGCGCGCCCGATTTCACCGGGTCCGACCGGGGCAACCCCCGCGGCGCAGAGCGCCTCGATCTCGCGTTCGGCCTCGTCGGAGAGCTTGAAGCCGTCGGGGCCGAAGAACTTGATGCCGTTGTCGTGGTGCGGGTTGTGGGAGGCGGAGATCATCACGCCCACATCGGCCCGCATGGACGGGGTGAGCAGGCCCACCGCCGGGGTGGGCACCGGGCCGAGGAGCAGCACGTTCATCCCCGTCGAGGTGAAGCCTGCTGTCAGCGCGGTCTCGAACATGTAGCCCGAAAGACGGGTGTCCTTCCCGATCACGACGCGGTGGACGGTGCCCGCGTTCTCCCGTCGGAAGTAACGCCCGGCGGCCGCCCCGAGCCGGAGGGCGATTTCGGCCGTCATGGGCGGGGTGTTGGCCTCGCCGCGCACACCGTCGGTGCCGAAGAGCTTGCGTGTCATGGCTTGATGCTCCTGTTCCGCGCTCGCTGCGCCGGTTCTGCCTGCCTGCGCCTCTGCGTGCGCCGCCGCAAACGTACCACGTGCATGGGCGACGCCGAAAGTGCAGGCGGGCCCGGTGCGGCGCCCCGGGTTTGCCCGTGCGGGAAGCCGCGGTGGGAGCCGTGGGGAAGGCGGGCAGAGCCGTGGCCGGTTCTGAACGTGCGGCGGCGGAGCGGGGGCGCAGGGCGCGCGGTTGTCAGCGATCCGACATGGGCGGCGCGCTGGCGTCTGCCTGACCGGCGAGGGCGGTGAGGCCGGGGGCAGGGGCGGGGATCATCACGCCCGGGCCTGCCGGGGCCCCCTCAGCCGCGGCGGTAGAAGCGGTGCACCCCGATCTGTGCCACCAGGCGGTAGACGCTCGCCCAGCGCGGGTTCACCGCGGTGGTGTGGTAGTGCGTGGCGCCGCCGGTGAGGGCCCGCGGAGCGCCGTCCAGCATGATGCGGGCGATCTTTCCGGCCCGCTCGTAGGCGGCGCGCTCCGCGATCACCTCTTCGTGGCCGTCGCAGGTATAGGTGAACTGGCACTGGTAGCGTTCGCCGGTGCCCTGGAAGATGACGCCGCACACGCTGTCCGGAAAACTGGGCTGGTCCACCCGGTTGAGGATCACTTCGGCCACCGCGAACTGCCCCTCCACGCTTTCCCCGCGGGCCTCGAAGTAGAGAGCTTCGGTCAGGCACTGCCACTCGGAGTCGCCGCCAGGCGCGGGCTGGGAGGAGAGGAAGGCGTGGGTGTAGGCAGCGCGCCCGCTGCCCTCCGGCACCGTGGTGAGCCGCGCGAGCCGTGCCTCGGCCACGTCGTCCAGTGCGTTTCGTTCCATGCCGAGCAGCGGGCCCAGCTTTCCCTGGAAGAATTCGTTGTTGCCATCGGCGGCCTGTGCCGCGCCGGCGGTTATCGCAAGGACGGCAATTGCCGCCCGGATCAGGCCGCTGGATCTCTGCATTCGACTGTTCACGGCGCCGCTTGACGGGCGCCTGCCCCAAGTTGTTCACAACTTTTGTGCGTTGGTGCTAGCCGAAAGTGCGTTTTTCGTAAAGCCCGCGCCAATATGTCGGCGGTTCGCCGCCCGTTCCGTGGCCGCGCTGGGCTTCGCGGCCGGGTCAGCCACGGTCGCGGAGCGCCAGTTGCGCCGCTGCGAGCCGGGCGACCGGCACGCGGAACGGCGAGCAGGACACGTAGTCGAAGCCCAGCCTCCGGCAAAAGGCGATGGCGGCCTGGCTGCCGCCGTGCTCGCCGCAGACCGCCAGGGTCACGTCGGGCCGGCCCGCGCGCCCGCGCTCCGCCGCGATCTGCAAAAGCTCGCCCACGCCCTCGGTATCCAGCGTGTGGAACGGGTCTTCGGCGAACACGCCCTGCTGGACATAGGCCGACATGAAGCGCCCGGCGTCGTCGCGCGACAGGCCGTATGTCATCTGGGTGAGATCGTTCGTCCCGAAGCTCAGGAAGGCCGCGTTCTGCGCGATCTCCCCGGCACGCAGGCAGGCCCGGGGCGTCTCTGCCATCACCCCGAGGCGATAGGTGAAATCGCGCCCCGTCTCGTTCCGCACGGCCGCGGCTACGCCGTCCACCCGGCTCTTGACGAGTTCCACCTCGCGGCGCGCCGAAACGAGCGGGATCATGATCTCCGGAACCACCGGATCGCCGTTCGCCGAGGCCTCCAGCGTGGCCTCGAAGATTGCCCGCGCCTGCATCTCGTAGATCTCGGGCACGGTGATGCCGAGCCGCACGCCGCGCAGGCCGAGCATGGGGTTGTATTCGGCCAGCGCCTCCACCCGCTGGGTGACATCCGCCAGCGGCAGGTTGAGCGCATCCGCCAGTTCGCGCAGGCCCGAACGCGACGAGGGCATGAACTCGTGCAGCGGTGGATCGAACAGGCGGATGCAGACGGGCTTGCCCTGCATTGTCTCGAACAGCTCGCGGAAATCGGCCCGCTGCATCGGCAAGAGCCTGTCGAGCGTGGCGCGCCTGTCCTCGGCCGCGTCGGCGAAGATCATCTCGCGCATCACGTTGAGGCGGCCTTCCTCGAAGAACATGTGCTCGGTGCGGCAGAGCCCGATGCCCTCGGCCTCGAAGGTGCGCGCCACGCGGGCATCGGCCGGGGTGTCCGCGTTGGCGCGAATGCCGATGTCGCGCACCGAATCCGCCCAGGCAAGCAGGGTCCGGAAAGCGTCGTCGAGCGCGGGCTCGTGCATGTCGGGCAGTCCGGCGAGCACCTGGCCCGAGGTGCCGTCCACGGTGATCTCCTCGCCCTCCGCGAAGCTGCGCCCGTCCAGCACGGTCAATCGTCTGCCGCGCAGGTCGATCTGGATGTCGGAGGCGCCCACGACGCAAGGAAGGCCGAGCCCGCGGCCGATGACGGCGGCATGGCTCGTGATGCCGCCCCGCTCGGTGAGCACGGCCTGCGCGGCATGCATGCCGCGGATATCCTCGGGCGTCGTTTCCCGGCGCACCAGCACGCAGGGCTCTCCCCGCGCAGCGGCGGCCTGAGCCGCCGAGGCCGAAAACACGATGCGTCCCCGCGCGGCGCCTGGGCTGGCGGCGATGCCCCTGGCGATGATGTCGCGCCGAGCACGCGGCGCCACCTGGCGGTGGAGCAGCTCCGGAAGGGCCCCCGGCTCCACTCTCAGGATCGCCTCGTTGCGGGGAATGACGCCGTCCTCGGCAAGCGAAACGGCTATGCGCACCGCCGCCCGCGAGGAGCGCTGCAGGCGCACGGCATCGAGCACGAGCACCTTGCCGGCCTCCACGGCGAACTCGATGTCCATTTCCTCGCGCAGCCCGGAGCGGCAGGTCGCGCCATGGGCTTCGAGCTGGCGGTAGACCTCGGGCAGCCGCGCCTCGAGCGATGCGTCGCCGGCCCGGGCCCGGGCGATATCCACCGCCTCGCGGCGCACCGTGCCCGGCGCGCCGTTGTCGCCTGGCACGAACTGGCCACCGACGGTGGGCGCACCTGTCTGGGGATCGACGAAATGGATATGTCCCATGCCGCTCTCGTGCCCGGCCAGCCCGAGAGCCATGCGCTGCACGACAAGCCCCAGCCCCGCGTCCTCCGGCGCTCCCTTCGCGCGGCGCAGCAGGCGCGCGGTCGTGCCCTCCCACACCCGGGCCATGGACCGCAGGGCGTTGCCGAGCTGGACCGCCGGATCTTGCGGAAACGGCTCGTCGGTCTCGGCCTCGTAGGCGGCGAGCATCGCCGCGAGCGCATCGGGGCTGGCCTGTTCGGGCAGGTGGAAGGCATCTGCATCGAGCCGGGCCACGTGCACCGCATATCCCTGGACCGAGCGCATATAGAGCGCGGTTGCCGCCTCCGGGCCGATCTCGTGGGAGAGCGCGGCGTGCAGCGCGTCGTTCATGCCGACGTCGAGCATCGCGCCGGGCCCGCCCCAGTCAGGGTCTTCCGAGCTCGGGCGGACCGAGAAGAGTGGCCGGTCGCCGAACTGGGCCACGATCGCGTCGAGGCAGGGCATTTCGCCCGCCGCGATCCGGTGCACCGTCGCGAAGGAAAGCGCCACGGTCTGCGGCACCGGCAGGCCGAGCCGCACCAGCCGCTGCAGGCACTTCGCGCGGCCTCCATGGGTGCGCGCCTCGATTCCCGCGGTGGCGGTGACGGGCGCGATATCGGCGATGACAGCCATTTTCTGCACTGCGGCGTATTCCTTTCGCCCTGCAGCATAGGCCGGTCACGCTTTGTAACAAGCGCGCGAAGGTCGCGGTGCGCCGGTATTGATGCACAAATCGCGGGCAATCGCGCGATTTTTCACGGACGTTGCCGAAGCACGACGGCGGCCGCAGCCGCACAAGGGCGGTATCGGCCGGCCCGCGTCCGGCTCCGGGGCGATCAGCCCTCGATTCGGCCGAGGTCCGCCACCGAGAGGCAGATCGTGCGGATGCGCGAAAGCAGGTTGAGCCGGTTCCGGCGCAGGATCGCGTTCTCGGTGTTGATCTGAACCGCCTCGAAGAACGCGTCGATCGGGCGGCGCAGTTCTGCCATGGCCTCCATGGCCTCCTCGAAGGCCTCGGCCTCGAGCGCCGGGGCGATGGCGGCCTCGGCCGCGTCCAGCGCGGCGAAGAGCGCGCGTTCTTCCTCGGTCTCGGCGAACTTCACGTCGGCGCCGAAGGAATACTCCACGCCGTCCTTCTCCTCGGCCTGGGAGAGGATGTTGTTGGCGCGGCGGAAACCCTGGATGAGGTTCACGCCGTCGTCGGTGCTAAGCACCGCCGCCAGCGCCTCGGCCCGGCGCACGAGGAGCGCAAGATCGTCGGTCCCCGGCATCGCCATGCAGGCGTCGATGACGTCGTGGGCGATGCCGGCGTCGCGCAGGTGCACCTTGAGCCGCTCGTGGAAGAAGCCCAGAAGCTCCGCCGCCGCGCCAGCGCCCGCGTTTTCGGTTTCCGCGAGGAAACGGGCGTGGGCGGCGGCGACTTCCTCGGCTACCACGAGATCGGTCGCCGGGGCCGGCTCGGCTGCGGTCGGCGTGCCGTCGGCCCGCGCGAGGAGCGGCTCAAGCGGCAGGCGAAGCCGGTTTTCCAGCACGATGCGGATCACGCCGAGCGCGGCGCGGCGCAGCGCGTAGGGGTCGCGAGAGCCGGTCGGCGTTTCGCCGATGGACCAGAATCCGGTGAGCGTATCGAGCTTGTCGGCAAGCGCCACCGAAACGCTCACCGGCGCGGTCGGCACGGCGTCGGATGGCCCGAGCGGGGCGTAGTGCTCCTCGCAGGCTTCGGGCACGCCGTCGTCATGCCCCGCGGCCCGGGCATAGTACTTCCCCATCACCCCCTGCAGTTCGGGAAACTCGTAGACCATCTCGGAGGCGAGATCGGCCTTGCACAGGCGTGCGGCCTCGGCAGCGAGATCGGGCGGGGCGCCCACGTTCGGAGCGATTTCGCGGGCCAGTGCGGCGATGCGCTCCACCCTGTCGGCCACCGTGCCGAGCTTCGCGTGGAAGGTCACCTGCGCGAGCGAAACGGCCATTCCCTCCATGCCGACGGTTCGGATCGTGCGGAGGTCGTTCTCCCAGAAGAACTTCGCATCCGCCAGCCGCGCGGCCAGCACCTTCGCGTTGCCGGCAAGGATCGTGGCGCCGCCGTCGGGCGCCTCGATGTTGGCCACGGTCGCGAAACCGTCGATCCGTCCCGTTGCCGGATCGCGCAGCGAGAAGAATTTCTGGTGTTCCTTCATCGAAGTGCGGAGGACTTCGGCAGGAAGATCGAGGAACTCGGGCGCGATCTCGCCCAGCAGCACCACGGGCCATTCGACGAGGCCGGCCACTTCCGCGAGCAGGCCTGCGTCGTCCACCACCTCGCGGCCGCGGGCAAAGGCGGCGTTCGCCGCGTCGTGGCGGATCGTCTCGGCGCGTTCCTCGGCCGAAAGGATCACCCGCGCCGTCTTCAACCGCGCGGCGTAATCGTCGAAACCCGAGACGGCGAAGGGTGCGGGGGCCATGAACCTGTGCCCGCGCGTTGTGTCTCCGGCGGCGATCCCGTCGATCTCGAGCGGTACGATCTCGGCGCCGCCTTCGTCGGAGAGCAGGCAGATGATGGATTGCAGCGGGCGCACCCAGCGCAGATCGCCCGCGCCCCAGCGCATGGATTTCGGCCAGGGGAACCCGCGCACCGCCGCCTCGAGCACCTCGGCCACGATCCTTGCCGCCGGCCGCCCCGGCCGTTCGATCACCGCGAAGAGGTGCCGTGCTCCCTTGACCTCCCGCTCCTCGCAGGCCTCGCGCGGCACGCCGGCGCCGCGCAGGAAGCCCGCGATCGCTTTCTCGGGCGCATCGACCCTCGGTCCGCGCCGCTCCTCGCGCGTGGCAGCGGAGGCGGCGGGCAGCCCCGAAACGGCCAGCGCCAGCCGCCGCGGCGTGGCGTGGGCTTGCGCGTCGCGATAGGTCAGCCCGGCTTCCACCAGCCCCTCGGCGACCATCCGCTTGAGGTCGGCGGCCGCCCGCGCCTGCATGCGCGCCGGGATTTCCTCGGAGAAGAGTTCGATCAGAAGGTCGGGCATGGGCCTGTCTCGCGTCGCTCAGGGTCGCCTGTTACGCGCTGGAGGGGCGCGGCACAACCTCGGCTCAGGAGGGCGGCGGCGGGCAGCCCTCGGGGGGTGGCCGGCCGTCGAACACCACCTCGCCGCAGGCATTGATCCGGTGCCAGGAATAGCCTCGGCCGTCGCGGGAGATCGCCACGATCCGATCGATCCCGTAGGTGATGTTCTCATGCCCCATGAAGGCGAGGGCATCGCCGCTGTCGAGCGCCGCGGCGATGGCCGCGGCATCGAAGCAGTCGAACCATCCCGGCGCGGTAAGCGGAACCGGGTCTGCGGCAGGCGCGTAGGTTTCGGTGAGCGTGCCGAAGCGGAGGGGCGTCGTGAAGCACGCACGGTAGCGTATCGGGGAGCTCGTGGCGTCGATGGCCTCGAAATCGTCGTAGGGGATTGGCTCGGGCGCTCCGGTGGACAGCGAGGTGAGCCGCACCTCCGCCCCGGGGCCGTCGGGGATGCGCTCGTAGAACGCGCGCGTCTGAAGCCAGTACATCGCGGCGCCCGCCACGAGCGCGCATGCGAGCAGGGCCACGGCTGCGACGCGGCCGATCATTCCCAGTCCATGTTCACGGCGGGTCGGGTCATGCCGGCGGCGCGCAGCCGCAGCGCCTCGGTGCGGCGCGCAAGTTCCGGCACGCGGCTCTCGTGGGTTTCCACGAAGATGTGGCCGATCCGTTGCAGCGCGGGAGCTTCGAAGAGACGCTCGAGGAGGGCCACTTCCGCCCCCTCGATGTCGATCTTCAGCACGGCGACCTCGCCGCCGAGTTCCTCGAGCCAGCGCGGGAAATCCACCTGCCTCACCGTGATCGGGGCCGATCGATCCAGATTGCGCTTGCTGGCGAGGACCGAGGAGGACAGCGAGCGCTGGGCCGGGTTCTGATCGAACCCGCGGCTGCGGAAGAGTTCCACCGTTCCCTCGGAGACGCCGGCGGCAGCCTCGATCACCTCCACGTTGCCGAGCGCGGCGGTGTTCTCGCGCAGGCGTTCGGCCGTCCAGGGATCGGGCTCGAAGGCGAACACCCGCCCGGCGACCGCGGCCATGCGCCGGGTCATCTCGCCCAGGTTCGCGCCGAGATCGATGCAGGTGCCGCCCGCGGCGCCGGCGAGCGCGTCCTCGAAGGCGCGCCTGGTTTCGTTCCTGCGGCCGCGCCGCAGCTTTGTGGCGTAGTGCAGGCCGCGGCGGCCGGGCAGATGGCTCAGGAGCCGGTAGCGCAGCGCACGCCAGTGCGGAATGGTGGCGAGATCGTCAGCCGGCATGGGCGGTAGCCGCGCCGCCGGCATCTGCCGTGGCGAGGAAGGCATCGGCGCACATCTTCGCCAGCGCGCGGACGCGGCCGATATAGGCCTGCCGTTCGGTCACCGAGATCACGCCGCGCGCGTCGAGCAGGTTGAAGAGGTGGCTGGCCTTGATGCACTGGTCGTAGGCGGGCAGGGCCATGACGATGTGCCTCCCGGTCCGCGGGTCGGTTTCGGGCTGCGCGAGGATGCGCGCGCATTCCGCCTCGGCCTCCTCGAAGTGGCGCATGAGCACCGCAGTGTCGGCGACATCGAAATTCCAGCGGGCGAACTGCGCCTCGGCCTCGCGGAACACGGCACCGTAGCTGAGCGGGATGGGCGCGTCGGGC
>CAYXOX010000115.1:0-10060 GCA_964466745.1 uncultured Rhodobacterales bacterium
GCGCTTCCACTTCGAGATGTCGAGCTTCGCGCCGCGGGTCTTGGCGTCGCCGTAGTAGGCGCCCCATTCCCAGGCGGCGATCGCGAGGCGCACGGGGTTCCGGGCCGAAGCGACCCCCATGTCGGGCCCCGCGCCGCGCCACGCTACGGCCCGGACATAGGCGTCCGACAGTCCGTTGGCGGCCATCACCTGGGCCTTCGCCGCCTCGATCTCGTCCACAGTCCAGGGGATCTCGAAATCGATCATGCCCGCCGAGGCGTGCAGCCGTTCGGTATGGCGGCGGCTTTCGAAGATGCGTCCGCCGTAGGCACGCTCGCCCTCGAAGACGGAGGAGGCGTAGTGCAGGGCGTGGGTGAGGATATGCACATTGGCATCGCGCCACGGCACAAGGGTGCCGTCCAGCCAGATCTTGCCGTCGCGATCATCGTATGCCTGCGCCATGGGGCGATCCTTTCCGGCCTGCGCCGTTTCCAGATATTTCTCCACTCGGTCCGCTTCGGACATATTCTTGTCCAAAACCTGCGAGTCGCTATCAGGCAGCTGTTGGAATGTCAACAAGGCTGACATATTCTGCCCCGCGACGCGCGGTTGCACGGAGGGAAGCGGATGCCCGAGGGACATGGCGCACAGAGCGGGGAGAGCCTGCTCTTCCTCACGGACGAGCAGCTCCGGAAGGGGATCGAGGCGATGTTCTTCGCCTACCGCGGTTTCACCGCCGACCCGGACCGGATCCTCGCGGAGCGGGGCTATGGCCGGGCACACCACCGGGCGGTGCATTTCATCCACCGTGTGCCGGGAACGACCGTCAACAATCTTCTCGGCATCCTTGGCGTTACCAAGCAGAGCCTCAACCGTGTGCTGCGCACACTGATTGCCGACGGGCTGGTGGAAAGCAGGGTGGGCGATCTCGACAGGCGCGAACGCCGGCTGACCCTCACGGATGCGGGAGCCGAGCTCGAGCGTGCCCTTTCGGACGCCCAGCGCGAGCGGATGCGCGCGGCCTACCGCGCGGTCGGCCCGGAGGCGGTGCAGGGTTTCAGGCAGGTGCTCGAGGCGATGATGGACGAAGACATGCGCCGCCAGTATCGTGATCTCTCGGGAGGCGGGACATGACCGGAGGCGAAACCCACCTGCTCGTCGTGGACGACGACGAGCGCATCCGCACGCTCCTGCAGCGATACCTCGTCCGGCAGGGGTTCCTCGTGAGTGCGGCCCGAGACGCCGCCCACGCGCGGCGGCTCCTGGCCGGTCTCGTGTTCGACCTCGTGGTGCTCGACGTGATGATGCCGGGCGAAGACGGCGTGAGCTTCACGCGAGCCCTGCGCGGGGAAAGCGCCACGCCGATCCTGCTGCTCACGGCACGGGGCGAGACGGAGGCTCGCATCGCCGGGCTCGAGGCGGGGGCCGACGATTACCTCTCCAAGCCTTTCGAGCCCAAGGAGCTGTTGCTGCGGATCAACGCGATCCTGCGCCGGATGCCGCCCGAGGAAGAGCCATCCGCGCCGCGCACGCTCTCGCTCGGCGAGATCAACTACGACATCGAGCGCGGCGAGATGTGGCGCGGCGATGCCCCCGTACGGCTCACGGCGACCGAGGCCACGTTGATGCGCATTTTCGCGGCATGCCCGGGCGAGCCTGTCTCGCGCGCGCGGCTGGTGGGCGATCTGGCCCGCAGCGCCGGGCACGACGGCGCGCAGGCCCACGAGCGGGCCGTCGATGTCCAGATCACGCGGCTCAGGCGCAAGATCGAGGCCGATCCTAAACGCCCTCGCTACCTGCAGACGGTACGCGGCGCGGGGTACATGCTGGCGCCGGACTGAACGGGCACCTTGCGGCCTTAACTCCAACTTCACCCGGTTTCTGCAAGCCTGCCATTACCTTTCGAAGGGCAGGGCTCAGAAGCGGAGGCGCATGGTGGAGGCGATTTGCCCGAGGGCGGGGCTCCTGCGGCTTGTCGCCGTCGTGGTCACCCACGACAGGCGTGCGCAGCTCCAGGCAACCCTGGCGCGGCTTCTGGCCAACCCCGCAACCGTGCTCGCCGCGGTGGTGGTGGTGGATAACGCCTCGGCCGACGGCACGGCGGAGTTCCTGGCCGCCATCCGCGATTCCCGGCTCGACGTGCTGCGCCTGCCGGCCAACACCGGCGGCGCCGGCGGCTTTGCCGCCGGCATGCGCCGGGCCTGCGAAGCCCACGCCCCCGACTGGGTGGTGGTGATGGACGATGATGCCCGCCCGGTGCCCGGCGCGCTGGCGGCCTTCCACGCGGCCAGCAAGCCGGAGGCTGGGCTCGCGGCCGCGGTGCGCTTTCCCGGGGGGGCGATCTGCGAGATGAACCGGCCCTCGCTCAACCCGTTCTGGCACTGGCGGGTCTTCCTGCGCACGGCCCTCGGTGGGGGCCGAGACGGGTATCACATCCCCCCCGGAGCCTACGAGGCGAGCGAGCGGGTTCCGGTGGATCTGACGTCCTTCGTCGGGCTCTTCCTTCCGGTCTCGGTCGTAAGGGAGGTGGGCTATCCCGATGCCAGCCTCTTTCTCTACGGAGACGACGTGATCTACGCGCTTCGCCTCCGGCGCGCGGGGGTTCCGATCCTGTTCGATCCCGCGATCCGGTTCGAGCATGATTGCGGCACCTATGCCGACGATCGCACCCGCGTTCTGACTGCGCTCTGGAAGGTCTACTACATCTATCGAAACGTCCTGATCATGTATCGCGAGGCCGCGGGGCCGCTCTTCTGGCCGCTCCTTCTGATCCTCTTTCCGAAATGGGTCTGGAAGGCGCGGGCCTATGGCGCGGGGCGGCACATCTTCCTCAGGCTGATGATGCGCGGCGTGGGTGATGCGCTCTGGCGGCGGCAGGGGCTGCCCCATGGCGCCGTTCTCGCGCTTGCCGCCGCGCGCGCGCAGGCCACACCGGCCCGTGCCGTGGGTGCGCCGTGAGCGGCGAGGGCGCGGGTCTGGCGTCCGCAAAGGCATTCGTCCCCGGAGCGGCGCGCGATGGTTCGCCGGGCAGCACATCCCCGGTGCCGAGCCGGTGCGCAGCGGCCGGCGGCGGGGCCCGCCAGCGGGCGTGGCCGGCATCCGGTTCCCAGCCCCGGCACGTTGCGCCGTCCGCCGTTCCTGCCCCCCGGGGCAAAGCGCCGGGCCTGCTACCGCTCCGGCAGATCCTCGTGGAAGCGCCGCAGCAGCACGAGCCCTATGGCCAGCGCGGCGAGGCCACAGCCGCCGGCGTAGAGCGGCGAGGCCCAGCCGGGCGCGTACATCGGGTAGAAGCCTGCCCGCATCAACGCGGTGACATGCACAAGCGGATTGAACCACAGAAGCGCCTGCACGCCTGCGGGAAGCCCCTCGTAGGTGAACAGGATGCCCGAGGCGAGAAAGAGCGGCCGCGTCGCGATGGACCAGATCATGTCCCAGGTCTCGAAGCGGCCGATCAGAAGGCAGTTCACCACGCCGATGCCGAGCCCGATCAGCGCGGCGAGCCCGGTGGCCAGGAGTATGGGCTCCGGTTGCAGGACGGCGCCTGTCTCCTGCAGCGCGAGGATGCCGCCAAGGATCACCACCCCGGCGGCAATGGCGGCGAGCGCATTGAGCACGAAGCGCGCGATGACCGCGTCGATCCAGCTGACGGCCGGATAGCGCAGCAGCGGGCCGTTGAAGCGCAGGGCCCTGGCGACCGTCACCGAAACCGACTGGTAGAGGTGAAAGGGCACCGAGGCCGTCGCGTAGAACAGCAGGAAGCTGGTGCCGAGCGGCGGCGCCTTGAAGAGCAGCGAAAAGCCCAGCGCGAGGAGCAGCACCACGCCGAGCGGCTCCACGATCGCCCAGGCGAACCCGCCGGCCGACCGTCCGTAACGCGAGGACATCTCGCGCACCATGAGCGCAAGGACGCTGCGCAGGGGGGCGGCGCGCCTGTCGGGAACGCATGGGGCGGGTGGGGATGGCTCGATCATGTGTGTTCGTGCTTTGGGCAGATGCCGGGACGATCCTTGGAGGTGGGGCCTTGAGGAATGGTAAAGCACCGGCCGAAGTGCTCGCGCTGACGCCGGCCGATCGTGTGCCCGGGGGCGGCGGGCCGCGTACCGAAGGGCCCCGCCGCGAGGGCTCGGCTCCTGTAATGTCGCGGGGTGGGCAGCCGCGCGATGGCGGGCCGGTCGCCTCGGCACCGCCCGACAGCGGGCAATCAGCCGGAAGGCAGGGTCAGGGGATGCCCCGCGGGCATGGCGGCGCGGACCAGGCGCACCCCGGGCCGCAAGAGCACGGGGGGGGGCAGCGCCGGCCCGGTGAACCGGCCGGGCCGGGCGTGCCGGGCAAGGCGGGCGGCGGGCCTGCACCGGGCAGGCCCGGCGGGCCCGGAGCGCACGGAGCGCCGCGAAATGCACCCGGCGCGGCGGGCGGTTCTGCGCCGCCCCGCGCCGGCAAGCCGCCGCCGTCTCCCCCGGCCGCGGGCAGGACGGGGAGCGCGATTGCCCTGCGCCCCCCCGTGCCCGGCGACGGGCTTCCCGCGCGATGGGCAGAAGTGGCGGCAGACGCCGGCGCGCACGCGCGGCGCGTTCGCGGAGCGACGCTTGCCTTGCTGGCAAGCTTCGTGCTTCTCGTTGCCCTGCCGGCGCTGCTTGCCGCGGGGTATCTCTTCGGTTTCGCCAAGGACCAGTACGCCTCCACCACCGGATTCACCGTGCGCCGGGAAGAGGCGCCCGCCGCGGCTGCCGTCGATCTGCTGGGAGGCCTCTCGCAATTCGGCGGGGGAGGGCCGGCGGATGCCGATATTCTCCACGAGTTCCTTCGCAGCGGCGCGCTGGTGGCCGCGATCGAGCCCCGGCTGCGGCTGCGGGAGCTCTACGCCACGGCATGGCCCGGCGACCCGGTGTTCGGCCTCGACGCCAGTGCTTCGGCCGAGCGGCTGGCGCGCCACTGGCAAAGGATGACGCGGGTGTCCTACGATCCGGCGACCGGGCTCATCGAGTTTCGCGCCCGCGCCTTCTCGCCCGGTGCCGCCCAGGCCATCGCCATCGCCGTGAGTGCCGAGAGCGAACGGATGATCAACGCGCTCTCCGACGCCGCCCGTGCCGACGCCATGGGCCACGCCGCGGCCGATCTCGCCGCTGCCGAGGAACGGCTCCGGTCCGCCCGCGAAGCGCTGACCGCCTTCAGGACGCGCACACGAATCGTGGATCCGGAGGCCGATCTGCGCGGCAGGATGGGGGTGCTCGGGACGCTGCAGCAACAACTCGCCGAAGCCCTCATCGACCATGACATGCTCCTCGAGGCGACGGCGGCGACCGATCCGCGCGTCCGGCAGGCCGAGCGCCGGATCGCGGTGATCGAGGCGCGCATCGTCGAGGAGCGGCGCAGCGTCGCCGAGGAAGGAACCGGCCCCGGGGGCGAGGACTACCCGCGCCTCATGGCCGAGTTCGAGCGCCTTTCCGTGGATCGTGCCTTCGCGGAGGAGAGCTACCGCGCGGCCCTCGCGGCCCACGATCTTGCGCGCTCGAACGCCGCGCGCCAATCGCGCTACCTCGCCACCTTCGTGCATCCAACGCTCGCGGAGACGCCGGAATTCCCGCGGCGGTGGCTGCTGCTCGGAATCGTGACGGCAGCGCTGCTCCTCGGCTGGGCCGTGCTGGCGCTTACCGCCAGCGCGCTGCGCGACCGGCGTTGACCGTCGCTGCTGCCCCGAAAGCCGAGCGACCGGTGCGCCCGGGCAACCCGCAGCCTGCCGGCATGCGTTTGCCCGTGCTGGCCCTCGACCGGGTGACGAAAAGCTTCGCCACCCCCGGCGGGCGGAACTGGGTGGCGCGGGAGATCTCGCTGGCCTTCCCGCCTGGCCGGGCCATCGCGCTTCTCGGCCGGAACGGCGCCGGCAAGTCAACGCTGCTGGCCATGCTCGCGGGCACGCTGCGCCCCGACGCCGGGCGCGTGATCGCCAACGGGACGGTCTCCTGGCCCGTGGGCTTTCTCGGCAGCTTCCACCGCGACCTCACCGGCGCGCAGAACACGCGCTTCGTTGCCCGCGTATACGGGGTGGACTGTGACAGGCTCTGCGGTTTCGTCTGCTCCTTCTCCGAGCTCGGAGAGCAGTTTCACATGCCGCTGGCCGGCTATTCCGCCGGGATGCGGGCCCGGCTGGCCTTCGCGCTCTCCATGGGCATCCGTTTCGACGTATACCTCGTGGACGAGGTGACCGCGGTGGGCGACGCCGCGTTCCGGGAAAAGAGCCGCGCTGTGTTCGCCGAGCGGATGAAAGGGGCGGGCGCGGTGCTCGTGAGCCATGAGATGCCGCAGGTGCGCCGCTTCTGCGAGGCGGCCTGCGTGCTCGAGAACGGCCACCTCACCTGGTACGACGATCTCGACGAGGCGATCACGGTGCATCGCGCGATGATGGGCTGACCCGCGGTGCGCCCGTCGTTGGCGGGTTTGCCGAAAATCCTCGGGAAACGCCCTCGCCCGGCCATGATTCCGGACAGCGGGCGCCCTGCGCCACGCGCATCCTCCGCTCCATCGAAAGCAGCGTTGCGGTGGGGTGCGCATGGGCAAGCTCGAGGTGGCGCCGGTGGTGTTCACCGGCCTGGAATGGCTCGACATCGGGGTCACGGCACTGGAAATCGCCGAGTCGGGTGGCGAAACCCGGCTCTTCGGATCGTCCGGGCTGAACGGGGGGTTGACGTCCTTCCAGCTCTCGGAGGGCGCGGCGCCGGCGCTGGTTGCGCAACGCGCGGTGCCGGCGGGGCCAAGCCACACCGGGCGGAACGGCCTGCAACTGATGGAGGCCGACGGGCAGCTGGCGTTGACCCTTGGCGGCGGTTTCTCCTCCCAGATGACGGCGTGGAGCGTAGGAGCCAACGGCGCGCTCGCGAACCCCGGCACGATCTCGGGCTTCACGGGCCTTGGGCCTTCTGTGCGCGCGATGGCGGGCATCGACGGCGGCTTCTACTACGCCGAGGCGGGCGGCGGTATCGAGGGGGTGCGCCTCTCGGCGGGCGGCGCTCTGCCCACGGCCACCGGCATCGCCGATACCGGAGCATTCGGCGTGGAGGTAACGGCGCTTGCCACCGCCGTTGTCGGGGGCGAGTCGGTGCTCCTCGCCGCGTCGCCCGAAACAGCGAGCCTAACGCGGTACGGCATCGAGCCCGGCACAGGCCAGCTCGTGCCGCAGGGCACGGTGGGAGCGGAGATCGGGCTTGGGCTTTCCAAACCGGCAGCGCTGGCGGTGACAACCGCGGGGGGCGAGCGCTTCGCCGTTCTCGGCTCGGCCGGCAGCCACGCGCTGACGGTCGTGCGCCTCGATCCGGGCGCGGGCCTCGTGGTGACCGACCACGTGATCGATACCGCCCACACCCGCTTCGCCTCCGTCGCCGCGGTGGAGACGGTCACCGTCTCCGGCCGCAGCTTCGTGATCGCCGGAGGCGGCGACGACGGGCTGAGCCTCTTCGAACTTCTGCCCGGGGGGCGCCTTCTGCATCTCGAAAGCCTCGCCGACAGCGCCGCCGTTTCGCTCGATACGGTCACCGCGATCGCCGCGGCACGGGTCGGCGACGAGGTGCAGATCTTCGCGGCCGCGCAGGCGGAGGCCGGGCTTACGCGGTTGAGCCTGCCCATATCGAGCCTGGCCGCGCCGATCCTCGGGAGCGGCGCCGGCGAAACACGGACGGGGTCGGCGGCGGACGACCTGATCTCGGGCGGCGGCGGCAACGATACGCTGATCGGTGGTGCCGGCGATGATATCCTCATGGACGGGCCGGGCAGCGACACGCTTGTGGGCGGGCCCGGTGCGGACATATTCGTGTTCGCTGCCGACGGTTCCTCCGACCGGATCGACGATTTCGAGCCGGGGCTGGACAGGCTCGATCTCTCCGGCTTCCGCATGCTCTACACGGAGAGCCAGGTTTCGGTCGTCTCCACGTCATGGGGGGCGCGGCTCACCTTCCGCGACGAGGAGATCGAGGTCTACCGGGCCGGAGGCGGCAGCCTCTCGGCCGCGCAGCTGCTGGCCGGCGTCTTCGAGGGCCCGAGCCGCCCGCCGCTGCTGATGGCGCGTGAAACGCTGGGCACGGCCGGGGACGACACGCTGGTCGGCCATGCCGGCACGGATCTGCTCAAGGGGCTCGAAGGCAACGACCGGATCGATGCGCGCGACGGCGACGACACCCTTTTCGGCGGGGCCGGGGACGACCGGCTCGCCGGGGAGGGCGGCAACGATCACATCTACGCCGGGCCGGGCGCAGACCTCGTCTTCGGCGGGCCGGGAAACGATCTCGTCTTCGGCGGCCCCGGGCCCGACGAGGTGTATCTCGGCGATGGCGACGATACCTTCGAGGACGATGTCGAGGGCGGGCCGGCAGGCGCCGACACCGTCTACGGCGGGGCCGGGCAGGATGCGCTGATCGGCCGGGGCGGGCCCGACGTGCTCTTCGGCGGGCCCGGCGACGACGTGATCAGCGGTGGCGCCGAGGACGACCAGATCGCGGGCGGCGACGGCAACGACACCCTCTACGGCGACGACGGCAACGATCGGATCGTCGGCGAGGCCGGTGACGACATCATCTACGGTGGCGCAAATTACGACGTTCTCTTCGGCGGGCCGGGCAACGACACGATACACGGCGGGGACGGACGCGACCGCGCCCAGCTCGGCCCCGGCGACGACGTGTTCTTCGACAACGACCAGACCGGGGAGCACGCCCACGACACCGTGTTCGGGGAAGGCGGAAACGACACGATCTACGGCGGCGGCGGGGATGACCGCTTCTTCGGAGGCCCCGGCGACGACGAGGTGTTTGGTGATGTCGGCGACGACGAAATCCACGGCGGTTCCGGCAACGACAGGCTCTACGGCGGGCCGGGAAACGACAGGATCTACGGCGGCGCGAACTACGACACGATCTGGGGCGGCGACGGCGACGACGAGATCTGGGGCGGCGAAGGGCGCGACACCATCTACCTCGGAGCGGGCGACGATCGCTTCCACGACAGCCCCCAGACGGGCGAGCACTCGCACGACACCGTCTTCGGTGGCGACGGGCGCGACACGTTCTTCGGGGGTGGTGGCGACGACGTGCTGACCGGAGGCGCCGATGGCGATCTTTTCGTGATCTTCGCCGGCAATGGAAACGACCGGATCACCGATTTTCAGCCCGGGATCGACCTGCTGCGCTTCCACGGCTCGGCTTCCGGCCTCGGTGCGCTTGAGATCGGCGCCGTGCCGGGCGGCGTCCGGATCGACTACGGCAGCGGTTCGGTCACGCTCGACGGGCTGATGCCGGGCGATCTCGGCGCGGCTTCCTTCGATTTCGTCTGACGAACAGCCCGGCAGAAGCGGCGGCCGCCCCGGCGCGCTGTTCGCTTCGGCCGGCTTGCGCCGGACTGCGCGCCGCAGGCCGGAAGAACGGGCGTGCTGAAGGACGGGCCGCCTAGAAGATCCCGATGTCGAAGCTCAGGGGGTCTGCGCCGGCCAGCCCGAGGATCACGAGGCTTTCGCCGCCGCCGAACGAAAAGCGCAAATCCTCGCCGTCGGAGATCGCCAGGGCGGCGATCCCGGAGGCATCGGCGCCGTCCGCGAGCGCGGCCTCGAAGCGCAAGCGGTCTTCCAGCGGCTCGAAATCCTCCACCCGCGCTTCGCCTGCGCCCACGACAAGCCGAAACTCGTCGGCGCCCGCGCCCCCGGTGAGCAGATCGGTTCCGGCGCCGGTCTGCAGCAGGTCGTCGCCATCGTCGCCCATGAGCACGTCATCGCCCCCGCCGCCGATCAGGGTATCGTTGCCATCCCCGCCGAAAACGGTATCGGCGCCGTGAATGCCTCCCTGCGGCGCATCGAAGAAGGTGTCGTTCCCGGGGCCGAGGAAAACGAGATCCCGCCCGTCGCCGCCGTAGATGGTGTCGTCTCCCTCGCCGCCGTGCAACTCGTCGTAGTGGAGCCCGCCAAAGATCAGATCGTTGCCGGGGCCGCCGAAGATCAGGTCCGCCCCCTGGTTGCCGTGGATCACGTCGTCGCCGCTGCCGCCGTAGGCGGTGTCTCTCTCAGGGCAGCGCGTTCACTCTCACTCTCGAGGACACCACCGAGGAG
>CAYXOX010000116.1:0-9994 GCA_964466745.1 uncultured Rhodobacterales bacterium
CACCGGTTCACCGTTTCGGTGTTCGCGCGGGAAAGCGGCTTCGCCTCCGCCAAGGAGGCCGCGGCGGCCGCCTGCGATTGCCTGCTTGGCGCAGGCCTGACGCTCGCGCGCGGACGGCTGGTGGCGCTGAGCTTCGAGCGGGCGTCCGCCCGCCGCGACGGCAGCGGTGACACCCGCCGGATCGACCTGCGCTTCGCCGCGCGTCTCGACGAAAGCTGACCGATTTTTCCTAGGGAGAAACACCATGGGCGCCCAGAGCGGCAAGGATCTTCTCATCAAGATCGACATGACCGACGACGGACAGTTCGAAACCGTCGCCGGCCTTCGTGCGACCCGGCTTGGCTTCAACGCCGAGAGCGTGGACGTGACCAGCCTCGAATCGCAGGGTGGCTGGCGCGAGCTTCTTGCAGGTGCTGGCGTGCGCAGCGCTTCCATCTCGGGGTCGGGCGTCTTTCGTGATGCGACCACCGACGAGCGCGCCCGCCAGATCTTCTTTGCCGGGCAGACACCGCAATTCCAGGTGATCATACCGGATTTCGGCATCGTCGAGGGACCGTTTCTCGTGACGTCTCTCGAATACGCCGGCAGCCAGAACGGGGAGGCAACCTACGAACTCAGCCTCGCCTCCGCCGGTGTGCTGAGCTTCACGGCGCTCTGATGGCGAACCCCTGGACCGGAGAGGTTGCGGTGGTGCTCGGCGGCGAGCGACATGTCTGCAAGCTGACCTTGGGCGCGCTTGCCGAACTGGAGGCGGAGCTGGAGGAAGGCAGCCTCTTCGCACTGGCCGAACGTTTCGAGACCGGTCGCTTCTCCGCCCGTGACGTGGCTGCGGTTCTGCTGGCCGGGTTGCGCGGCGGCGGCTGGACAGGTTCGGCCGACCTGCTCATGCGCGCCGAGATCGAGGGGGGGCCGATGGCTGCCGCTCGGGCCGCCGCCGAACTTCTCGCGCGGGCCTTCAGCCTGCCCGAAGAGCGCATCCCGAAATGACTGCGCGCAACGGCGGCGGCGTGGACTGGCCCGGCCTAATGCGCGCCGGGCTCTTCGGACTTCGGCTCACTCCCGCGGAATTCTGGCGCCTGACGCCGGCGGAGCTGGCCTTGATGCTCGGGGCGCCGCTGGCGGGAGGCGGGCTGGACCGCGCGCGCCTAGAGGAACTGGCGCGCGCCTTTCCCGACAGAGGCGGGTGCTCTTCTACGTCCGAAGCGCCTGAAACGAGGACAGACCGATGACAGCTGCCGACGAGATGGATTCCTTCGAAGACGCACTCGACGCACTGATGACCGGCCTCGGCGAGGCCAAGACGGTGACCGCGAGCTTCGACGGCGAACTCGCGCGAATGCGGAGGACGCTCTCCGAAACGCACCGGGACCTCGGCACGCTCGAGCGTGGGATCTCGCGGGGGTTGCGGGGGGCATTCGACGGGCTGGTCTTCGACGGGTTGAAGCTCTCCGACGCGCTGACGAAGGTTGCGACCTCCATGGTCGATGCGGCCTATGCCGCGGCGGTCAACCCTGTCGCCAAGCATTTCGGGGGCATCATCGCGAGCGGCCTCGACAGCGTGATCCATGCCCTTTCGCCCTTCGGCGACGGGGCCGGTTTTGCGCAGGGGCGGGTGATGCCCTTCGCCCGGGGCGGGGTCGTTTCGCAAGCCACCGTTTTTCCGATGCGTGGCGGAACCGGATTGATGGGCGAAGCGGGCCCCGAGGCGATCCTGCCGCTGGCCCGCGGGGCGGACGGCCGGCTCGGCGTGCGCTCGGAGGCGCGCGCCCGGCCTGTTCAGGTGACCATCAACGTCGCGACTCCCGATGTGGCGGGGTTTCGCCGAAGCCAGACGCAGATCGCCGCGCAGATGGGCCGCATGCTTGCCCAGGGCGAGCGAAACCGCTGAGGGGGCGCATTCATGGCATTTCACGAGGTACGGTTTCCCGCTTCGCTGAGTTTCGGTTCCGTGGGTGGGCCCGAGCGGCGCACCGAAGTTGTGACGCTCGCAAACGGCTTCGAGGAGCGCAACACTCCCTGGGAGCATTCCCGGCGCCGCTACGATGCCGGCCTTGGCTTGCGATCACTGGAGGATGTCGAGGCGCTGGTCGGGTTCTTCGAAGCGCGCCGCGGGCGACTCTTCGGTTTCAGATGGAAAGACTGGTCGGACTTCAAATCCTGCGCGGCGAGCCGGGAACCGGGCTTCCGGGACCAGCTCATCGGCCATGGGGATGGTGAGCGCACGATCTTCAGCCTCGCCAAGACCTACGCTTCGGGAGAGGCCAGCTACCGCCGGCCGGTGATCAAGCCGGTGGAAGGGACCGTGCGCGTGGGGCTTCAGGGCGACCCGATGAAGGAAACGGTGGACTATCAGCTCGACCCTGCGACCGGCGAGCTGACCTTCTTCACCGCCCCGGCAGAGGGAGCGGAGATCACAGCCGGTTTCGAATTCGACGTGCCGGTCAGGTTCGACACCGATCTCGTTCAGGTTTCGGTGGCGAATTTCCGTGCCGGAGACCTTCCCAGCGTTCCGGTGGTGGAGGTGCGGCTGTGAGTGCATCGGGGCGTGACGGGCTGCTGGCGCATCTTTCCGAAGGGCTGACGACGGTTGCACGATGCTGGCGGCTTTCGAGGCGTGACGGGCTCGTGCTCGGCTTCACCGATCACGATTGCGACCTTGCCTTCGAGGACTGCGTTTTCCGCGCGACGACGGGCCTTTCAGCATCCTCGCTCGTTCAAGAGAACGGCCTTTCGGTTGACAACGCCGAGGCGCTGGGCGCTTTGAGCGACGCGGCGATCACGGAGGCGGACATCGCCGCGGGGCGGTGGGACGGAGCTGAGGTGACCGCCTGGCTCGTCAACTGGCAGGATCCGGGCCAGCGCGCGCTACGGTTCTCGGGGGATATCGGAGAGGTCCGGCGCGGCGCCGGTGCCTTTCACGCCGAGCTTCGCGGACTGTCCGAACGGCTGAACGTGCCGCGCGGGCGCGTCTTTCACGCGGATTGCAGTGCCGTGCTCGGTGACCGCAGTTGCCGCGTGGACCTCTCGGCTCCGGGGTACAGGGTGGAGGTTCCCGTAGAGCGGGCAAGCGACGCAACCGTGTTCCGTTTCGCCGGGCTCGACGGATTCTCCGAGCGCTGGTTCGAGCGTGGCCGGGCGCTGGTGACCGGCGGCGCCGCGGAGGGGCTCGCGGGAGCTATCAAGCTCGACCGGATCCTCGGCGGGGCGCGGGAAATCACGCTCTGGGAGCCGCTTGGCGCCGCAGTTCTTCCCGGCGACACGGTTCTGCTGGAAGCCGGTTGCGACCGGCGTGCCGAGACATGCCGGAAGAAATTCGGCAACCTGCTGAACTTCCGTGGCTTTCCGCACGTTCCCGGCGCCGATTGGCTGCTGGCGGTGCCAGCCCGGACGGGGGGCAACGATGGCGGGAAGCTCAAGGAATGAGCCGCCCCGAGATCGTTGCGTCCGCGCGCGGCTGGATCGGCACCCCGTATCGCCACCAGGCCAGCGCCCGCGGTGCCGGGTGCGACTGCCTCGGCCTCCTGCGCGGGGTCTGGCGCGAATGCATCGGCCCGGAGCCAGAGCCCGTTCCGCCCTACACGCCGGATTGGGACGAGCCCCAGCGCGCGGAAGCGCTATGGCAGGCTGCTGCGCGCCATTTCCATCCCAAGCGGATCGATGACGAGGCGGAAGGCGACGTGCTGCTCTTTCGCATCCGGCCCGGCTGCGTTGCCAAGCACCTCGGCATTGCGGCACGGACCGGCGCGGCGCCGAGTTTCATCCATGCATACTCGCGGCGCGGGGTGCTCGAAAGCTCGATGTCCTCGCCGTGGCGCGGCCGGCTTGTGGCGCGTTTCACCTTTCCCGGGAGTGTCTGACAGATGGCGACGATCCTGCTTTCCGCCGCCGGTGCCGCTATCGGCGGCTCGATCGGGGGCACAGTTCTCGGGCTTTCGGCGGCCGTGGTCGGGCAGGCCGCGGGCGCTACGCTCGGACGCGCCCTCGACCAGCGCCTGCTGGGAGGAGGAGGCCGTGCCGTGGAGACGGGCCGGCTCGACCGATACCGGCTGACGGGCGCCTCGGAGGGCGCGCCGATAGGGCAGGTCTATGCCCGGATGCGCATTGGCGGCCAGGTGATCTGGGCCACCCGTTTTCGGGAGGTGGTGAACACCAGCGGCGGTGGCAAGGGAGCTCCCTCAACCCCAAAGATCAAGGAGTACAGCTACACCGTTTCGCTTGCCGTCGCCCTGTGCGAGGGCGAGATCGGCCATGTTGGCAGGGTCTGGGCCGACGGGGCGGAGGTGCCCCGCTCGAGCCTGCCCATGCGCGTTCACCGCGGGACGGAGGATCAACTGCCGGATTCAGCGATCGAGGCGGTCGAAGGCGCCGGGATGGCACCGGCCTACCGGGGCACCGCCTACGTCGTTTTCGAGGACCTCGACCTCTCCCCCTACGGAAACCGCGTGCCGCAGTTCTCGTTCGAGGTTATCCGGCCGGCGCAGGAGCCGCCCGCCGGCGGCATCCCCGATCTCGCCGGGACCGTGCGCGGTGTGGCGCTCATGCCCGGCTCGGGCGAATACACGCTGGCCACCACGCCGGTGCACTACCAGCTTGGCCCGGCCGAGGCGCGCCCGGCCAACGTGAACACGCTTTCCGGCATATCGGATATCGAGACGTCGCTGGAGGCGCTGAAGGGCGAGCTTCCGCGCTGCGAAGCGACGCTCCTTGTTGCGTCGTGGTTCGGAGACGACCTGCGCTGCGGGGTGTGCCGGCTTCGACCGAAGGTGGAGCAGACCAACCTTGACGGCGCCGAGATGCCCTGGCGTTCCGGAGGGATCGGCAGGGAGGCCGCGGAGATCGTTCCGATGCAGGACGGCAGGCCCGTTTACGGAGGGACACCCGCCGATGCCTCGCTGGTGGAGGCCATCGCGGCGCTCAAGACGGCGGGGCAGGCGGTGACCTTCTATCCCTTCATCCTGATGGAGCAGATGCCCGGCAACGGGTTGCCCGATCCGTGGACGGGTGCGCCCGACCAGCCGCCGCTGCCCTGGCGCGGGCGCATCACGGCGTCGGCCGCCCCGGGGCAGCCGGGCACCTCCGACCAAACGCCGGACGCCGAAGCCGAGGTGGCCGCGTTCTTCGGAGCGGCTTCGCCGGCGGACTTCAGCGTCGACGGCAGCCGGGTGGACTATTCCGGACCCGACGAGTGGTCGTTCCGCCGGTTCATCCTGCATTATGCGCATCTGTGCGTGGCCGCCGGCGGCGTAGAGGCGTTCTGCATCGGCTCCGAGATGCGCGGGCTGACGCAACTGAGATCGGCCCGGCGGGCCTTCCCGGCCGTCGAGGCGTTGCGAGCGCTGGCGGCCGATGTGCGTTCGGTTCTCGGGCCGGACACGAGGATCGGCTACGCGGCGGACTGGTCGGAGTATTTCGGCTATCAGCCCCAGGACGGAACCGGCGACAGGTTGTTTCATCTCGATCCGCTCTGGGCGGATCCGAATATCGATTTCATCGGTATCGACAATTACATGCCGCTCGCCGACTGGCGCGACGGGCCGGATCATCTCGATGCGCCCTGGGGCTCGATCTGGTCGCTCGATTACCTGCGTGCGAACATCGAGGGCGGTGAGGGCTACGACTGGTACTATCACTCGCCCGAAGCGGAAGCCGCACAGATCCGCACGCCGATCGAGGACGGTGAACACGGCGAGCCGTGGGTCTGGCGATATAAGGACATCCGCAGCTGGTGGGAAAACCTCCACCATGACCGGGTTGACGGGCTCCGCATGGAAGACCCGAGCCCATGGGTGCCGCGGAGCAAGCCGTTCTGGTTTACCGAGTACGGCTGCCCGGCCGTGGACAAGGGCGCCAACCAGCCCAACCTGTTCGTCGATCCGAAATCCTCGGAATCCTCGCTGCCCCGCCATTCCGACGGGCGGCGCGACGACCTGATGCAGCTGGCCTACCTTTCGGCCATGGCGAGCTACTGGGAAGACGCGGCCAACAACCCGGTCTCCGATGTCTACGGGGAGGCGATGGTCGACACCGCGCGGATGCACGCGTGGGCCTGGGACGCGCGGCCATATCCGGCGTTTCCGCGCAGGACCGAACTCTGGTCCGATGGCGAAAACTACGCGCGGGGCCATTGGGTCAACGGGCGTGCATCCGGGCGGTCGCTGGCCTCGGTCGTGGCGGAAATCTGCGAACAGGCGGGCATCACGCGCTACGATGTCTCCCGGCTCTGGGGCTATGTGCGCGGTTACCACGTCCCCGAGCTCGGCAGCGCCCGCGCCGCCTTGCAGCCGCTGATGCTGGCCCACGGCTTCGACGCGGTGGAGCGCGAGGGCAGGCTCGTCTTCGCGACGCGGACGGGCCTTGCGACGGCGCGCCTCGATCAGGCCGGCCTCGCCATCACCGGCGAAACCGAAACGGCCCTGGAGCTGGCGCGCTCGGCCGAGGCCGAGATCGAGGGACGCGTGCAGATCGGCTTCATCGAGGCCGACGGGGACTACGAGATCAGAAGCGCGGAGGCGAGCTTTCCCGGCGAGCCGGGCCGGCGGCTGGCCCGCAGCGAGGTTTCCCTGGTGCTAACCGGAGCGGAAGGCCGGGCCATCGCCGAGCGCTGGCTTGCCGAGGCGCGCACGGCCCGCGACACCGCGCGCTTCGCATTGCCGCCCTCGCGCGCGGCGCTCGGGGCGGGAGACGTCGTGGATCTTGACGGGGCCGGCCGCTACCGCATCGACCGGGCCGAGAGCCTGGGAGCGACGATCGTGGAGGCGGTGCGCGTCGCGCCCCAGAGCTATCTGCCCTCGGATGCGGTGGAGGCCGCGGCGCCGATCGCCACCTTCGCGGCTCCGACGCCCGTCCTCGCGCAGTTCCTCGACCTGCCGCTTCTGCGCGGCGACGAGGCGCCCCACGCGCCGCATCTCGCCGCCACGGCGATCCCCTGGCCCGGCGAGGTCGCCGTGTTCTCGGCGCCGCTCGACGGGGACTATGCGCTCGACATCCTGCTCTCCCGCGCAGCCGCGATCGGCGAGACTCTCACGCCGCTCGCAGCGGCCCGCCCCGGGCTGATCGACCACGGGCCCCCGCTCGAGGTGCAGCTATACGCCGGCACGCTCGCAGAGGTGAGCATGGAGGCTCTTCTGAGCGGCGCCAACATGATGGCCATCGGGACGGGGGAATCCTCGGGGTGGGAGCTGTTCCAGTTCGCCGGTGCCGCACTGCTCGCCCCGGGCCGCTACCTGCTTTCGCACCGGCTCCGCGGGCAGGCGGGCACCGAGGCGGACATGCCCGCGACCTGGCCGGCGGGATCGCGGATCGTGCTGCTTGACGGAGCGCCGCGGCAGGTGACGCTCGCGCCTTCCTCGCGCAACGTGGCGCGGCACTTCCGGGTCGGGCCCGCGGCGCGCGGCTACGACGACCCCTCCTACAGGCATCTCACCGAGGCGTTCGCCGGGATCGGACTTCGGCCCTACGCTCCCGCGCATCTCGCCGCAGCCGAACTCGGCAACGGCGACCTGCGGCTCGGATGGACCCGCCGAACGCGCATCGACGGCGACGGGTGGGAGGCGCCGGACGTTCCTCTGGGCGAGGCCTTCGAACGCTATCTCGTGACGGCGAGCCGCGGCGGCGTGCCGCTTCGGTCGGTCGAGACACCGACACCCGAGTGGCTCTACACGGCGGCAGAGCGCGCGGCAGACGGCCACGGCGACGGGCAGGGCACGCGTCTGAGCGTCGCGCAGCTTTCGGACAGGTTCGGCCCCGGGCCCGCGACCCACATCGACCTTCCCGGCTAGGCGGCCCGCACCGATGCGCCGCCTTTACTGGAGCGATCTCGAAGCGGCCTGTGCGGCGCTCCTGGCGCTGCCCGCGGAGGCGCGGGCGGCCGGGGCTTCCGCGCTGCTCGCGGAGGCCCATGCCGCGGATCGCTACGTGCGGCGGTTCGGGCGACCGCATCCGCGATGGGGCGACGGCTCGCTCATGGCCGCGGCCCGAGCCCGGACGCGGACGCCGGCGCCCCCGCCGGCCGCGCCCGAACTCCGGGAGGCGCTCGCGACGCTGCTGGCCGCTCTCGCTTCCAGGCGAGCGGCGGTGCATCCGCAGCCCGGCGCGCGCGCTGCGGGCGGGCAGGAGCCCGCCTCGCGGGTGGCGCGCTCTCCGACTTGACCGGAAGGCTATCCGGTGCCTGCCGTCGCGGGGCGGGCCTGCGGTTCGCCGGAGGTTCGTGCTCAGGCCCCCGCAGGTGCTGCCGGGAAGGCCGCCCGCCACATACCCGGACGCGCCGCACGGCCGCTTCGCAAACGCTCGCCGTGCCGGCACCGGAGAACTGGGGATCGCTTTTCCCGCCGGCCTCGGCGGACCCCGTGGCGGCAGAGCGCCCGGGGCGCATTGGCCCGCCTCCGCCGGCTGACCGCTCGGTACGGGGTTTCCCGATCTCGCTGTTTGCCCCATATGGGGAGTGCAAAGCGAGACGGGAGAGCCACCCCATGGCCGAGGCACGCGCAAGACTGCACAAGATGGATCCGGTGTGGGACAGGATCCGGGAGGAGGCACGGGCCGCAGTGCAGGCCGAGCCGCTCCTGGGCGGGCTCGTGCATTCGAGCGTTCTGCACCATGCCGGCCTTGGAGGCGCCCTGGCTTACAGGATGGCAATCAAGCTCGCCTCGCCGGAGATGTCGGAGCAATTGCTGCGGGAACTCGCCGACGAGGCCTTCGCGGCGGAGCCGGCACTGATCGAGGCTGCGCGCGCCGATCTTGCCGCGGTGGTCGACCGTGACCCGGCCGCGCACCGGTTCTTGCAGCCGCTCCTTTTCTTCAAGGGCTACCAGGCGGTGCAGGCCTACAGGGTGGGGCACTGGCTGTGGCGGCAGGGGCGCGAGGACCTGGCCTATTTCATCCAGATGCGGGTTTCGGAGATGTTCGGCGTGGACATCCACCCGGCGGCGCGGATCGGGAAGGGCATCATGATCGACCATGCGCATTCCATCGTGGTGGGTGAGACGGCCGTGGTCGGCGACAACGTTTCGATGCTGCACTCGGTGACACTGGGCGGGACCGGCAAGGAAGAGGAAGACCGGCATCCCAAGATCGGGGACGGCGTGCTGATCGGCGCCGGCGCGAAGGTGCTCGGCAACATCCGCGTGGGCAACTGCTCGCGGATTGCCGCCGGTTCGGTTGTGCTTGCCGATGTCCCCGCCTGCAAGACGGTCGCGGGCGTGCCGGCGCGGATCGTGGGCGAGGCGGGCTGCGATCAGCCCTCGGTCAGCATGAATCACCTGCTCGGCACCGATCCGGACGGCTGAGCCGCCGCGTGGCCGGGGCGCTGCCCCGGACCCCGGAGTATTTCATCCAAGATGAAGAGGCGCCGCGGCGCGCCGCTCAGGCGAGCATCGCCAACGGGCTCTCGAGGTTGTCCTTGATGGCGGTGAGCAGCTCGGCGCCCAGCGCGCCGTCGATCACGCGGTGATCGACCGAGAGCGTGACGGACATCACCGTGGCGACGGCAAGCTCGCCATTCTCGTCGACCACCGGTTTCTTGACGCCCGCGCCGACCGCGAGGATCGCGCCGTGGGGCGGGTTGATCACGGCGTCGAAGTTCTCGATCCCGAACATCCCCAGATTGGAGATCGCGAAGCTTCCGCCCTGGTATTCCGCGGGGGCGAGCTTGCGGTCGCGGGCGCGGGCGGCGAGATCCTTCATCTCCGCGGAGAGCGCGGAGAGCGATTTCGTCTCGGCATCGCGGATCACGGGGGTGAAGAGGCCGCCCTCGATGGCCACGGCCACGGCCACGTCGGAGGGTGCGAGTTTCAGCAGCCGGTCACCCGCCCAGACGGCATTCGCCGCCGGGACCTGCTGGAGCGCCAGCGCGCAGGCCTTGATGATGAAATCGTTGACGGAGAGCTTCACGCCGCGGGGCGCGAGCTGGGCGTTGAGCTCGGCGCGGAAGGCAAGGAGCGCATCGAGCCGGATGTCGCGGCGCAGGTAGAAATGCGGGATCGTCTGCTTGGCTTCG
>CAYXOX010000117.1:0-9869 GCA_964466745.1 uncultured Rhodobacterales bacterium
CGCGGCGGCTGGGGTCAGCTGTCGTAATCTATGACATGGCGGAGCTGTTTTTCATACTCAAGGGCGCGGCCTGTGCCGAGGGCGACGCAGTTGAGCGATTCGTCGGCCACCGAGATCGCAAGGCCGGTCTGTTCGCGCAGCGCGAGGTCGAGTTCGCCGAGAAGCGCGCCGCCCCCGGTGAGCATCACCCCGCGATCCACGATGTCGGCGGCAAGATCGGGGGGCGTCGCTTCGAGCGCGGTCATCACCGCCTCGCAGATCTGTTGAACCGGCTCGGAAAGCGCCTCGGCCACCTGGGCCTGGTTGATCTCCGTTTCCTTCGGCACGCCGTTCAAAAGATCCCGCCCCCGGATCTGGACCGCCGTGCCGCGCCCGTCGTCGGGCATCCGGGCGGTGCCGATCGACGTCTTGATCCGTTCGGCCGTGGCCTCGCCAATCAGGAGATTGTGCTGGCGGCGCAGGTAGTTGACGATCGCCTCGTCCATCCTGTCGCCACCCACCCGCACGGAGCGTGCGTACACGATGTCACCGAGCGAAAGCACGGCCACCTCCGTGGTGCCGCCGCCGATGTCGACGACCATGTTGCCCGTGGGATCGGTAATGGGCATTCCCGCACCGATGGCCGCGGCGATGGGCTCTGCGATCAGCCCTGCGCGCCTGGCTCCTGCGGAGAGCACCGATTGCCGGATCGCGCGCTTCTCGACGGGCGTTGCGCCGTGGGGCACACACACGATGATCTTGGGCTTCGAGAAGGTGGAGCGGCGGTGCACCTTGCGGATGAAGTGCTTGATCATCTCCTCGGCCACGTCGAAATCGGCGATCACGCCCTCCCGCATCGGCCGAATCGCCTCGATCGAGCCCGGCGTGCGGCCGAGCATCAGCTTGGCGTCCTCGCCCACGGCCAGCACCTTCTTGACGCCGTCCTTGACGTGATAGGCCACGACCGAGGGCTCGTTGAGGATGATGCCACGGCCCTTCACGTAGACGAGCGTGTTCGCCGTCCCGAGGTCGATCGCCATGTCCGAAGAGAAAAGGCCGGATAAGCCGAACATTAAGGGTCCAATTCCGCTGTACGAAACGCGGGGCGGCAGTGTTTCGCGCCCGCAGCACGCGTCCTTATAGAAGCGAGTCGGAGGCGGCGAAAGGGATTGATCGGGCAAATCAGCGGGCCTCCGCCGGGCAGGCGCCGGGGGCCCGCGCCGGCGGCGACGCAACTGCCGCGCTCTTGCGGCCGCGGGACACTTGCGCCGCATGCCATGGCCGATGTGGCGGCCCCGATGCGCTGCGCCGGGCCCTGGCAGCCGCACTCAGCTACTGTGCACGATGCGCACCCCATCCCGCGAAATGGCCAGTGCGATCCGGCGCCGCTGGCCTCCTGAGGAGCGGTTCAGCCCGCGTCGCGGTAGGAAATCTCCTTGCGGTCGCTGCCGGCCTGCTGGCGCCGCACGAGCAGGCGGTTGAGCGCGTTCACGTAGGCGCGCGCCGAAGCGACAACGGTATCGGTATCCGCGGATTGCCCGGTCACGATGCGCCCGTCTTCCTCCATCCGCACGCTGACCGTTGCCTGCGCATCTGTCCCTTCGGTGACGGCGTGAACCTGGTAGAGCTGCAGTCTGGCGGAGTGCGGAAAGAGCTCCTTGACCGCGTTGAACGCGGCATCCACCGGGCCGTCGCCCGTTGCGGTCACCTGCCTGTCCACGCCGTCGATGGTGAGCGTCAGATCGGCCGACTGGGGCGCCTCCGTGCCGCAGATCACGCGCAGGAACTTCACCTGGATACGATCGTTCTCGGCCGAGATCGCCTCGTCCCGCATCAGCGCGACGAGATCGTCGTCGTAGACTTCCTTCTTTCGGTCGGCGAGCGCCTTGAACCGGACGAACACGTCGTTGAGCTGGTTGTCGGCCAGCTCGTAACCGAGGTTCTTGAGCTTCGAACGAAGCGCGGCACGCCCCGAGTGCTTGCCCATCACGATGTTGGTTTCCGAGAGGCCCACGTCTTCCGGGCGCATGATCTCGAACGTCTCTGCGTTCTTGAGCATCCCGTCCTGGTGGATGCCGCTCTCGTGGGCGAACGCGTTCTTGCCCACGATGGCCTTGTTGAACTGCACGGCGAAACCGGAAACCGAGGCCACCCTGCGCGAGATGTTCATGATCTTGGTGGTGTCGATGCCGGTGCGGTAGGGCAGGATGTCGTTGCGCACCTTCAGCGCCATCACCACCTCTTCGAGCGCGGTATTGCCGGCCCGTTCGCCGAGCCCGTTGATGGTGCATTCGATCTGGCGCACTCCGGCCTCCACTGCCGCCAGGGCATTGGCCGTGGCCATGCCGAGATCGTTGTGGCAGTGCGTCGCCCAGATCGCGTCTTCCGCTCCGGGCACCTCCGCGATCAGCCGGGCGATCAGCGCGGCGCTTTCGCGCGGGGCGGTGTAGCCGACCGTGTCGGGGATGTTGATGGTGGTCGCGCCGGCCTTGATGGCGATTTCGCACACGCGCTTGAGGTAGTCCCATTCCGTGCGGGTGGCATCCATGGGCGACCACTGGACGTTGTCGCACAGGTTGCGGGCGTGGGTGACCGTGTCGTGGATGCGCTCGGCCATCTGCTCCATGTCGAGGTTGGGGATGGCGCGGTGGAGCGGGGATGTGCCGATGAACGTGTGGATGCGCGGGGCCTTCGCGTGGCGCACGGCCTCCCAGCATCGGTCGATGTCCTTGAAGTTCGCTCGTGCCAGCCCGCAGACTTGGGCGTTCCTCGTCTGCCGGGCGATCTCGCTGACCGCGTTGAAGTCGCCCTCCGAAGCGATCGGAAATCCCGCCTCGATGATGTCTACGCCCATCTCGTCGAGCAGCTGGGCGATCTCCAGCTTCTCGGCATGGGTCATTGTGGCGCCGGGGCTCTGCTCGCCGTCGCGCAGGGTGGTATCGAAGATCAGGACGCGGTCCTGTTCCGAAGTGGGCGTGGTCATGGGAATGTCTCTCTGGCTGGTCGTTTCGTGCATGCGGCGCTGCGTCACCCCTGAGCGGTCGCGCCGAATGGCACGCTCAGAGGCGGCTAAGGAGAAGCAGCGCGGGAAGGGTCCAGCCAGTCATGGCGCGCACGATACCCACAGCCCCGCCGATGTAAAGCCCTCAGTGGGAAACGGGGGCTTCGGGTTTTCGGGCGATCACGAAGAACGCCGCCCTGCGCTTTGGCTGCCACGTTTCCACCACGTCGAACCCCGCTGCGCGGATCTCGTCGAGGAGCGTCTCGGCGCCGAACACGGAGACCCGCGGAAGAAGCCGCAGCGCGCGCCCGAGCGGGGCGACGACGCCGAACCAGCCCATGAAGTCCGCAAGGCACGCGGTGGACGACACGAAGTACCCGCCGGGCTTCACCAGGCGGTGCAGCGCGGCGAGGGTTGCCGGGCGGTCGCGCACGAGATGCAGCACGGAATGGGCCATGGCCACGTCGTAGCTTGCCGGCTCGGCGGGCCAGTCCTCGACGGCCGACACCTCGAAGCGGATGTTGGAGGCGGCTGAGGCCGCCGCCCGGGCCCGCGCGATCTCGATCATGCCGGCAGAAAAGTCGATGGCGTCAATTCGTCCGGCATGGGGGACATGCGCGAGCGCCGTGCTGCCGGTGCCGCAGCCAAGCTCGAACACCGTGGCGCCGGGTCCGAAAAGCGCCCGGGTCATCTCGAGCTTGCGCTGGTAGGCGGCCTCGTCGGCAAGCCTGGCGCGCGCGTATCTCGGCGCGATGCGGTTCCAGAACCGGACGTCGGGGTCAGACAAGGCCCAGCTCCGCGTCGGATGCGGCGCGGCCGTAGGTTTCCCTCGGCGGCATCGGGCGCTCGCGCCAGTGCGGCTCGAAAACGAAGCTGGAGCGCTCGCGTCCGGGCGGCAGGGCCCCGTTCCCGACCCCGAGCGCGTAATCGTAGTAGAGCTTGACGATCTCCTCCCGGCTCACCTGTTGCGCCGCGGGGTGCGCCACGCAGGCGTCGCGCCATGCTCGCACCCTCGCGAACGCGGGTTCGTCCGGTACCTCGTACCCCTCGTAATACTCGAGGAACCAGAACCGCTTGAACATCGGCGTGAACACGGCTTCGGCGAGGCCGAAGCTCTCGAAGAGCCATGGGCCTTCTGGCGCATGGTCTTCGAGAAAGGCCGAGAGCGCGCGGTACTCGGCATCCATACTTTCGCGAAAGCTCTCGCGAGCCGCGGTATCGGTGTTCATCACCATCCTGTAGCCGGCGAGGGTGAAGGAGCCCTCGCGGGCGATCAGCTTGTTTTCCACCGCGCGCTCGAACGGGTCGGTCCGGGCGACGGGCGCGCCCACGGTTTCGTCGAGATACCGCAGGATCACGAGGCTTTCCTTCAGGATCCGGCCGTCTGCATTTTCCAGAACGGGCAGGGCGGTGGTGCCGCGGGTCTTGGCAAGGAGCCAGTCCGGCCGCGGCACGGTGATGTCGACGACGCTGAAGTCCACGCTTTCGCGCGCGCGCTTCAGCTCCAGCAGGATCTCGAGGCGCTGCGAGAACGGGCAGACGGGAATGTGGTAGACGGTTGGCAGGGACATGTTCACCTCCGCGGCTGAAGGTGAACGCACGCGGCGCGTTTGACCAGCCCCGCGGGCGAGATAGCTCCGCCCCATGACCTATGAACATGCTCTCGTGATCGGCGCATCGGGCGGCATCGGCGCGGCCCTCGTGGCGGCGCTTGCCGGCCGTTCGGAGAGGGTGAGCACGCTCTCCCGCTCGGCCGACGGGCTCGATGTTACCGCGCAGGCCTCGGTGGATGCGGCACTGGGCGGGCTGGAAGGGCCGTTCGATCTCGTCGTCGTGGCGACCGGCGCGCTGCAGATCGCCGGTGCCGGGCCCGAGAAGGCGCTCCGGCAGATCGACGCGCAGGCCATGGCGGCGCAGTTCGCGCTCAACGCGATCGGCCCGGCGCTGGTGTTGCGGCACGCGCCGCGCCTGTTGCCCCGGGATCGCCGCGCCGAGTTCGCGGTGCTCTCGGCGCGTGTCGGCTCCATTGGCGACAATCGCCTGGGAGGGTGGTATTCCTACCGCGCCTCGAAGGCGGCCGTGAACCAGATCGTGCACACCGCGGCCATCGAGATCGCGCGCACCCACCCCGAGGCGGTGCTCGCCGCGCTGCACCCCGGCACCGTGGCCACCGCCTTCACGGAGGAGTTCGTCGCGCCGGGCAAGGCCACCCCTCCGGAAGAGGCGGCGCGGAACCTGCTCGCCGTGCTGGCGGCGCTGCGGCCCGGGGACAGCGGGGGCTTTTTCGATTATTCCGGCGCACGGGTGCCGTGGTGATCGGCAAGGCGGCGCACGCCCGTCCGGTGAGGTCCGCGCGATGAGCCGGCTCGTGCTCGTGCTCGGCGATCAGCTTTCGCCGGGTATCGCCGCCCTGCGCGAAGCCGACCGGGCGACCGACGTCGTCGTCATGGCCGAGGTCGCCCAGGAAGCGCAGTACGTGCCGCACCACCCCAAGAAGATCGCCTTTCTATTCGCGGCGATGCGCAAGCTCGCCGCCCGGCTGGAGTCCGAGGGCTGGCGGGTCCTCTACACCCGCCTCGACGACCCGGAAAACACCGGCTCGATCCCGGGCGAGCTGCTGCGCCGCGCCGATGAGACAGGCGCCAGGGAGGTGCTGGCGACGGAGCCCGGCGAGTTCCGGCTGATCGCGGCGCTGGAGGAGACCCCGCTTCCGGTGCACCAGTTCGAGGACACGCGTTTCATCGCCTCCCACGCCCTGTTCGAGGCGTGGGCAGAGGGGCGGCGCGAGCTTCGCATGGAGTACTTCTACCGCGAGATGCGCCGCCGGACCGGCCTCCTGATGGAGGGCGACAAGCCGGCGGGCGGAAAGTGGAACTACGACGCGGAGAACCGCAAGCCGCCCGCGCGGGGGCTTGAATTCGAGCCCCCGCTGCGGCACCCGCCCGATGCCGTGACGGAGGAGGTGCTCGCGCTCGTCGAGGCAAGGTTCGCGCGGAACTTCGGCGAAGCCCGGCCCTTCTGGTTTGCCACGGATGCTGCGGGGGCGGAGGCGCAGCTCGCGCATTTCCTGGCCCACGCGCTGCCCCGCTTCGGCGATTTCCAGGACGCGATGCTGGCCGGCGAGCGGTTTCTCTACCATGGCCTCGTGTCGTTCTACCTCAATGCCGGCCTGCTCGACCCGCTCGAAACCTGCCGCCGGGCCGAGGCGGAATGGCGCGCGGGGCGCGCCCCGCTCAACGCGGTCGAGGGCTTCATCCGTCAGATCCTTGGCTGGCGCGAATTCGTGCGCGGTGTCTACTTCCACGAGGGGCCGGGCTACACCGCGCGGAACGCGCTCGGGCATAGCCGTGCCCTGCCGGCGCTCTACTGGGGGGCCGAAACCGGCATGCGCTGCCTTGCGAAGACCGTCGAGCAGACGCGCGAGGAAGCCTATGCGCATCACATCCAGCGGCTGATGGTCACCGGCAACTTCGCGTTACTCGCGGGCGTGGCGCCCCGGGCCGTGCACGAATGGTATCTTGCCGTCTACGCCGATGCATATGAATGGGTCGAGGCGCCCAACACGCTGGGCATGAGCCAGTTCGCCGATGGCGGGGTCGTGGGCTCCAAGCCCTACGTCTCGTCGGGCGCCTACATCGACAGGATGTCGGACTACTGCAAGGGCTGCGCCTACGACGTGAAGCGCAAGACCGGCGAGGGGGCCTGCCCCTTCAACCTGCTCTACTGGCACTTCCTCCACCGCCACCGGGAACGCTTCGAGGCGAACCCGCGGATGGGCACGATGTACCGCACTTGGCAAAGGTTCGCCCCCGAGCGGCGTGAAACCGTGCTCGCCGAGGCTGAGGTGATCCTCGCTCGCCTCGACGCGGGAGAAATCGTCTAGCGAGGCGCGGCTCGGCGCGGTCGGCTACTCCGCCGCCGAGTCTCGGCCGTCCTGCTGGGGAGCGGTGGGCGCCGAGGGTGGCGCCCCGGCATCTGGCGAGGTGCCGTCCGCGAGCGCGGCGAGGCGTCCGTCCTCCCAGGTTCCGGTCGCGACGGCGCCGTCGGCATAGCGCATGGTGCCCGCGCCCTCGCGGCGGCCGTTCTCGAAGCTGCCCTCGTAGACATCGCCGTTGGCGTAGGTCGCAACGCCTTCGCCCGTCATCTCGCCCTCCGTCCAGTCGCCGGTGTAGGTGAAGATGCCGGGCAGTTCGAGCGTGCCGGTGCCGTTGCGAAGCCCGTTGGTGAATTCGCCTTCGTAGGTGCCGCCGTCGGCGAAGGTCTCGATGCCGGCGCCGTGGCGCTGGCCCCCCTCCCACTCGCCCGAGTAGCTGCTGCCGTCGGGGCGGGTCTCCGTACCGGTGCCGGTGCGCAGCCCGTCCTGCCACTCACCCTCGTAGCGCACGCCGCTGGGAAAGGTCATGGTGCCCGCGCCGTCGCGCTGCCCTTCGACGAAGCTGCCCACATAGATTTGGCCGTTCGCGTATTCCGCCCGGCCCTCGCCGTCGAACAGTCCCGCCTTCCACTCGCCTTCGTAGACGTTGCCATCGGCGTATTCGATCCGCCCGAAGCCCTCGGCCGCACCGCCGACGAAGCTGCCGGTGTGCACCGTGCCGTCGGGATAGGTGAGCACGCCCTCGCCGGTGATCGCGCCCTCGCGCCATTCGCCGGTGTAGGTGTAGCCATCGGCCTCGGTGCTGAAGGTGCCGTGGCCGTGGCGCTGATCGGCGAGGAATTCGCCTTCGTAGACATCGCCGCCCTCGTAGACGACCCGCCCGCGCCCCTCGCGGCGGCCCTGCACGAAATCGCCGGTGTAGACATCGCCGTTGGGCTGCACGAGGCGGCCCTCGCCCTCGATCTGCCCGTCGAGCCAGTCGCCGTCGTAGACCATGCCGTCGGTCAGCGTCAGCCGGCCCTGGCCGTGGCGCAGCCCGGCGCGCATCCCGCCTTCGTGGGTGGAGCCGTCGGGATATGTGATCGTGGCCGTTCCTTCCTTCACCCCGTTCGACCAGCCGCCCTCGTAGACGTACCCGTCGCGGCCTTCGAGCCTTCCTTCGCCATGCTGCTGCCCGCTCAGAAAACCGCCGGTGTAGACCTCGCCTGTCGCGTAGCTGAACGTTCCCGAACCATCGATCACGCCGTCGGACCAGCTGCCGGTGTAGACCCCGCCGTTCGAGAACGTCATCGTTCCGCGCCCCTCGGGCTTGCCGGCCGCGAACGCGCCTTCATAGACCGAACCGTCGGGGAAACGGGCCACGCCCTCGCCGCGGATCTCGCCCTCCACCCATTCGCCGGTGTACTCGTACCCGTTGGGCAGGCGGTAGGTGCCCGTGCCATGGGGAAGACCCTCGAGGAAGGTGCCCTCGTAGATGCCCCCGTTCTCGTACTGCTGGGTGATGATTTCGCCCTGGCCCTGGGCACTGGCGGGCCCTGCCAGCAAGCCGAGCGCCAGCCCGGCCGCAGCAACGGTGCCCCGCACCGTTCCGCTTCGCCTGTCCATCGCGCCTCCCCCCTCTTCGCAGCCGCGTACATGGCGTTGATGAAGCTCGACGGAAGCCTAGTTGACGGTCACCGAGGGGGCAACGTCTTTCCCCGTGGCGCGCCTCCCCGCTTTCGCCCGGCGCCCCGGCGCGCTAGAGCGGCGCGGAATTTCCTAGGATGCCACGCGATGACCGAGTGTTTCCGTCTGACCCTTGCGCAGCTGAACCCGACCGTGGGCGACATCGGCGGCAACCGCGCCAAGGCGCGCGCGGCGTGGGAGGCCGGCCGCGCCGCCGGCGCGCAGATGGTCGCCATGCCCGAGATGTTCCTCACGGGGTACCAACTGCAGGATCTCGTGATGAAGCGGGCGTTCGTGGAGGACGCCCGGCGCCACCTCCACCTGCTCGCGGAGGAAACCGCCTCCGGCCCGGCGCTGGGCATCGGCGCCCCGCTCCTCGAGGACGGCATTCTCTACAATGCGTGGTTCGTGCTGAAGGACGGTGTCATCGCGGCGACGATGCGCAAGCACGAGCTCCCCAACGAGCTGGTTTTCGACGAGGTACGCCTCTACGGCAGCGGTCCGGTCTCGGGCCCCTATTCGGTGGGACCGATCAGGATAGGCTCTCCCATCTGCGAGGATGCGTGGCATCCGTCCGTGCCGGAGACGATGGCCGAAAGCGGAGCACAGATCCTGCTCGTGCCTAACGGATCGCCCTACTACCGCGAGAAGTACGACGTGCGGATGAACCGGATGGTGGCCCGCGTGGTGGAGACGGGGCTACCGCTCGTCTATCTCAACATGGTGGGCGGACAGGACGACCAGGTCTTCGACGGCGGCTCCTTCGTGCTCGACGCGTCCTGCGGGCTGGCGATGCGGATGCCGGTGTTCGACGAGGCCATCGAGCATCTGGATTTCGAGCTGACGGAGGCTGGCTGGTGCCCGGTTCGGGGCGAGATCGCGCCGCGCCCGGATGCCTGGGAGCAGGACTACCGGGCCATGGTGGAGGCCACGCGCGACTACTTCCGGAAAACAGGGTTCGGGCGTGCGCTGCTGGGCCTTTCGGGCGGGATCGACAGCGCGCTGGTGGCGGCGATCGCGGCCGATGCGCTGGGCCCGGAGAACGTGCGCTGCGTGATGCTTCCGTCGGAGTACACGTCGGCGCACTCTCTCGAAGATGCGGCCGCGGCAGCCGCCGCGCTTGGCTGCCGGCTCGATGAACTCCCCATCGGCCCGGCCCGCCGGGCGGTGACAGAAACGCTCGCGCCGCTCTTCGCGGGCCTGCCGGAGGGGCTTGCCGAGGAAAACCTGCAGTCGCGCCTGCGCGGGCTGATGCTGATGGCGCTCTCCAACAAGTTCGGCGAGATGCTGCTGACCACCGGCAACAAGTCCGAGGTGGCGGTGGGCTATGCCACGATCTACGGCGACATG
>CAYXOX010000118.1:0-5326 GCA_964466745.1 uncultured Rhodobacterales bacterium
ACGACCCCTTCGGCGCGGCCCACAGCTCCACCTCCATCTCGGCGGCGCTGGGCTTCACGGTGGGCCGCGACATGGGCATGCCCACCGGCGACGCCATCGCCGTGATCGGCGACGGCGCGATCTCGGCCGGGATGGCCTATGAGGCGCTCAACAACGCCGGCCACGAGGGCCGCCGGATGTTCGTGATCCTCAACGACAACGAGATGAGCATCGCCCCCCCGGTGGGCGCGATGTCTTCCTACCTCAGCCGGCTCTACGCCAGCACGCCGCTCGGCGCGCTCAAGGAAATGGCCGAGGGCTTCGAGGCTGCCCTTCCGGGCCCCATCCGCGAACACGCCCGCCGCGCGCGCCAGCTCGTGACCGCCATGCCGGGCGGGGGCACGCTTTTCGAGGAACTCGGCTTTTCCTACGTGGGCCCGGTGGACGGGCATGACATGGGGCAGTTGCTTTCGGTGCTGCGCGCCGCCCGTGCCCGCGCGACCGGCCCGGTGCTCATCCACGTGTGCACGGTGAAGGGCAAGGGCTACGCGCCGGCGGAAACCTCAGCCGACAAGTACCACGGCGTTTCGAAGTTCGACGTCGCATCGGGCGCGCAGGCCAAATCCGCCCCCGGAGCGCCTTCCTACACCTCCGTCTTCGGCCGCGCCCTGACGGCCGAGGCCGAACGCGACCCCGCCATCGTGGCATTGACCGCCGCCATGCCCTCGGGCACCGGGCTCAACACCATGGCCGAGCGCTTCCCCGACCGCGTCTTCGACGTGGGGATCGCCGAACAGCACGGGGTGACCTTCGCCGCCGGGCTCGCCGCCTCGGGCCTCAAGCCCTTCGCGGCGATCTACTCCACCTTCCTGCAGCGCGGGTACGACCAGGTGGTGCACGACGTGGCCCTGCAGCAGCTGCCCGTGCGCTTCGCCATCGACAGGGCCGGCCTCGTGGGCGCCGACGGCGCGACCCATGCCGGCGCGTTCGACGTGGCCTACCTGTGCAACCTGCCCGGCTTCACCGTGATGGCCGCGTCCGACGAGGCCGAACTCGTGCACATGGTGGCCACCGCGGCCGACTGGGGCGAGGGGCCCATCGCCTTCCGCTATCCCCGCGGCGCCGGAACGGGCGCACCCCTGCCCGAGCGGGGCAAGATCCTGCCCGTGGGGCGCGGCCGCATCCTGCGCGAGGGCGATACCGTTGCGATCCTGTCTTTCGGCGCACATCTCGGCGAGTGCCTTGCCGCCGCCGAAGCGCTGGAAGCCCACGGTGTGACGGCCACCGTTGCCGATGCCCGCTTCGCCAAGCCGCTCGACCGGCGCCTGATCCACCAGCTAGCCCGCCACCACAAGGCGCTCGTGACCGTGGAACAGGGCGCCGCCGGCGGATTCGGCGCGATGGTCCTGCAGGATCTCGCCAACCAGGGCGCCTTCGACAGGGGCCTCGCAATCAGGACGATGACGCTCCCCGACCGTTTCATCGACCAGGCGAGCCCCGAGGCGATGTATGCCGAGGCCGGCCTCACCGCGGTCGACATCGCCGCAACGGCGCTGCAGGCAGCGGGGCTTTTCGAAAAGGCGATGCCGGCCCGGGCCTGACCGGGCCCGGCCCTCGCCGGCCTCAGGCGTCGCCTTCCGAGATGAGGCGAAGCGTCTCCCCGCAGCGCTCGCCGCCGTAGAACGCGTCGAGCACCTCGGAGAAGACCGGCGGCGCATCGGGCACGGCGGCGAAGAGCGTCATGGAAGAGCGCAGCTTTCGCGCGTCGATGCCGCCCAGGATCTCCACAGGGTCCGTTCCGCGGTGCGCGAGCAGCAGCCCCGCGGCTTCCAGCAGGCGCGCGCGAAGCGTTTCATGCGCGAGGTAGGCGCCGGCCTCGTCGAGATCGTGCAAGCCGTAGAGCTGCGAGGTGTTCGAGCGCCCCAGCGCGGCCAGTTGGGGAAAGACGAACCACATCCAGTGGGTTGTCTTGCGCCCGGCCGAAAGCTCGGCAACCACGTCGGCCCAGACCACATCCTGCGCCTCGGTGAACAGCTCTGCCTCGTCGGGATCCATCGCCATCAGGCCGCTATCCCATGCGCCGAGGCCGGGGTCCAGTCCGGACGGCCGCTGCGTGGCCCGCGCACGCCTCAGCCGCCGACACGGCGGTTCCGAGCCGCAAGAAGCTTCAGGCGCAGCGCGTTGAGCTGGATGAAACCCTGCGCATCCTTCTGGTCGTAGGCGCCGGCATCCTCCTCGAAGGTGACATGCGCCTCGGAGTAGAGCGAATGCGCGGAGGCGCGGCCCACGACCCGCGCGGACCCCTTGTAGAGCTTCAGCCTCACCGTGCCGGTAACGTGGCGCTGGCTGGCATCGATGGCGGCCTGGAGCATCTCGCGCTCCGGGCTGAACCAGAAACCGTTGTAGATCATCTCCGCGTAGCGCGGCATCAGCTCGTCCTTGAGATGCGCCGCGCCGCGATCGAGCGTGATCTGCTCGATACCGCGATGCGCCTCGAGCAGGAGCGTTCCGCCGGGCGTTTCGTAGATACCGCGAGATTTCATGCCCACGAAGCGCCCTTCCACGAGGTCGAGCCTGCCGCATCCGTGGCGGCCGCCAAGCTCGTTGAGCCGCGTCAGCAGGGCGGCGGGCGAAAGCGCCTCTCCGTTCACGGAAACCGCGTCGCCGCGTTCGAACCCCACTTCCACGTATTCCGGCGCGTCGGGCGCATCCTCGGGATGCACCGTGCGCTGGTACACGTAGTCCGGCGCTTCCTCGGCCGGGTTCTCGAGCACCTTTCCCTCCGAGGAGGTGTGAAGGAGGTTCGCGTCCACGCTGAAGGGCGCCTCGCCGCGCTTGTCCTTCGCGATCGGGATCTGATGCGCCTCGGCGAACTCGATGAGTCTCGTGCGCGAGGTCAGATCCCATTCCCGCCAGGGCGCGATCACCTTGATGTCGGGGTCGAGCGCATAGGCCGAGAGCTCGAACCTGACCTGGTCGTTGCCCTTGCCCGTGGCGCCATGGGCCACCGCATCGGCACCCGTCTCGGCCGCGATCTCAACCAGGCGCTTGGAGATCAGGGGCCGCGCGATGGACGTGCCCAGAAGGTAGAGCCCCTCGTAGACGGCATTGGCCCGGAACATGGGAAACACGAAATCCCGCACGAATTCCTCGCGCAGATCCTCGATGTAGATCTCTTTCACACCGAGCAGCTCGGCCTTGGCCCGCGCCGGCTCCAGCTCCTCGCCCTGGCCGAGGTCTGCGGTGAACGTCACCACCTCACAGCCGTATTCGACCTGGAGCCACTTGAGGATGATCGAGGTGTCGAGACCGCCCGAGTAGGCGAGAACGACCTTCTTTGGCGCGGACATGCTTCTTCCCCAACAGAACCGCGTGGGCGATACCGGGTTTCCCGCCGGGGAGCAAGGCACCAGCGCCGCCCGTGCACCTGCAACCTTACGCTTCGTGCCCGGTTTTGATAGGGGACGCGGGAGGCCCGACAGGAGTGCAAGTATGCTCGGTTACCGGATGTTTGCCCATGCGCTGCGCATGGTTTTCACGAACCTGCCCGATGCGCTGCGGCTGAGCGTGGCGCTGGTGGTCGCGGGGCAGCTCGCGCTGTGGCTGCTCGTGTACCGCCACGAGCCGGCATTGACTCCCGCCGGTCCCGAGGACATCGGGCCCGGGGCCTCTGTGGGCATGCAGGCGATTGCGGGTTTCCTCGTCAACGGTCTTCTGGGCGCATGGGTTGCCGTGGCCTGGCACCGCTTCGTGCTGCTGCAGGAGTATCCGCAGGCGGTGCTGCCGCCCTGGAGCGCGAGCCGGACGCTGAGCTACTTCGGCCGGCTGCTTCTCGTGAGCCTGATCGTGGGGCTGGCGGGGGGCCTCGGCGCGGCCGTGCTGATCCTGCCGCTCACCGCCGCCCTGGGCAGCGTGGGCGTGGGCGTTGGCGGTGCGGTCGTGGGGACAGGGGTGATCTGGCTTTCGCTGCGGCTCGGGCTTGTCATGCCCTCCGCGGCGATCGACCAGCCGATGGGCCTGCGCCAGAGCTGGGCGGCCACGGCCCCCGTTTCGCGCGATCTCGTGGGGCTTTCGGTGATCGGCCTTGCCGGGCTCGCGGCCACTGCGCTGCTGGCGATGCCGGGCCCACTGGGCGCCGTCCTCGGCGCGGTAGCCTCCTGGATTACCCTGATGGTCGGTGCAAGCGTGCTCACGACCGTCTACGGCGTGGCGGTGGAGGGCCGTGACCTGCGCTGATCCGGGCCGCGTTCCGGCTGCCGGGCCGGGCCAACGATCCTGCCCTAGCGGCCCATGGCCGAGGCCATCCGGGCGAGGAAGGCCGCGCGGCTTTCGCTCCAGGCGGCCAGGATGGCGCCGGTTTCCGCCGGCAGACCGGCGCGAGCGCGCTCCTCACCGTGCGCACACAGTTCGCCCACGCGGGCGAAGCCGAGGTTGAGCGCGGCACCCTTGAGAAAATGCAGGTCTTCGCCCAGCCGGCCCGTGCCCGTGCCCGTGCCCGTTCCCGAAAGCCGGGCCACGGCTGCGCCGGCCTCCTCGAGGAAGAGCTCCGCCACCTCGGGAAAATCCTCGGGCCCCACCTCCTCGCGCAATTCCTCTATGCGAGACCAGTCGATCATGGTGCGATCCCCTCTGCGTTGAAGGGCGCAACGTAGGGGTGGGGAATTAACGCGGGCTTTCGGCGGGCCTTCAGCAAATGGAAACCTCCGCCATGCCAAGGCTCCAGCCCTGATCAGGGAGGCCGAAGGTGGCAATTCCTCAGCGCGCAACGCCGCAGAGCCGCCCTTCGTTCCGCGTCGAGCGGGTGCTGGTGGTGGACGACAGCCCGGCACAACGCCGAATCCTGCGGTCCCTGCTGACCCGCCGCGGCTTCGATGTGCGCGAGGCCGGCAGCGGCGAGGAGGCGCTGGCCGCCTGCCGTGCGGACCCTCCCGACCTCGTTCTGAGCGACTGGATGATGCCGGGCATGAGCGGCCTTGCGCTCTGCACGTCCTTGCGGGCGCTCCCGGGCCTGCCCTACCTCTACTTCATCCTGCTCACCTCCCGCAGCGGCAAGGACGAGATCGCCTACGGGCTCGAGGCCGGGGCGGACGATTTTCTCACCAAGCCGGTGAGCGCGGGCGAACTCGTGGCGCGGATCAGCGCGGGCGAGCGCATCCTGCGGATGGAACGCGAGCTGACCGAGAAGAACCGCGTGATCGGCGAGGCGCTCGCAGAGATCCAGGCCCTCTACCGCGCCTTCGATCACGATCTCGCCGCGGCCCGGAAGCTCCAGCAAAGCCTCGTTCCGGAACGGACGCTGGATTACCCGGGGGCGCGTGTCTCGCTGCTGCTGCGGCCCTCGGGCCAT
>CAYXOX010000118.1:5336-9850 GCA_964466745.1 uncultured Rhodobacterales bacterium
GCCATGTCGGCGGCGATCTCGTGGGCGTCTTCGATGCCGGGCCCGGGCGGGTCGGCTTCTTCGGGCTGGACGTCTCCGGGCACGGCATCGCCTCGGGCATCCTCGCCGCGCGCCTTTCGGGGCTTCTCTCGGGCGCGCGCCCCGGCCAGAACATCGCGCTCGGCCCGGGTGGCAGGATGCGGCCACCCGAGGAGGTCGCCGTCGAGCTGAACGCGCTTTTCGAAAGCGAAACGGGCGGGGAACATTACTTCACGCTTCTGCTGGGCGAGGCCGATCTCTGCAGCGGGCGCGTTCGGGCGGTGCAGGCGGGGCATCCGCACCCGACCGTGTTGCGCGCCTCGGGCGCGGTGGAGCGCTTGGGCGGCGGCGGGCTTCCCGTCGGGCTGTTGCCGGACGCGCGGTTCGAGGCCTTCGACCTGGAGCTCGCCCCGGGGGACCGCCTGCTGGTTTCCTCCGACGGGATCACGGAGTGCGCGAGCGATTCGGGCGAGCCGCTGGACGATGAGGGTTTCACCGAGCTGCTGGCCCGCAACGCTGCCCTTGGCGGCCCGGCCCTGCTCGACGCGCTGCTCTGGGAGCTGGCGGCCCGCGCAGGCTCCGCCGAGTTCGAGGATGACGTCTCGGCGCTGCTGCTCGAGCGCCTCGCCTAGCCTGCCACGCCGCGGAGGGTAGAGCGATGGCCGGCGCGCCGCCTGCCGACCCCTCCGAGGGGGCCGGCGGCAAGACCTGCGCGTGCCGCGAAGTGCCTGTCGCCGGCGTTCGCAAGCCGCGCCACCGCGAGGGCGGCGGGCAGCCACAGCGCCGTGTGCCCGGGCTCGCTGGGCGGGCCTCGCCTGCGGAGGGGCGCGGCGAGCCAGATCTCGCAGAGTTTCTCGGCCCAGAGATCGTACTCGGGCATGTAGGCGAAGCGCCGGAACGCCCCGAGCCTGCGGGGCCGCGCGATCGTCCAGCCGGTTTCTTCGAGAACCTCGCGATGCAGCGCGGCCAGCGGCGCTTCGCCGGGATCGATCCCGCCGCCGGGGAGCTGGAACTCCGGCACGGGCTCGGCCTGGTGCGTCAGGAGCAACCGCCCGCCCCGCGGCAGCACGGCATAGACCCCGCGCCGGAGGGTGTAGCGCCGGCCCCGTTCGGGGGGCTCTCCGAATCTGCGCATGCCGGTTTCGCCTCCGCCCAGCGGTTGGACGCCGCCCCGGCGCCTCTATATACACGCCTCATGCCTTTTCCCCTCGGCCAAGGAAACCCCATGACCCTCGGCTCACAGATCGCCTGGGACGACACGATCCTGCCGTTCCAGCTCGATCGCTCCGATATCCGCGGGCGCGTCGCCCGGCTGGACGGCACGCTCGACCGCGTTCTGGCGCAGCACAACTACCCGCCGGCGATCGAGGCGCTCGTGGCGGAGGCCACGCTGCTGACCGCGCTGATCGGGCAGACGATCAAGCTGCGCTGGAAGCTCTCGCTGCAGGTGCGTGGCGACGGGCCGGCCCGCCTCGTCGCGACGGATTATTTCGCCCCCACCGAGGAAGGCGGCCCGGCCCGGCTGCGGGCCTATGCCAGCTTCGATGCCGAGCGCCTGCGCGCGGGCGCGCCGGCCTTCGACCAGATCGGCAAGGGCTATTTCGCGCTCCTGATCGACCAGGGGCCCGGCACGACCCCATACCAGGGGATCACGCCCATTGCCGGCGCGGCGCTTTCACACTGCGCGGAAACCTACTTTGCGCAGTCCGAGCAGCTGCCGACGCGCTTCGCGCTTTCCTTCGGGCGGTCGCGCCAGCCGGCAAGCGGCGGGGCCGAGGCATGGCGCGCCGGCGGCGTGATGCTCCAGCACATGCCCAAGGCCTCTCCCCTGCGCGCCGGTGCCGACGGGCCGAGCGGCGAGGCGGGCCTCATGGCACCGGGCGACATGCTCGACGGCGAGGAGAGCGAAAGCTGGACCCGCGCCAACATGCTCCTCGACACCGTGGAGGATCTCGAGCTCGTGGGCCCGCGCGTGCAGCCCACCGACCTGCTGGTGCGGCTCTTTCACGAGGAGCAGCCCCGGGTGTTCGACGCGCAGCGGATCGAGTTCGGCTGCACCTGCTCGGCCGACAAGGTGCGTCAGAGCCTTTCGATCTACTCCGCGAAGGACATCGGCCACATGACCACCGAGGAGGGGATCGTGACGGCCGATTGCCAGTTCTGCGGTGCTCACTACGAATTCGCTCCCGAGACGCTGGGTTTCGAGGCCACGGAGGCCGAAGGTGACGGGCGCTGAAGCCCGTGCCCGCCTCGCCGCCGCCGTGCGCGCCGAGGGCGCGCCGAGTTCCGACTACGATCTGAACGCCCACGTCGCGTTGCCCGAGGGGCGCGTCCTGCGCCCTGCGGCGGTGCTCGTGGCCGCGCTGGAGGGGCGTTCGGGGGCCGAGATGCTGCTGACCGAGCGCGCCTCGACGCTCAGGCACCACCCCGGGCAGGTTGCCTTCCCCGGCGGCAAGCACGACCCGGACGACGCGAGCCTCGTTGCCACCGCGCTGCGGGAGGCGCGCGAGGAGGTGGGGCTGCCGCCCGAAACGGTGGAGGTGCTCGGGCTGCTGCCGCCCCACGAGACCGTGACGGGGTTTCTCGTCACCCCGGTCCTGGCCTGGGTGCCCGCGGTATTCCGGCCCGTGGCCGAGCCGCGCGAGGTGGCCGAGGTGTTCACGGTTCCGCTGGCGCATCTCGCCGATCCGGCGCGCTACGTGGTGCGCGCGCGGCGCTGGCGCGGGCAGGAACGGCGCTTCTTCGCGGTGCCCTACGGGCCGCACTACATCTGGGGCGCGACCGCGCGGATGCTGCGGGCGCTGGCCGACCGGATGCCGCGATGAGAGTGGGCGGCGCATGGCTGGAGCATGCGGGCACGCAGGCGGCCCTGGCGATGCTGGACCGGGCGGGCCACGCCGCCCTCCTCGTCGGTGGCTGCGTGCGCAATGCGCTCATGGGCCAGGAGGTGGACGATATCGACATCGCCACCGATGCGCCGCCCGAGCGCGTGCTCGAACTGGCACGGGCGGCCGGCCTGCACGGCGTTCCCACGGGTATCGAGCACGGGACCGTCACGGTGGTTGCCGAGGGGCAGGCCCACGAGATCACCACCTTCCGCCGCGACGTGGAGACCTTCGGGCGCCATGCCACGGTGGCCTACGCCACCACCGCCGGAGAAGATGCGCACCGGCGCGACTTCACCGTCAACGCGCTTTACGCGCGGGCCGACGGCCAGGTGCTCGATCCGCTCGGCAGCGGGCTCGCGGATCTTGCCGCGCGGCGCATCCGCTTCATCGACGACGCGGAGGACCGCATCCGCGAGGACTACCTGCGCATCCTGCGCTTCTTCCGTTTCACCGCCTGGTACGGGGATCCGGCCCTCGGGCCCGAGCCGGAGGGCCTCGCCGCCTGTGCGGCCCTTTCGGGCGGAATAGAGACGCTTTCGCGCGAGCGGGTGGGCGCCGAGATGCGCAAGCTTCTGGCCGCGCCCGATCCTTCCCCCGCGGTTGGGAGCATGGCGCAGGCAGGCGTTCTCGCGGCAACGCTTCCGGGTGCGGGGCACGAGGCGCTCGCGCGGCTGGTACATTTCGAGCCGGGCCTCGGCCTTTCGCCGGAACCGGTGCGCCGCCTCGCGGCGCTGACCCCGCCCGATGCGGCGGAGCTGCTGCGCCTCTCGCGCAGCGACGCACGCAGGCTCGAGGCGCTGCTGGCCGCCGCACGGAGCACCGCCGGGCCAGGCGAGCTGGGCTACCGCCTCGGTGACGGCGGAGGGCGCGACGCGCTGGCGTTGCGCGCCGCCTTCACCGAGCTGGCGCCGCCCGTGGATGCCGCGGCGGCGGTGGCCCGGGGCGCGGGCGCGCGCTTCCCGGTGAGCGCGGCCGATCTGATGCCCGCCTACGAGGGCCCGGCGCTCGGCGCCCGGCTGCGCGAGCTTGAGGCGCGCTGGATCGCCTCGGGCTTCGCGGCGAGCCGGGACGAGCTGCTGGCCTGAGCGCGGCCGGCGGCGGTTTCCCCCGGGCCGCACCGGGGCTATATGCCCGGAGCGACGCCCCGAGAGGCACACCCGATGTTCCGCTGGTTCGAGAACCTCGTCGATCCGTACACGCCCTACGAGGAAACCGACGTTCCGCCGCGCCGGCTCTGGCCGTTCCTGCGTGCCTACGCGCGCCCCTTCCACCGCGTTTTCGCATGGACGGGCATCGTCTCGGTGATCGTGGCGCTGATCGAGCTGTGGCTGATCTACTACGCCGGACGCCTGGTGGACATGCTGGGCGAAACGGCGCCGGGCGAGGTCTGGGCGAGACACGGGCCGGAGCTTCTGGCGGTGGCCGTCTTCATCGTGATCCTTCGGCCCCTGGTTCAGGCACTGCACGTGCTCCTGCTCAACAACGCGATCCTTCCGAATTTCGGGACGCTCATCCGCTGGCGTGCCCATCGCCACGTGCTCCGGCAATCGGTGGGCTGGTTCGAGAACGATTTCGCCGGCCGCATCGCCAACCGGATCATGCAGACGC